>DASSTF010000171.1:0-7240 GCA_035708045.1 Rhodanobacteraceae bacterium | reverse complement strand
GTGAAAACCAGATTGCGGGTCGATCATGCGGAAGATGCCGTCCTGCCTTCCTCTTCGGTCGCCCACGTGCGCTTGAGCAACGGCAGCTTGTCGGGCATGCCGTCCCACAGGTCCGCGCCCTCGAGCGCGTCGATGCGTTCGGTCAGCACCGGCCATTCGGGCGCCAGCTCGGCGTTGATGGCCAGATAATTTTCCTGGCCTTCGGGCACGTCCGCTTCGTGGAAAATAGCGCCCACCGGGCACTCCTCCACGCACAGCGTGCAGTCGATGCACTCGTCCGGATCGATGACCAGAAAATTGGGCCCGGCGTGGAAACAGTCCACCGGGCACACCTCGACGCAGTCGGTGTATTTGCAGTTGATGCAGTTGTCGGTGACGACGTGGGTCATGGCCTTGCTCCGGGTGCCGCGATGACGCCACATTGCACCTGTCGCACCGCCGGCGCACTGATCCGCATCAAGTCGTCGCGATGACGCAAGTCAAGCACGCGTCATGGCGCGTCGACTATCCTTTGCACATGACCGTTTCGCTGCAAACCCCCACGGCCCCGACCCTGGACGAAGCCCACATCGCCCGTCTGGTGGACCGTTTCTACGACAAGGTGCAGGCCGACGACCTGATCGGACCGGTGTTCAACGCCATCGTCGACGACTGGGACGAGCACAAGCGCCTGTTGACGCGCTTCTGGTGCTCGGTGGCGCTGCGCGCGAGCAGCTATCGCGGCAACCCGATGGCCAAGCATCGCCCGCTGTCGATCGGTCGCGAACACTTCGAACGCTGGCTGACGCTGTGGGGTGAAACCGTACCCGAGATCATGGAGGCCGAGGCCGCCACGATCATGACCGACTACGCCCAGCGCATCGGCCGCGGCCTGCGCATGGGCATGGGATTGGGCGACCGTCCGCGCGGGCGGGATCTCGGCATTCCGATGTACGAAGCGCGCAAGCCATGACCGTAGAGTGAGCCTTGACCACCGCATCGGCCATGGTGGGCCAAAACTTAAGGGGCTTACTTAACGCCCGTTCGTCCTGAGCGTAGGCCGCAGGCCGAAGTCGAAGGACATGCCGAACATGCCGCGACCATGCTGGCCGCGCTTCGACTTCCTCGCTCCTCAAAGCCGAGTCCATCCATGGACTCTCCCCGCGTGCGCCCGCTGCGCGGGCTACGCTCAGCGTGAACGGCTGGAGGCAATCAGCCCAGCGCCTTCAACGCCGCGTCGTAATCCGGCTCATGGGCGATCTCGTCCACCAGTTCGGCGTGGATCACCTTGTCGTCGGCATCCAGCACCACCACCGCGCGCGCGGCCACGCCAGCCAGCGGGCCGTCGGCGATGGCGACGCCATAATCTTTCAGGAACTCGCGCCCGCGCATCAGCGACAGCACGGTCACGTTGTCGATGCCTTCAGCGCCGCAGAAGCGGCCTTGCGCAAACGGCAGATCGGCGGAAATGCAAAGCACCACGGCGTTGTCGAGCTTGCCCGCCAGTTCGTTGAAGCGGCGCACCGAGGCCGCGCACACGCCGGTGTCGATGCTGGGAAAGATGTTCAGGATCTTGCGCTTGCCGGCGAAATCGGCCAGCGACTTGTCGGCCAGTTCGCCGTTGACCAGCTTGAACGCCGGCGCCTTGGATCCGACCGCGGGAAACGTACCGTCAACCTTCACCGGGTTGCCCTGGAATGCGACTTGGGACATCACGACCTCCTAAAGAAAAAACATGGCCTTGGCCAGAAACACGATGCCAATCATCAGCACCAGCACGATGCGGTGCGTGTGACGAAAGCGGCAAACACTCATGCGTCCGCGCAGCATCGCCCACATGGTGGCGACGAACACGCCCAGCACGGCGAACGCCAGCACGACCTTGGTCATCAGCATGATGCCGAACGGCGAGTCGACGCAGGCGAAACCGGGACAGTAATGATAGAACTGGTAGAACCCGGTCAGGAACAGCAGCGCCACCACGATCGGCATGAACTTTCGCACGCGCGCCATCACCGCCTGCTCGATGCGCTCCATCATCGCGACCTCGAAATCCCGATGCAGGGCTTCGAGCACCAGCACCTCGAACACCACCGCGCCAACGAAGATGATGGCACAGGCAAGATGTATCAATTCGATCCAGGGATACCAGGCGGCCATGGGCGCAAGCCTCGCGGGGAACCGCGACCAGTATGGGATGCCTTCGCGCTCCCGACCCTGACCTGGATCAGCCCAGCCAGACCAGTGCGCCGTACGGATTGGCCGTCACCGCCACGCTGACGATGAACAGGAACACCGCCACCGCCGCCACGAAAAAGCCCGCGCGCGCCGCCCGCGTCCGGCCCCGGTGCAAGGCGAACACGCCCAGCACGATGTACACCACCAGCAGCAACACCTTCACCGTCAGCCACGCCTGCACGAACGGATACTGGTGGATGATGGTGGTGAGCATGATCGCGGCCGCCAGCAGCGTGGTGTCGATCACGTAGGACAGGCGCTTGACCGCCTTGTGGTTGGCCAGCGGCAAACCCGCCAGCATCAGGCAGCCGCGGCTGAAGAACAGGCTGCCGGACAGCACCACGCAGGTGATGTGCGTGTAAAGCAGCGGCAAAAACCAGGTGACCGGCACGGATCAGCCGGCCTTGCCGTCGATGCGCGGCGTCAGGTAGATGCGCATGCCGTGCAGCACCCACGGCAGGAACGCCACCAGCCAGCCGGCGCCGGCGACCACCAGCCACAGGTACATGTCCGGCGCCACCTCGGCCACGATGCGCACCACGGCGACCCCTTGCAGCAGGCCGAAACAGATCCACGGCACCGCGCCCATGTCCAGCCGCCGCCCCGAATGCCCGTGCGTGACGCGGGTCACCATCCCGACCAGCATCGAACCGAAGAAGCCGATCGCCAATGCATGCAGCGGCGCACGCCCCAGCACGTAGCCGCCACCCGTGGCGAGCACGATGTCCTGCACCGAAAACAGGATGAAGGCCACCGGCAACCACGCGAAAGCCAGATGCAGCACCGCCAGCAGCCCCGGTCTCATGGCCCGCCATGGCTGCCACTTCAGCCAGTGCAGGGCGAACACCAGCGCCAGCGGCACATCCGCCAGCCAGCGCCATGTCAGCAGATCCCGCCACTCCAGCGCGAAGTGCAGCACCAGCAGCGCCCATATCACCGGCAGGCTCCAGCCCGGCCGCCACATGTCGTAACTGCCGCCAGCACGCATGATGATGTTGCGCGTGAAAAACGGCAGCATGCGGTGGCAGACCGTGACGTAGACCGGCAACAGGAATACGTAGGTGCCGAGCTTGACCGAAAACCAGCCCCAGGTCGCCGGCAACGCGCCGAACAGCCACGCCACGAACACAGCCAGACCCAGCGTGCCGACACAGAAAGCCGCCAGCGCCGACCAGCCGTGCCGGTTGCGGTTCTGCGCACGCCGCAGAACGCTCGCCAGCGTCGTCACGCCGATCACGTAGCCCAGCAGCATCAACACGAAACCGGCCTTCGACAGCCACGGCATGCCCAGATAGCCGACATTGGCCAGCACGTAACCCAGCAACACGCTGCCGGCCACCGGCAGATAGCGCCACGGCGGCACGGCTGGCCCGTCCATCCAGCGCGGAAACGTGGTCATCAAAAAGCCGAACATGAACAGCGGAAACAACCCGTACTGGATCGCCATGGCGTGCGCCCAGCCCATCGGAATGCCTTCGGGCTGCGGCCAACCGCTCCAGCCGAAACGCAGCGAAGCCAGCTCCAGCGTCCACCACAGCATGGTCAGAATGACGGCCACCGTGCCGGCCAAAAATAACGGGCGATGCGGCGCTGCCGCCAGCAGGCGTGGCAGGTCGACGGGAAACTCGCTGGTTTGCGTGGTCTCGGACATGGGCACAGTGTAGAAAAAGTCGTCCGCCATGATGCAGTCCGGCTTGATCGCCGGCACTGACTCAGGTCAGACCCAATTCCCGCAAACCCGTAGATATAAGGGCGGGCACTGCCCGCCGCCGTTCTTGCCGCCATGTTTTCGGCGGGCAATGCCCGCCCTACTCAACGGTTCAACACGTTGCGAGCCAGCTGATACAGGCCGTCGGTATCCAGCAACGTGACACGCCGGCCATCGATGTCCACCAGCCCCTGCTTGCGGAAACGGCCCAGCACGCGGCTGACCGTTTCGGCAGCCAGGCGCAGGTAATTGGCGATGTCGCCGCGCGACATGCTCAAACGGAATTCGGTGCGCGAAAAGCCGCGCGTGGCATAGCGTTCGCCCAGATCCAGCAGGAACGCCGCCATGCGCTCGTCGGCGGTGTGGTCGCCGGCCAGCAGCGACGCAGTGCCCAGTTCCTTGCTGAGCATTTTGAACAGGTGCTGCTGCACGCTCGGCAGGCGCGCTGCCAAGGCGCTCATGGCCGGGAACGAAAAGCGGCAGAACTCGGTGGTTTCCAGCGCCACCGCATCGCAGGGATAACGCTCGGGGTAGATGGCATTGAGCCCCACCACCTCGCCCGGCAGATAGAAACCGAGCACCTGCTCCTGTCCGTCGGCATCCACCAGCACGGTCTTGACCATGCCCGAACGCACCGCATAGATGGCGCGGAACGCATCGCCGGTGCGGAACACGAACTCGCCCGGCTGGAACGGCCCCACGTGCTCGATCAGGCACTGCAGTGCTTCCAGATCGCCCTTGCCGTAGCCTTCCACCACGCAGGCATGCGAGAACGCGCAGGTTGAGCAGAACGTCTCGCGATCGCCGTCATTGGCGATCGGCGATGGCCTGCCGTGTGGATCGAAATGCGCCTTGAGGTTTTCCATGATTTTTCCGCGCTGGAACCCGCCGCACCATGGTACGCCATGCCGCGACGATTCCAGAAGCCATGCGACAGGATTACGCTGGCATGGTCAGCCCGCGACGCCTCGCATATCGCCTGTGATTGGACGGATCAGGGCTTGTTCGGTGCAATCGTCTGTTCGATGGCGCCGAAGATGCTCTTGCCCTCGGCGTCGGTGATCTCGATGCGCACCTTGTCGCCGAACTTCAGGAACGGCGTCTTCGGCTCGCCGTCGCGCAGTTTCTCCACCGTGCGCTGCTCGGCCAGGCAGGAGGCGCCCAGCGAGGTGTCCTGGTTGGCGATGGTGCCCGAGCCGATGATGGTGCCGGCGGCCAGCGGGCGCGTCTTGGCCGCATGCGCCACCAGCTGGCCGAAGTTGAACTGCATGTCCACGCCGCAATTTGCTTCACCCAGCCACTCACCGTTGAGCCAGGTGCGCATGGGCAGGTGCAGCTTGCTGTCTTTCCAGACGTCGCCCAGCTCGTCGGGCGTGACGAACACCGGTGACAGCGCCGAACGCGGCTTGGACTGCAGGAAACCGAAACCCTTGGCCAATTCGCCCGGAATCAGGCCGCGCAGGCTGACGTCGTTGACCAGACCGATCAGCTGGATATGGCCGGCGGCCTGCTCCGGCGTCGGCGCCATCGGCACGTCGTCGGTGACGACCACGACTTCCGCTTCAAGATCGATGCCGTAGTCCTCGCTGGGAATGACCACGTCATCATGCGGGCCGAGGAAGCCGGCGCTGGTGGCCTGGTACATCAGCGGATCGGTGTAGAAGCTTTCCGGCACTTGCGCGCCGCGCGCCTTGCGCACGCGCTCGACGTGCGGCAGGTAAGCGCTGCCATCGCAAAATTCGTAGGCGCGCGGCAACGGCGCGGCCAGCTTGTCCACGTCCAGGTCGAACGCGCTGTCGGCCTTGCCGGCCTGCAGGTCGTCGAACAGGGCGTTGAGGCGCGGCGCCGCGTTCGACCAGTCGTCCAGCGCCGCCTGCAGGGTCGGCGCGATGCCATCGGCCTTGACCGCACGCGTGAGGTCGCGGCTGACGACGATCAGGGTGCCGTCGCGGCCACCTTCTTTCAGGGATGCAAGTTTCATGAAGCGTCCTCGCTTGAAATGGGTCGTGGAAAAAGGTCGGATGGTCAGTCGGGCTGCTTGAAATGCCTGGCCAGCCCCTGCCAGCACTGCCAGTAATCGGCCTGCAGGGCGGGCGACTCCAGCGCCTGGCGCACGGGTCGGATCACCGCGCGGGTCTCGAACATGAAAGCCATGGTGTCGGTCAGGTGCTGCGGCTGGCTGGCGTCGATGTTCGACGCCTTCTCGAACGCCTGCGCGTCCGGGCCGTGTCCGCTCATGCAGTTGTGCAGGCTGGCGCCGCCGGGCACGAAACCGCCGGCCGTGGCGGCCTTGGCATCGTACGCGCCATGGATCAGGCCCATGAACTCGCTGGCGACGTTGCGGTGGAACCAGGGTGGCCGGAAGGTGTTCTCGGCGACCAGCCAGCGCGGCGGGAAGATGGCCAGATCCATGTTGGCGGTGCCGGCAGTATCGCTGGGTGAGGTCAGCACGGTGAAGATCGACGGATCGGGATGGTCGTAGCTGATCGAGCCGATGGTGTTGAAGCGGCGCAGGTCGTAGCGGTATGGCGCGTCGTTGCCGTGCCAGGCGACCACGTCCAGCGGCGAGTGATTGATCGCCGCACGCCACAATCCGCCCTGGAACTTGGCGACGAGTTCGAACTCGCCTTCTTCGTCCTCGAACGCCGCCACCGGCGTCTCGAAATCGCGCGCATTGGCGAGGCAGTTGGAACCGATCGGCCCCAGTTCGGGCAGGCGCAAATGGCCGCCGAAGTTCTCGCACACGTAGCCGCGCGCTTCGCCATCGGGCAGCTCGACGCGGAAGCGCACGCCGCGCGGGATCACCGCGATCTGCTGCGGCTCGATGTCGATCACGCCGAGTTCGGTGGCGATGCGCAGGCGCCCGGCCTGCGGCACGATCAGCAGTTCGCCGTCGGCGTCGTAGAAAAAGCGCCCGCGCATGTCGCGGTTGGCCAGGTACTGATGGATGCCGACACCGGTCATCTGCGCCGCTCCGCCGTTGCCGCCCATGGTGAACAGGCCATCGACGAAATCGGCCTCGCCGTCGAGCGCCGGCAGCGGACTCCAGCGCAACTGGTTGGGCGACGGCGGCACCTCGTCGAAACGGTTGTGGAACGTGGCATGTTCCAGCGCCTCGAACGGCCGGTGCATGGCCGCCGGACGGATGCGGTACAGCCAACTGCGCCGGTTGGCGTGACGTGGTGCGGTGAACGCCGTACCGGAAAGCTGCTCGGCGTACAGGCCGTGCGCAACGCGCTGCGGAGAGTTTCGCCCTGCGGGCAGGGTGCCGGGAATGGCCTCGGTGGCGAATTCGTTGCCGAAGCCGGTCTGGTA
>DASSTF010000170.1:0-11283 GCA_035708045.1 Rhodanobacteraceae bacterium | reverse complement strand
CCAGCACGATGCCGAACACCGGCCCGCCGACCAGCGGCAACCAGCGGCCCAGCTGCCATGCGATCAGCGCAATCACGCCGGACAGCAGCAGGCCGGGCCAGAGCGACGCCAGCCGCGAAGGTTGTCGGCTGGGAGCTTCGGTAGCGAGTGTGGGGCTGAAATCGTGTGCCATGAAGGGTTCCGGGAAACGAACCGGAGCAGCATAGACAGGCATGTGCAAAAATGATATTTATAAATATTTATCAGTAATATAAGATTTATTGATGCAGAACATCAGCCCGCGCCAGCTCGAAGTCTTCGTGGGGATTGCCGATGCCGGCAGCGTGCGCGTGGCTGCCGAACGCCTGCACCTGACCCAGCCGGCAGCCAGCATGGCATTGGCCGAACTGGAGCGGCATCTGGATGCGCCCCTGTTTGCCCGCGATCGTGGTCGCCTGCATCTCAACGAGCGGGGCCGCGATCTGTTGCCGCTGGCGCGGGAAATCCTCGAACGGCTGGATGAAATGTGTCGGCGCGCGACCGACGAGCCGGATCAGTTGCGCGGCGAGTTGCGCCTCGGCGCGAGCAACACGGTGGGCAATTATCTGGTGGGCGATTTGCTCGGCGTCTTCGCGCGCGCGCATCCGCAGGTATCGGTGCGGCTGGAGGTCGACAACACGCACGGCATCGTCGCCGCCGTGCGCGAGCATCGGCTGGATGTCGGCTGTGTCGAGGGCATGGTGATGCAGCCGGACATCGAAGTGCGCCCGTGGCGGAACGACAAACTGGTGGTCTGCGCGCGTCCAGATCATCCGTTGGCGCTGCGGCGGAGTCTGCGCGCGGCGCATTTCGCGGGAGCCAACTGGATCATGCGCGAACCCGGATCGGCCACGCGCGCCCTGAGCGAGCGTGCGCTGGCGTCGCTTCCGCCGGGGCAGACTGTGCTGGAACTGGGCCAGATCGAAGCCATCAAGCAGGCCGTGATCGCGGGCCTGGGTCTGGCCTGCCTGCCCGAAGTGGCCGTGGGCGATGCCGTGGACGCCGGGCGTCTGGCGGTGTTGAAGACACCTTTTCTGGACATGCAACGACGCTTGTCGCTGGTGCTGGCGCGAGGGGCCTATCACGGCGCGTTGGTGAAGGCGTTCGTGGCGAGCGCCGGGCAGCTTGACGCCATGTGAATGGTCCGCGATTGCCCTACTGTTTAGAGCCTTCCTTCAGATGCTCGCCGGTGACGACGAACCACACATTCTCGGCAATGTTGGTGGCATGGTCGCCGATGCGCTCGATGTGCTTGGCGATGAACAGGAAGTGCGTGCAGGCGGTGATGCTGCGCGGGTCTTCCATCATGTACGTGAGCAGTTCGCGGAACAGGCCGGTGTAGGCCTGATCCAGTTCGTCGTCGTCGATCCAGACCTGGCGCGCGCGTTCGGCATCGTTGTCGCGGTAGGCGGCCAGCACGTTTCGTACCGCGTCGACGGCCAGGTCGGACAGGTGACGAAGGCCGCGCGCCGGAGCCACGGGGTCGGTGACCGACAACGGCACGGCGCGTTTGGCGATGTTGGCGGCGTAATCGCCGATGCGCTCGATGTCGGAGGCAATGCGCAAGGCTGCGAACACTTCGCGCAGATCGCGCGCCATCGGCGCGCGCAGCGCCAGCAGCCGCACCACGTCATGGTTGATGGTGTGCTCCATGGCGTCGAGGGCGTCGTCGTTGTCGACCACCCGCATGCCCGCGCGCTCGTCGCGTTGCTCGACCGCGTCCATGGCCGCTTCCAGTTGGGCGATGGCCATTTCGCCCATGCGCGCGATCTCGGCGGTCAGGCGCGCCAGTTCGTCGTCGTAGCTCTTGATAAGGTGGTCGGTGGTGTTCATGGTGCGTCTCAAGGTGATGAAATGACGGTGCAGGATTTACGTTTTCTCCGAGTCCCGGGTTCTCATCCGAATCGCCCCGTGATGTAGTCCTCGGTCTGCTTCTTGTCCGGCGCGGTGAAGATCTTTTCGGTGTCGCCGTACTCCACCAGCTCGCCCATGTACATGAAGGCGGTGCGGTCGGACACGCGCGCGGCCTGCTGCATGTTGTGGGTGACCATGATGATGGTGAACTCGCGCTTGAGCTCCTCCACCAGCTGCTCGATGCGGCCGGTGGCGATGGGGTCGAGTGCCGAGGTGGGTTCGTCCAGCAGCAGCACGTCGGGCTTGAGGGCAATGGCGCGAGCGATGCACAGGCGCTGTTGCTGGCCGCCGGACAGGCCCAGCGCGCTGGACTTGAGCTTGTCCTTGACCTCGTCCCACAGCGCCGCGGCGCGCAGCGACTGCTCGATGCGCTCGTTCATTTCCGCGCGCGACAGTTTCTCGTGATGGCGAATGCCCCAGGCGATGTTCTCGAAAATGGTCATCGGGAACGGCACCGGCTTCTGGAACACCATGCCGATGCGGCTGCGCAGGCGGTTCAGCGAGTAGCCCGGATCCAGGATGTTCTCGTTGTCCAGAAGGATGGCGCCAGTGGCGCGCTGGCCCGGGTAGACGGCATAGATGCGGTTGAAGATGCGCAGCAGGGTCGACTTGCCGCAGCCGGAAGGTCCGATGATGGCCGTGACCTGACGCTCATGGATGTCCATGTTGATGTCGCGCAAAGCCCGAAAGTCGCGGTAGAAGAAATCCAGCCCGCGCACCTGGATGTGCGTCGATGCGGCTGTGTCGGCGGACCTGGTCTGGATGGCGGGATTATTCATGGCTCGTGCTCCGGCGGGAGAAGAGGGCGCGTGCCAGCAGCGACAAGGCCAGCACGAAGATGGCGATCAGCAGAGCGCCGGCCCAGGCGATGGCGTGCAGCTCGGGGCTGGGCGCGTTGGTGTACTGGTAGATCGTGGCCGGCACGCTGGCCATCTTGTCCAGCGGTCCGAAGGCCATGTAGTTGTTGCCGAAGGCGGTGAAGAGCAGCGGCGCGGTCTCGCCGGCCAGGCGCGCCAAGGCCAGCAGCACCCCGGTCAGGACGCCCGGGCCGGCCGCGCGCATCAGAAGTTGCAACGTGAGTTTCCATTGCGGAATGCCCAGCGACAGCGCAGCCTCGCGCAGCGTGCCCGGCACCAGTTGCAGCATCTCGTCGGTATTGCGCACGATCACTGGCAGGCCGATCAGCGCCAACGCCACGGCGCCGGCAAAGGCGGAAAAAGTGGTCGCGCCGTTGGTCAGCGAGGTCATCGGCAACACCACGATGACGTACACGAACAAACCCAGCACGATCGAGGGCGCCGACAGCAGGATGTCGTTGAGAAAGCGGATGGTCGCGCCCAGGCGCGAACGTTGCGCGTACTCGGCCAGCCAGATGCCGGCCAGCATGCCCACCGGCGCGCACATGGCGATGGCCATGAAGTCCATGATCAGGCTGCCGACGATGGCGTTGGCCAGGCCGCCGTCGGTGGTGTGCGCGGTGATGTCGGTGAAAAGCGGGACGCCGATGGCCTTGATGCCGTGGCTGATGGTCACCCACAGGATCCACACCAGGAAACCAAGACCGAACAGCGTCGCCACGCAACCCAGGAACAGGGTGACGAGATTGCGCGCCTGGCGGCGGACATGCAGATTCATGCCTTGCCCTCCCGGCGTTCCAGCGAGCGCAGCATCAGGCGCGCGGCCAGCAGCACGAAGAAGGTCACCACGAACAACAGGAAGCCCAGCGCCATCAGCGCCGAGCGGTGCAGCCCAACGGCTTCATTGAATTCGTTGGCGATGGCCGAGGAAATTGAGGTACCAGGCATCAGCAGCGAGGCGCGGATGTCGAAGCTGTTGCCGAGCACGAAGGTGACGGCCATGGTCTCGCCCAGCGCACGACCAAGACCCAGGAAAATGCCGCCGACCACGGCCTGGCGCGTGTACGGCAACACGATGTGCCAGACCACCTCCCAGGTGGTCGAGCCCAGCGCGTAGGCCGATTCCTTCAGCCGCGTCGGCACCGTGCGGAACACGTCGCGCATGACGGCGGCGATGAACGGGATGATCATGATCGACAGCACGATACCGGCGGTCAGCATGCCCAGCCCCAGCGGCGGGCCGGAGAACAGCGGACCAATCACCGGCCATGAGCCCAGATGCTCGTCCAGCCACGGATCGACGTGATCGGCCATGAACGGGACGAACACGAACAACCCCCACATGCCGTAGATGATCGATGGAATGCCCGCCAGCATCTCGATGGCGGCGCCGATCGGCCCACGCAGCCAGCGGGGAGCGATCTCGGTGAGGAACAGCGCGATGCCGAAGCTGACCGGCACGGCGATGAGGATGGCGATCAGCGAGGTCACCAGCGTGCCGAAGATCGGCGCCCAGGCACCGTAACGGTTTTCGACCGGATTCCATGCTGCGCTGGTGAGAAATTCCAGCCCGTGCCCGAACAGCACCTCGCGCCCACCCCAGAGTGTGGCCAGCGCCGCGCCAAGCAGAGCGGCCAATACCAGTAGCGCGCAAGCCATCAGGACGCGGCGAAACCAGCGGTCGTGGCGGGCATCGCGGCGGCGCCGGTGCTCGACGATATCGACAATGCAATCAAGCGATATGGACATGGAATCTCATGTTGGCGAGTGGAAAGTTGCCGGTCCGCCCGTCACTCCAGCGAAAGCTGGAACCCAGCGGGGGAGGGGAGAAAGCAAGGGCAAACCTGCCTGTTCGCCTTTGCATTCGATGTACTGGATTCCAGCTTTCGCTGGAGTGACGGGCTGCCGAATCATCAGTCCTTGAATTGCTTGTTCCAGTAGGTTTCGATCCGCTTCACCAGCGAGTCAGGCAGCGGCACGTAATCCAGGGCCGCAGCCTGCTTCTGACCGTGCTCCAGCGACCACTTGAAAAAGCCCAGCGCGGTATCGGAACGCTTTTCATGCCGGGGCTGCTTGTACATGATCACCCAGGTGGTGGCGGTGATCGGCCACGCCTTGGCGCCCTTGGCATCGGTCATGATCAGGTTGAAGTCCTTGGCATGGGCCCAGTCGGCGGTTGCCGCGGCGGCCTGGAAGCTGCTGCTGTCGGGCGCGACCACTTTGCCCGCCGCGTTCTTCAGCTTGCTCCAGGCAATGTGGTTGGTCAGGGCGTAGGCGTACTCGACGTAACCGATGGAGCCGTCGATCTGCTTGACGTAGGCGGCGACGCCTTCATTGCCCTTGCCGCCGATGCCCGTCGGCCAGTTGACCGCCGTGCCTTCGCCGACCTGGCTCTTCCACGACGGACTGACCTTGGACAGATAGTTGGTGAAGTTGAACGAAGTGCCGGAACCGTCCGAGCGGTGCACCACGGTGATGCGCTCGTCCGGCAGCTTCATCCCGGGATTGAGCCTGGCGATGGCCGGATCGTTCCAGCGCGTGATCTTGCCCAGGAAAATGTTTGCCAGCGTCGCTCCGTCGAGAACCAGCTTGCCCGGATCGATGCCTTCCACGTGAAGGATCGGCACGATGCCGCCGATGACGATCGGGAACTGGCCCAGTCCGAATTTCTTAAGGTCCGCAGCGGAGAGAGGCTTGTCCGAAGCGCCGAAATCGACGGTGCCGGCCTTGATCTGGGCGATGCCGCCACTCGAACCGATGGACTGGTAGTTGATGTGGTTGCCGGTCTTTTCGGCATACGTGGCCGACCATTTCGACAACACCGGGTACACGAAACTCGAACCGGCTCCGGTGACGTCGGTGGCAAATGCGCCCATGGACAGCGAACAGGCGAGGGCAGCGACGATGATGCGGGACTTCAGGTGCTTGCTCACGATGATTCCTCGATGGAGTGGCGAACGATGTGGGTTCGGGCACCTTTGTAGGCTTCGCGTGTTGCAGATTCATGAGCGAGATATGGCAGTTTCGTGACAACTGTGCGAAGTGGCGGGCCACTGTCGATGTCATGTTTCTGTCATCCTTCCGGCACATGTTTGTCATGTGGGCAGGCGATGGTGTGCGCATCGTCGGGCACGCGCACGGCGAACAACCATTCATTGACAGGAGTGTTTTTCATGTATCGCAGACGCCTTGCCGCCAGCCTTGCCATCGTGCTGGGACTGGGTTGTGCCGCAGCTCACGCCCAAGCCGCGCCCGGAGACACCGATGTGTCGGGCAAGATGTATTTCGATTTCACGCACATCGACCAGAAAAACAGCGACACCGGCAAGACCGACGCCTCGGGCTTTGGACTGGACGTGAAACGGTTTTATCTGGGCGTCGACCATCAGCTTGACGACACCTGGTCGCTGCACCTGACCACCGACTTCAACTACGTCAGCAATGACGGCGAGACCAACCTGTTCGTCAAGAAGGCTTATGTGCAGGGGCGTTTTTCCGATGCCGTCGTGTTGCGCATTGGTTCGGCGGACATGCCGTGGATCGGGCTGGTCGAGAAATACTATGGATTTCGCTACGTCGAAAACACGCTGGTCGATCGCCTCAAATACGGCAACTCGGCGGACTGGGGTCTGCACCTGGGCGGCAAGCTGGGTGCGGGCGAGCGTTTCAATTACGCCGTGTCGGTGATCAACGGCGCGGGCTACAAGCACGCTACCCGCGGGAAGGGTGTGGACGTCGCGGCCCGTGTCGGATTCACGCCCATGGATGGCATGATCGTCGCCCTGGGCGGTTACAGCGGCAAGCGCGGCGAGGAGACGCAAACCATGCCGGCCAGTCACACCGCCACCCGCGCCGACTTGATGGTGGCCTGGGCGCGCGACGGTTGGCGCCTGGGCGGCGAGTACTTTCGCGCCAGCAACTGGAACACCGTGCTGAAGCCTGACGCGGACAAGTCCTCGGGCTGGTCGGTCTGGGCCAGCGCGCCGCTTTCCGATTCGGTGGAAGTCTTTGCCCGTTACGACCGCGCCGACCTCAGCGAGGACGTGGATCCGCAGGCAAGCGACGCCTACTACAACGCCGGCGTGCAATTTCAGGTGACCAAGGGCTTCAAGCTGGCCGCCGTGTACAAGCACGGCAAGCGCGAAGGCAGCGTCGTTGCACCATTGCCGCCGCATGTCGCCAGCTTGCGCACCAATGAAATCGGGTTGTGGGGCGAGGTGAAGTTCTAGGAGTTTGGATCCAACGGCACATGTTTGAGACATCCGTCCAGATGCGCTTCGACTTTGCCTGCTGTGCGGGCGACGCTCAGCGTGAACGGGTGCTTTTAAGCAACTGACCTTCGCAGCCATGGAAGGCTGTCAGACAATCGGCATCGCCTGACGCAGGATGGCCTCCACTTCCTCGCGCGAGGCGGCGCGCAGGATGTGCGGACCGAGGCGGCGCAAGCGGGTACGATCCAGACTGGCGATGCGGTCGCGGACGGTCAGCAACTGGCCCGGATGCATGCTGAAGTCGGTCAGGCCCAGGGCCAGCAGCAGTGGCGTGAACAAAGGGTCGCCCGCCATCTCGCCGCACAGGCTGACCGGCTTGCCGGCGCGCTGGCCCGCGCTGATGACGTGATAGATCAGGCGCAGCAGGGCAGGTTGCAGCGGGTTGTACAGCTTGCCGAGGGCATCGTTGTTGCGATCGGTGGCGAGCACGTATTGCGCCAGATCGTTGGTGCCCAGGGCGAGGAAGTCGGCTTGCCTGAGCAGGGTGCGCACGGTGAGCGCGGCGGCCGGCACTTCGATCATGGCGCCGACGGGGATGCTGTCCGGCGGCTCTTCGCCTTCGTTGCGCAGGTCGCGCGCGCAATGGTCGATCAGCGTGTGCACCGCTTCCAGTTCGTCGGCCTGAGTGACCATGGGAACGAGGATGCGCACCGGACCATAACTGGCCGCGCGCAGGATCGCGCGCAACTGGGTGGCGAAAATGACCGGGTGACGCAGCGACAGGCGCACGCCGCGCACGCCGAGCGCGGGGTTGTCCTCGTCGCGCACGGTGAGGCCGGCGGAGCCTGCCTTGTCGGCACCCAGATCCAGCGTGCGGATGGTGACCGGCAGACCGCCCATGGCCAGCACCAGGTTGCGGTAGGTGCTGAATTGCTCGTCTTCCGTCGGCAGTCCATTGCTGCTGAGGAACAGGAATTCGCTGCGGTAAAGACCGATGCCGCTGGCGCCATGGGTGCGTGCCGTGGCGAGGTCGACGGGGCGCTCGGCATTGGCAAATAGGCGGATGTCGACGCCGTCGATGGTCCGGGTAGGCGCATTGGCAAGCGCGGCCAGCCGTTTGCCTTCGCGCGCCGTGTCCCGTTGCCACTGGCGGTAGCGGGCCAGATCCTGCGAAGCCGGGTGCACGATGACTTCGCCGGCCTCGCCATCGAGCAGGATCAGGTCGTTGTCGCGGATGTTGCCCAGGGCGTTGGCGACGCCGATGAGCATTGGCAGATTGAGGTTGCGCGCCAGGATGGCGCTGTGCGAGTAGGCGCTGCCCGAAGCCGTGATGGCGCCGAGCAGGCCGCGCCCCGCCAGACTGGCCATGTCGCCCGGCGCGATGGTTTCGGCCACCAGGATTTCACCGACGCGCGAAGCCAGCTTGCGTTCCTCGTGGCTGCTGCTGCGCGACAGGATGCCCAGCACGCGGCCGATGACCTGGTCGATGTCTTCGCTGCGGCTGCGCAGGTAGGGATCGTCCATGGCGTCGAACACGCCGACCAGGCGGTCGCGCTGTGCCTTGAGCGCGGCGCCGGCGCGCATGCGCTGGTCGCGCACCATCGACTCCAGGCCGCGCAGCAGGTCGGGGTCGCTGAGCAGCATGTTGTGCGCGTCCACGAATTCCGTGGCCTCGCGCGCCATCGAGCCCTGCAGCTTTTCGCGCAGGCTGAGCAGTTCCTCGCGCGCGGTTTCCAGCGCCTTGTGCAGGCGTTCGACTTCGGCGTCGATCTCGTCGTCGGCCAGCGGCGTGGCATCGATGCGGATCTTCGTCGACTGGATGCGGCGGGCACGACCCAGGGCCATGCCGCGCGCACCCACGGTGCCGGCCAAGACCTGTCTCATGCCGGCATCCCTTGCACGCGGGATAGTGCTTGTCCGGGTCGCATGTTCAGCCGCCCTCGTCGAACTTGCGCTCGAACAGCTTGACGGCGGCGTCCAGCGCGGTTTCTTCGTCCGGGCCATCGGCGCGGATGGTCAGGGCGGTTCCCTGGCCGGCGGCCAGCATCATCACGCCCATGATGCTCTTGGCGTTCACCTCGCGGCCCTGGTTGACGAGCATGACGGTGGATTTGAATCCCTGCACGGTCTGCACGAGTTTGGCGGCGGCGCGCGCATGCAGCCCGAGGCGGTTGGAAACGGTGATGTCTTGTTCACGCATGGTCGATGTGGATTCCTCCGCGCCCGCCAGCGGCCGCGATTTCGGCAAGTTCGTCCAGCGACTTGTCGGCATAGTTCATGACGCGCAGAAGCATGGGCAGGTTGAGTCCGGAAACGCAGCGCACCGGTGCACCGAGCTCGCCGACCGCCAGCCCGATGTTGCAGGGCGTGGCTCCGTACAGGTCGGACAGCACCAGCACACCGTCACCATTGTCGAGGTCGCGGATGTGGCGCGACGTGACCTGGCGCATGCTGCCGACGTCGGCGTCGGCAGGCACTTCCATCGCCACCACCTTGAGCGGAAGCTGCGGCATGACGTGGCGGGCCGCGGCGATCAACGCCTGGCCGACGGACTCGTGGGTAATCAGAAGGACGGAAGTGCTCATGCTCAATCCAGCTCGCGATGGAACGTGAGCACTTCATGGTTGCCGGGGCGGAAGTGCTCGGCCAGTTTTTCCGCCAGATAGACCGAGCGGTGACGGCCGCCGGTGCAACCGATGCAGACGGTGACGTAGCTGCGGTCGTCGTTGCCGAAACGGGGCAGCCAGGTGTCGAGAAAACCGATGATGTCGTTCAGGTATTCACCGACCATGCCTTGCGAGTCGAGAAAATCGCGTACTGGCGCATCCTTGCCGGTCAAGGGCCGCAACGCGCGATCCCAGTGCGGATTGGGCAGACAGCGGGCGTCGAAGGTGAAGTCCGCGTCCAGCGGCAAGCCCTTCTTGTAGGCGAACGATTCGAACAGCAGCGACAGGCCTTCGCTGGCGGCGGCATAGCGCGTGGCGATCATGCGCCGGAGTTCGTGCACGTTGAGGTCGCTGGTGTCGATGGTGTCCTCGGCAATACCGGACAGCCCGCGCAGCAGGCGACGCTCCTCGGCGATGGCGTCGGCCAGCGACAGGCCGTCGGCGGACAGCGGGTGACGACGACGGGTTTCGGAATAGCGCTTGATGAGCACGTCGTCGCGGCTGTCGACGAAAACCAGATGCGCGATGATGCCGTCCGCCGCCAATTGCGAAAGCATGTGCGGAATCTGCGAAAGATCCTCGCTGCGGTTGCGCACGTCCACGCCCACGGCGATGCGCCGGTGGTTGCCGTGGCGGCCGCCAAGTGCCTTGACCAATTGCGGAATCAGCGCCGCGGGCAGGTTGTCCACGCAATAGAAGTCCAGATCCTCCAAGGCACGCAGGGCCACGGTCTTGCCGCCGCCGGACATGCCCGAGAGCACGATCACATGGACATCGGAGGGTTTGTGGTTTTTTTCCTTCACGTTCATGGATACACCGGTTACCACGGGGGCAGGTTCTGCAGTTGTCGCGCCTGGCGGTCGATGAACGTCTGTGCCGGGTCGATGCCGCTGGATTTGAGCATGTAGCTGCGCACGGCGGCCTCGACCATCACGGCGAGATTGCGGCCGGGCGCCACGGGAATGGTCATCATGGGTACGTTGACGTCGAAAATCTCGCGATGGCCGGTGTCGCCGGTGAGGCGGCTCAGGGCGTTGATGTCCACGGTGTCGCGCATCGGTTTCAGGTGGATGATGAGGCGCAGGTACTTGGATTGCTTGACCGCCGTATGGCCGAACATCTCGCGCACGTTGAGCACGCCCACGCCGCGCACTTCCAGCAGGTCGCGCAGCAGTTCGGGACAGGTGCCGTCGATGACGTCCGGCGAGATCAGGGTGAAATCGGTGGCGTCGTCGGCCACCAGGCGGTGGCCGCGGGTAATCAGCTCCAGCGCCAGCTCGCTCTTGCCCGAGCCGGGCTCGCCGGTGAACAGTACGCCGATGGAGTAGATCTCCATGAAGACGCCGTGCAGCGACACCTTCTGGGCCAGGCTGCGGGTCAGGTGGAATTGCAGGTAGGCCAGCAACTGGTGGCCGCGCTTGGGGCTGGCCCATATTGGCGTGTCGCTTTCCTCGGCGGCGTCCACCAGGTCCGACGGCGGCTTCTGATCCTTGGTGATGACGAGCGCCAGCGGGTTCTGCGCCATGATCTTCTGGATGGTTTCCCAGCGCTGGCGCGAGTCCAGGCCGTCCAGGTAGTTGAGCTCCTCCGAACCGATGATCTGCACCTTGTTGGGAT
>DASSTF010000169.1:0-4579 GCA_035708045.1 Rhodanobacteraceae bacterium | reverse complement strand
CGCTGGGAACGATTGCCGGCCTATCGGCAAAAACGCATCCGCCGCAACATCCAGCGCTGGCAGCAGATGACCCCGGCCGAGCGCCGGCGCGTGCGCACCAACGAGCGCATCTACGAGCAATTGTCGCCCGCGCAACGCGCGCAACTGCATCAGGCCTACGAACGCTTCAAGCAAATGCCGCCCGAGCAGCAAAAGTCACTGCGACGGCAGTGGCATCGCCTGAGCCCGGAACAGCGCAAGCACTGGATCAAAAACGGCGCGAAAGGCGATTTGCCGCACGCCCACAGCGGCGGTCGCTGAGTAGGTGGGTCTAGGCTTTAATGCCCGTTCGTCCTGAGCGTAGGCCGCAGGCCGAAGTCGAAGGACATGCCAGACACGCCGTGACCATGCGGGCGCTTCGACTTCACCCGCTGCGCGGGCTACGCTCAGCGCGAACGGTTAATGGAAGGGATGCATAAGCAAGATCCACCCTCCGAAAGCCTCAACTTTCGGCACGACGCCGGCTTCGCGCTTCTCGGCGCACGCGCAGGATGCCTCTGCGCTTGAAGGGCCGATTGATGTACTCCAATGCCACATATAACCATGCGGTGAAAATCACCCAGCGCAGCCAGGAATCGTCCATACCTAGCACGCTATCCAGACATCCCAAGATGACCACGCCCGCAAGATAAATCGCGAATACAAACCATTGCTCGCGAAAAAACACAGCCTGAAATGCTTCCTGATCCTTCACTGACAACTTGCGCGGCAACCATCTCCATCTAGCCATCGAAACGCACCTCTCCGCCGTGGGTCAGGCAAGTGGCGGCAACCAGTTCGTCGTCGAAGTTGAATGACAATGCTCCGTCGACAACCAGCAGTTGCGCGAAATGCATCAGGTTGCGCGCATACATTTCCGAAGCGTGCAACGGCGCGCCGGAAGGCAGGTTGAGGGGGCCGATGATGCGCTTGCCGTCCTGTTCCACCGTCTCGCCCGGGCGCGTCAGTTCGCAATTGCCGCCGCCCTCGGCGGCCATGTCGACGATCAGGGCGCCATGCTTCATGCCTTCGACCATGCTCGCGGAAACGATGCGCGGCGCCGGTCGGCCGGGCAGTGCCGCCGTGGTCACGATCACGTCCACGCTCTTGAAGTGCTCGGCCAGTGCCTGTTGTTGCGCGGCCCGCTCATCCGCGGACAGTTCGCGCGCATAGCCGCCGCTGCCACTGGCGTCGACGCCCAGTTCCAGGAACTTCGCCCCCAGCGATTGCACCTGCTCGCGGGTTTCCGGACGCACATCGTAGCCTTCCACCTGCGCACCCAGACGGCGCGCCGTGGCGATCGCCTGCAGACCGGCCACGCCCGCGCCGATCACCAGCACCCTGGCCGGGCGCAGCGTGCCCGCCGCCGTGGTCAGCATGGGAAACAGCTTCGGGCTGGATTCGGCGGCGATCAGCATGGCGCGGTAGCCGGCCACGGCGGCCTGCGAGCTCAGCACGTCCATGGATTGCGCGCGCGTGATGCGCGGCAGCAATTCCAGCGCGAAGGCCGCTATCCTGCGCTCCGCCCATGAGCGCAGCCGTTCGCCGGCGCCGTGCGGTCGCAACTGGCCGATGAGCACCGCGCCGGGTTTCAGCTGATGCACGACCTGATCCGATGGCGGCTGCACGCAGAACAGGACATCGGCCTGCGGCACGATCTCGTCGACGGCGGCCAATCGCGCGTTCTTGTATGCCTGGTCGGCAAATCCGGCGGCGTCTCCCGCGCCATGCTCCAGCCAGGGAACGATGCCCTCGGCCTGCAGTTTGGCCGCCACCTCCGGCGTCATCGCCACGCGATGTTCGCCGGTCGCCGTTTCCCGCAATGCGGCGATGCTGATCGTCATGAAATCCCTCCTCGCCTTCGGCCAGCGGATTCTGCTATACACTGGCTGGCCCACCCTCGGCAAGATACCTCATGTGCCGTGGAAGGAGCATGCATGACCTCAATCAATGAACTGCTCGACCAGGCCCGTGCGACGCGCGCCCACGCCTACGCACCCTATTCGCGCTTCCAGGTCGGCGCCGCCGTGTTGACCCGCGATGGCCGCGTATTCACCGGCTGCAACGTCGAAAACGCTTCCTACGGCCTGACCACCTGCGCCGAACGCAGCGCCCTGTGCGCCGCCGTCGCGGCCGGATGCAGGCCGGGCGATTTCGCGCACATCGCCGTGGTCGGCGACACGGAAGACCCGATCAGCCCTTGCGGCGCATGCCGCCAGATGATGCGCGAGCTGGGCGGCGACCAGCTCGACGTCACCCTGGCCAACCTCCACGGCGACATCCACCACACCACCGTCGGCGATCTGCTGCCTGGCGCTTTCCAGCTCGCCACCGAAACCTGATGCGTTCATGACCGACCCTCTGCACTTTCTCGCCCAACGCCTGTCCGTGCCGTCCAAGCAACTGGACGCACCCGGCCCCGATGCCGCCACGCTTGAACGCCTGCTCGAAGTCGCCGTGCGCGTGCCCGACCACGGCAAGCTCACGCCCTGGCGCCTGATCCTGCTCGAAGGCGAGAACAAGCTGGAACTGGGCCGGCGGCTGGCCGAGCTGAAGATTCGCAAGGACCCGGGCCTGCCTGAAGCCAAGCAGGAAAAAGAGCGCAAACGCTACACCTTCGCGCCGCTGGTCATCGCCGTGGTCGCCTCCATCCACACCGAAAGCCACATTCCCGAACAGGAACAACTGCTGTCGGCCGGCTGCGTGGCGCACAACCTGCTGCTGGGCGCGCAGGCGCACGGCTTCGGCGCGCAATGGCTGACCGGCTGGGCCGCCTACGACCGCGATGCCGCCGCCATTCTCGGCCTCGGCGAGCACGAGCGCGTGGTCGGCTTCGTGCATATCGGCACGCCGAAACGGGGCGTTCCCGAACGCAACCGCCCGGCCCTCGACACCATCGTCAGCACATGGACGGCATGAACACCATCATGCCCACGCTGCACCTGGTCGACGGCAGCATGTACGTGTTTCGCGCCTGGCACGCCATGCCGGGCGATTTTCTGGATGTCGACGGGCACCCGGTCAGCGCCGTGCACGGATTCACCCGCTTCCTGTGCGAACTGCTGGAACGCGCGCGTCCCAGCCATGTGATCGTCGCTTTCGACGGCTCGCTGACCACCTCCTTCCGCAACGACATCTATCCGTCCTACAAGGCCAACCGCGAGATGCCGCCGGCGGAGCTGGAATACCAGTTCGTGCTGTGCCGGAAAATCAGCGCGGCCATGGGCATCACCACCCTCATCGACGATGCGTTCGAGGCCGACGACCTGATCGGCAGCGCCCTGTGGACAGCGCGCGCCGAAGGTTTCCGCAGCGTCATCGTTTCCGCCGACAAGGATTTCGGGCAGCTGCTGGGCGAACACGACGAGCAGTGGGACTATGCACGCAACCATCGCTGGGGACCGGCTGGCGTGCACGCCAAGCTCGGCGTGCATCCGCCGCAGGTGGCCGACTACCTGGCGCTGTGCGGCGACAGCGTGGACAACATCCCCGGTGTGCCCGGCATCGGCGCCAAGACCGCCGCCGCGCTGCTCGCGCACTTCGGCACCCTGGACGCGCTGCTGGAACGTGTCGACGAAGTGGCCTTCCTGAGCCTGCGCGGCGCCAAAACCTGCGCCGCGCGGTTGCGCAAGCACGCCGACGACGCGCGCCTGTTCCGACGCCTGACCCGCATCGCGCTGGATGCGCCCGTTCCCGCGCAGACAACGGCGCATCTGCGGCGCGTCCCCACCGACGACCTGGAAAGCCTGACCGAACACCTGCGCATGGGCCCGCTCACCCGCGAACGCCTGCGCAAACTGCGCGATACTGTTGCCGTCAAGGAGCCGATATGAGCGAAGCATGCAACATCCCCGACATCGACACCCCCGTCGACATACTGCATGAAGGCCGCTGGCTGACCCTCAAGCAACGCGGCGGCTGGGAATTCGTCGAACGCAACAATCCCGGCGGCGCCGTCATCATCATCGCCGTCACGCCGGAGGACAAGGTTCTCTTTGTCGAGCAGTTCCGCGTACCGATCATGCAACGCACCATCGAGATGCCCGCCGGGCTGGTCGGCGATCTGGAAGGCCACGACGACGAAGACGTTCTGCTCGCCTCGTGCCGCGAGCTGGAAGAGGAAACCGGCTACGCCTGCGACGACATCCGCTTCCTGCATGCCGGCCCTTCCTCGGCGGGCATGAGCACGGAAATGATGACCTTCGTGCGCGCACGCGGCCTGCGCAAGGTCGGCCCCGGCGGTGGCGACGACAGCGAAGACATCACCGTCCACGCCATCGACCGCGACCAGGCCGGCGCCTGGCTGGTGCAAAAGGCGCGCGAAGGCTTCTCCATCGATCCCAAATTGTTCGCCGGCCTGTGGCTGCTGGACAACGACACGCTGTTCGAAGCCGATCCGAAGCAATGACGATCCAAATCCGTAATCGAATGGACTCGCCCCCGCGCATTCAGGCATCAAGGTGCCAGTGGTGGTGAGCTAGTACTCCCAACACAACGTATGCGAGGGCGAGCCCATGAACAAGATTACAGCCATAGCCATTGATCTGGCCAAGGACATTTT
>DASSTF010000168.1:0-8871 GCA_035708045.1 Rhodanobacteraceae bacterium | reverse complement strand
GCCCAGAGTGACGATGCCGTTTTCGTCCTCGGAGGTTTTCCAGTGGTTGAAGCGCAGCCCTTCGAACATGATCGCGCCATCTCGTATGGAATGGGCAATCACGATACCGCGAGGTCTGGCCGAATGCGAGGCATGGAGCCGCCTTCATATTGTGAACGGTATCTTTACGACGATACCCGAAACAGCGGCGATAATGGCAAAACGCGATCACCGTCGCGGTTCAATCCGTGTTTTGATGGCAAGTTGAGAGTGCCCCGGTGTGCGCGGCGTGGATGAATATGACAATGGAAGCGATTTCTGCCCAGACAGGGAGTGAACTGTTCGACCGCATTCTCAATGCGGATACGTCCGTGGTGGTGCTCCAGACCCAGCACGGCGAAGCCCTTATCGAGCAGTTCCGCCACCTGGTGCGGCGCAGCGGTCAGACGGTCTATCTGTGGCGCGAGGGCGAAGGGCTTTGCAGCCTGCGCGAGAGCGGAGTGCGCGTGCCCGGGTGCCTGCGCGTAAGCGATACGTTGCGCTACGTGCACAAGAGCATGCGTTTCGGCATTTATCTGATGGCCGGAATCAAGCCGCCGCTGCAGCCGACACACTTGTCCTTGCTGCAGCGCATTGGCCGCACGCAGGCGGCATTCGTGCGTCGAGTGGTATTGCTGGGCGAGGGCCCCGAATTGGCAAAATCCCTGGGAGAGCTGGCGACAGTGCTGCGGCATGACGAATCGGTACCCATGAAACCGCGCCTGCGCGACGGGCGCTGGGTGGTATGACATGAACGCTCTCGCGACCCCGGCCAGTGCGGGCATCCTGCTGGTCACTCCCCAGCGGGACGATCGTCGTGCCCTGTTCAACGTCCTGGACAGCCACGGGTTTTCCACCATCTACGCAGCCCGCGATGTGGCCCAGGCGCAGACCCTGCTGACCGAGCATCCGCAGGTGGATCTGGTGTTGATGGAGTTCTGCGGCGAAGCGGGCGAGACACTGGCTTTTTGCACGCAGCTGCACAACATGTCCGAATACGGCCAGGTTCAGGTTCTGGGGCTGTTGTCCCGGCATCCGGCGCACCGGGTGTGGGATCACGACAACAACCCGCCCGGCGTGGCGGGCTGGCTGCAGACGCCGGTGGACGCGGACGCCGCGCTGGAGCTGGTGCGCAAGACGCTGGATCAGCCTTCGCGGATTCCTGACCCTGCCGCGCTGACGTCGGTTTCGGGCAAGGGCAACTACCGCTTCGCCTTCGAGGATGATGACCGCGAATGGATCATATCCACGCTCGAAGGCGCAGTGCTGGAAGTCAACCCGGCCTTCGTGGGCCACACCGGCATCGACGCCGAGTCCGCCTGCAGCCGCTCGCTGGCCACCTTGCTGGGAGAGAGCGGACAGACCCCGGAATCCATGAAGGAAAGCCTCGGCCAAGGCGGCAGCCTTGAACGCATCGTCAGGCGGCCGCGCCAGGATGGCCGACAGGATCTGATGCGCGCCATGACGCGCATGGCCATGCGCGACGGGCAAATCGTGCATGTGACGTCATTGCAGCATCATGGCCCGGTGGCCCGCGCCCGCACCATGCTCAACCTGCTGGCGCGGCTGCACGTCGCCGGCAGCGGCGATACCGGCATGCGCGAAGCCGTGCGCCTGCTGATGGCCGCGTTGCCGCTGGATTTTGTCGGCATCTATGCGGCACTGCCGGAATCCAGCGGTGAGCCGGAGACGCGCGTGCAGGAGTTCAGCAAGTCGTTGACCCTGTCCGGCGCCATCCCCGAGGTGCTGCAACAGCCGGTACTCAAACTGGTGCTCGACGGCGACACGCTCATCCATTCCAGCGATGCCCATCGGCTGGCTGGATCCGACGAATTTGTCAGCGCCATGGGCTTCACCGCTTTTGCCGGCCTGCCGCTGGTGGACGAGCGCAAGAACGTGCTCGGCGCCTTGCTGGCCGGCAGCCGTCAGGCCTGGGATTCGCATGCGCTGGTGCCGGAAACCCTGCGAGCGGCCGGGATCCGTTTCGCCTTCGACATGGAACTGGAGCGGGCCCGCCAGCAAGGCCGCGACCACGGTCTGCTGGATGGCCTGACGCACCTGCCCAATCGCCTGTTGTTCAACGACCGGCTGGACACGGTACTGCGCGAGGCGCACCGCACCGGCGAAACATTCGCCGTGTTGTTCGTCGATCTGGATCGCTTCAAGAGCATCAACGATTCGCTGGGCCATTCGGTCGGCGACGAAGTGCTGGTCGCCGTCGCACGGCGCCTGCGTGGCAGCGTGCGTTCATCCGATACGGTGGCGCGGTACGCGGGCGACGAATTCACCATCATCCTGCGCCATATCATCCAGCGTGACGATGTATTGCGTATCGCCGACAAGATCGTGCGCCTGATGGACACGCCGCTGATGCTGGCCGACGGCTCGGAATTGCACATCACCGCCTCGCTCGGCATCAGTTTCTATCCGGACGACGCCACTACCGCCGAACGCCTGCTCAAGTACGCGGATGTGGCCATGTACAACGCCAAGGGACGGGGGCGCAACGGCTATCAGGTTTACGTGTCCTCGCCGGACAAGTCGCACGAGCAGCGCGTGGCGCTCGAATCCAAGCTGCGGCAGGCGGAAAAGAACGGCGAGCTGAGGCTGCATTACCAGCCGCAGGTGGATTCCCGCAGCGAGGACATCGTCGGCATGGAGGCGCTGGTGCGCTGGGAACACCCGGAACTGGGCATGATCAGTCCGGGGTTCTTCATCCCGTTGGCCGAGGAAACCGGCCTCATCATCAGCATCGGCGAGTGGGTGCTGCGCACCGCCTGCGAAACCACCGCACGCTGGCACAATCGCTATGGCCTGCCGTTGCGGATCGGCGTCAACCTGTCGGCCGTGCAGCTGATGCAGCCGAATCTGGCGGAGATGGTGCGCTCGGCGCTGCACGAGAGCGGCCTGGCGCCGGACAGCCTGGAGCTGGAGGTCACGGAGAGCATCAGCGTCAAATCCGTGCCAGGCCTGCTGGAAAACCTGAATGCCCTGCATGACCTCGGCTGCCGGCTGGCCATCGACGATTTCGGTACCGGACAATCTTCGCTGGACTACCTGAAGAACCTGCCGGCCGACCGCATCAAGATCGACCAGAGCTTCGTGCGCAACATCGGCGTGGATCCGGACGACGAAACCATCGTCAAGGCCACCATCGACATGGCCCACAGCCTCAACCGTGCGGTCGTGGCCGAAGGCGTGGAAACCGAGGGCCACCTGGACTTTCTGCGCGAGCATGCCTGCGACGAGCTGCAGGGCTACCTGTTCTGCCGGCCACTGGATCGCAACGCCTTCGACGCCATGCTGGCCGAGCGCCAGCGCCTGATGTCGCGCAAGGACGGCAGCGTCTGATGCCAATCGTCATGCTTGACGGTTCAAGCGTGCATCCCCATCTTGCCGTAGTAACGTATTGACGCCGAGAAGTGAACTTGGCGTCAATTTCGCAGTCCTACAGCGACGTGTGGCTTGGAGTCCGCGTCAAGGGAGAACAGCCCGGATGGGCGAAAACGAAGTGGACCGCGCGCTCGTCGAGCGGGTACAAAAAGGCGATTCACGGGCCTTCGATCTGCTGGTGCGCAAGTACCAGCACAAGATCGTGGGCCTGATCTCGCGCTACGTCGCCGATCGCAGCGAATGCCAGGATGTGGCCCAGGAGGCGTTCGTGCGCGCCTGGCGTGCCATCCACTCCTTTCGCGGCGACAGCGCCTTCTATACCTGGCTGTACAAGATTGCCGTCAACACGGCCAAGAATCACCTGGTGGCTATGCGCAGGCGCCCGCCCAACGACGATATCGCCGTCGATGACGCCGTCTACGGTGCCGGAGCCGACCGTTTGTACGAAAACGCCACGCCCGAGCGCGAAATGATGCGTCAGGAGATTGAACAAACGGTGGTTTCCACGGTCAAAGAACTGCCTGAGGAGCTGCGCACCGCCATCACCCTGCGTGAAGTGGACGGACTCAGCTACGAAGAGATCGCCCAGGTAATGGATTGTCCCATCGGCACGGTGAGATCCCGCATCTTCCGCGCCCGGGAAGCCATCGACCAGCAATTGCGACCGCTGCTGCCGGGTCGCGAGGAGTCGCCAACATGAGCCATGCCGAACACGAAAATCTTTCTGCCCTGATGGATGGCCAGCTGAGCCGGGATCAAGTCCGCTTCATGCTGCGCCGGATGGATGGGAACGTCTCCCTTCGCACTGCCTGGGAGCGCTACCACGTCATGGGCGACAGCCTCCGCCATGAAATGCACGGCCTTGCCGATGTCGGCTTTGCCGAGCGGATCATGCGCGAGATCGATGCATCCTCGGTCACGCACCATCGCCGCGGACCCCACCGCTGGCTGCGCTGGTCGGCGGGCGGCGCCATTGCCGCGGGCGTGGCGGTGGCGGCCCTGGTGGTGGTGCAGCCGCAGATGCGAGGCGCACGGACGGCAGCAAGCACCGCGTCGGCTCCGCAGACGATTGCCGCATCGCCCGCGGCAACCCCTGATGTCGGCGAGCCGATGGCCGCGCCGACCGTGCCGCGTTGGCTGTCGGCATCCCCTGCGGCTGCGCAACTGGCGCAACCCGCCGCGGCCACGTTCTCGCCCAACGGTCAACCGCTGCGATTGTCCGAGTCGCAGTATGCCTCGCCGGGTCTGGCGCCTTACATGACCATTCCGCATGCGCGCGGGCTGAGCATCCGTGGCAGCACGCGACAGACCGAGCACCGTTGGTGGCCGTCGGCAACGTCGCATCGACAGCCGGCACAGCAGGAATGGCGCTTGCAGGCGCAGTAGCTTTTCATCGTCGAAGATGCATGCGCGGGCCGTCGTGCAGGGCGGGTATTGCCCGCCGAATACTATTTGCGCCTTGATGGTTTCCATGGCGGGCATGGCCCGTCCTACCTCGAAATGGAGGCCCGGGCAGGCCGGTTGACGCATGTTTGTGTTCCATCGGAAGCTTCCCGAGGAACTTTGCCGTTGGGCGCATGATCGAATGATGCAATTCCCTTTTTCATTCAAGACAGGAGTCCATCATCCATGAATCGCATGAGTATCCGGTTGAGCGCCGGACTGGCGTTGATGCTGGTTGCGGCAGGCGCCTTTGCGGCACAGCTGCCCGACTTCACCCAGATCGTCAAAAAGAATGCGCCCGCCGTGGTGCATGTGGAAGCCAAATACAACGGCGACCATGAAGTCCGCCGATTCCGCACGCAAGAGCGCGCTCCGCAGCAACTGCCGCCGGGCGTGCCGGAAATCTTCCGCCATTTCTTCGGCCAGCCGATGCCGCGGGGCGAGATGAAGCATACCTCGATCGGTTCGGGCTTCATCATTTCCAGTGACGGCTACATCCTCACCAACGACCACGTGGTCGACCATGCCGACACGGTGACAGTGCGTCTTAAAGACCGGCGCGTGCTGACGGCGAAAGTGGTCGGTACCGACAAGCCGTACGACATCGCCCTGCTCAAGGTCGATGCCAAGGACTTGCCCACGGTGACATTGGGCGATTCATCCTCCCTGCAGCCGGGGCAGTGGGTGCTGGCCATCGGCTCGCCGTTCGATTTCGATTACACCGTCACCCAGGGCATCGTCAGCGCCGTGGGCCGCAGCTTCGGCAACCAGGATCAGATCGACGTGCCATTCATCCAGACGGACGTGCCGATCAATCGCGGCAATTCCGGTGGTCCGCTGTTCAATCTGGATGGCCAGGTGGTCGGCATCAATTCGCAGATCTACTCGTCCACCGGCGGCTACATGGGCGTGTCGTTCTCCATCCCCATCAATATCGCCATGGATGCGGTGCGTCAGATCAAGGCCAAGGGCTACGTTTCGCGCGGCATGATCGGCGTGACCATCCAGCAGGTTGATGCTCAAAAAGCCAAAGCATTGGGGTTGCCGACCGCTGCCGGCGCGCTGGTGCAAGGCGTGAAATCCGGCAGCCCGGCGGACAAGGCCGGTTTGCAGGTCGGTGACGTGATCCAGGCATTCAACGGTACAGCCGTCCTCAATGCCCAGGATCTGCCGCCGATGGTGGCCTCTACCGCCCCCGGTACCGAAGTCACCCTGAAAGTGTTCCACCAGGGCAAGAGCGAGACGGTCAAGGTCAAGCTGGGTGAGAAGGCGCGCGACGAGGATTCCTACTCGTCGATCAGTCCCGACCATACCGTTTCCAGCAGCCATCCCCTGGGTTTCTCGGTGGAAAACATGACCGACGAACAGCGCCAGGAGCTGGACATCAAGAAGGGACAGGGCGTGGTCATCAGCGACGTTGAAGGCCGTCAGGCCATGGAAGCAGGCTTGCGTCCCGGCTTCGTGGTCATGATGGTGGGCCAGCATCGGGTCGGCAGCGTCAAGGACTTCGACAAATGGACAAAGGGCATCAAACCCGGTGACACCGTGATGCTGCTGGTACGTGACAGCCACGGCAATTCGGGCTTCATCACCATCACCGTGCCCAAGCGCGATTGATGCCCTGGACAGGAGGACAGCCTGGACACGGTGCACGTGAACGAGCTGTCCTTCCATGCGATAATTCGCGTTTTGGCGCCGCCACAAAGGCGGCGTCGTGCCGTGTGTAGGAGCCTGGACGGTAGAAACTTTCGAGGCGAAAAAGCGACTGCGTGAGGACAGATTTTTGACGATTTGCCGACCCATGGTGGTTCCATGGGTCAAGAAGCGGCAGAAATATGGACCACGCAGGCGCTTTTGCAGCCCGGAAGATTCTACCGTCCAGGCTCCTGGTTCACGGCGGACAAGGTCAGTACGGCACGTTCATGGATCACATCCGCAACTTCTCCATCATTGCCCACATCGATCACGGCAAGTCCACGCTGGCCGACCGCATCATCCAGTTGTGCGGCGGCCTGACCGAGCGCGAGATGGAAGCGCAGGTGCTGGACACCAACCCGATCGAGCGCGAGCGCGGCATCACCATCAAGTCGCAGTCGGTGTCGCTGCCGTACACCGCGCTGGACGGCAAAACCTACCAGCTCAACTTCATCGACACCCCCGGTCACGTGGATTTTTCCTACGAGGTCAGCCGTTCGCTGGCCGCCTGCGAGGGCGCATTGCTGGTGGTCGATGCGGCCCAGGGCGTGGAAGCCCAGTCGGTGGCCAACTGCTATACGGCGGTCGAGCAGGGGCTGGAAGTGGTGCCGGTGCTGAACAAGATCGACTTGCCTACCGCCGACACGGAAAAGGTGAAAGAGGAGATCGAGGCCGTCATTGGCCTCGACGCCACCGACGCCATCCCCGTCAGCGCCAAGACCGGCCTGAATGTGCGCGACGTGCTCGAAGCTATCGTGGCGCGCATCCCGCCGCCGGCAAAGCCTGAGTCGGACAAGCTACAGGCGCTTATCATCGATTCGTGGTTCGACAATTACCTCGGCGTGGTCATGTTGGTGCGCGTGGTGGCCGGCGAAATCAAGCCGGGCGACAAGATCCAGGTCATGTCCACCGGCCGCAACCACGGCGTCGACGAGGTCGGCGTGTTCACGCCCAAGCGCAAGAAGCTGGACAAGCTGTCGACCGGCGAGGTGGGCTGGATCAACGCCGCCATCAAGGACGTGCACGGCGCGCCGGTGGGCGACACGCTGACGCTCGCCAACGATCCGGCGCCGGAACCGTTGCCCGGCTTCCAGACCATGCAGCCGCGCGTGTTCGCGGGCCTGTTCCCGGTCGATTCGGACGACTACGGCAACCTGCGCGAGGCGTTGGACAAGCTGCGCCTCAACGACGCGGCGCTGTTCTTCGAGCCGGAATCCTCCGAGGCCATGGGCTTCGGTTTCCGTTGCGGCTTCCTCGGCATGCTGCACATGGAAATCGTGCAGGAGCGCCTGGAGCGCGAGTACGACCTGGATCTGGTCACCACCGCGCCCACCGTGGTCTACGAAATCCTCAAGTCCGACGGTTCGGTGGTGCAACTGGACAACCCGGCCAAACTGCCGCCGTCGCCGCAGGTCGAGGAGATCCGCGAGCCGATCATCCTCGCCAACATCCTCACGCCGCCCGACCACGTCGGCAACGTGATCACGTTGTGCGAGGAAAAGCGCGGCGTGCAGCGCGGCATGCACTACATGGCCAACCAGGTGCAGATCAGCTACGAACTGCCGCTGGCCGAGGTGGTGCTGGACTTCTTCGACCGCCTGAAATCGGCCACGCGCGGTTACGCCTCGATGGAATACCAGCATCTGCGCTTCGACGCCGGCCCGTTCGTGCGCGTGGACGTGCTGATCAACGGCGACCGCGTGGACGCGCTCAGCCTGATCGTGCACCGTTCGCACGCCGACCGCCGCGGCCGCGACCTGGTCGAGCGCATGAAGGAGCTGATCCCGCGTCAGCAGTTCGACGTGGCCATCCAGGCCGCCATCGGCGCGCAGGTCATCGCCCGTTCCACGGTCAAGGCGTTGCGCAAGAATGTGCTGGCAAAATGCTACGGTGGCGATGTCAGCCGCAAGAAGAAACTGCTGGAAAAACAGAAGGAAGGCAAGAAGCGCATGAAGCAGGTCGGCCGAGTGGAAATCCCGCAGGAAGCGTTTCTGGCCGTGTTGAAAGTAGACAAATGACGACCGGGACCCGGGACCCGGGACCCGGGACCCGAGGCGTGATGCCTCGAGTCCCGGACCTCGAACCCTCGTTTCCGGCTCCAGAGGAGCCATAGATGGCATTCGATTTCGCCGCATTGTTGCTGGGCCTGACCGTCCTGTTCGGTCTGGTTTGGGCGCTGGATCGCATATTCCTGTATCGGCGCCGCAAGCGCCGTGCCGCCGAGAAGGGCGAAAAGCCGCGTGACCCGTGGCCGGTCGACTGGGCACGCTCGCTGTTTCCGGTGGTGCTGGCGGTGCTGCTGCTGCGCTCGTTCGTGGCCGA
>DASSTF010000167.1:0-6950 GCA_035708045.1 Rhodanobacteraceae bacterium | reverse complement strand
CGCCACGCCGACGGCGGCGCTGGCCGCATGCCAGTTGGCTTGTGCCTGGCGCACGTCGGGACGTTGCGCCACCAGTTGCGACGGCAGGCTGAGCGGCAATTGCCTCGGCAGTTTCAGTTCGGACAATGCGAGCGTGACGGTCGACCACTGGCCGGGCCATTGCCCGCACAACACGGCCAGACGGTTGCGTGCCGCGGCCAGTTGTTTGCGCAAGGGCGGCAGGGCCGCCTGCGCCTGCGCCAATTGAGCCTGCTGGGCGGCCACGTCCATGCCGCTGGCATAGCCTGCCTTGAGGCGATAGCGCGCCATCTTCAGCACGCGCCGATTGATGCCCACCATCTTTTGCGCGGCCTTGATCTGCGCATCTAGCGACGCGGCTTCGATGGCCGTCACCGCCACCTGCGTGGTCAACGTGTTGTAGGCGGCGATGGCGGCAAAGCGCGCCGCCTGCTGCTGGGCCGCGAGCGACTCCATCTGACGTCGCGCCAGGCCGAACACGTCCGGCGCGTAGGCAATGCTGAGTTGCGGCGTGAACAGGTTGTACAGATAGGCGTTGTTGCTGGGCACCGGTGCCAGTGCGGCGGACGGATCCTGCGTGCGCGTGCCCGATACGCCGGCACTGATGCTTGGAACGTATGCCCCGCGCCCGGCCAGCGTCTGCTGTTGCGCCGCGCGCAATGTGTCGCGGGCCGCGGCCAGGGTCGGGTTGTGCGCCAGCGCCTGTTTTTCCAGCGCATCGAGCCCGCTCGAACGAAACAGACGCCACCACGCCGGATCGACGTCCGCACCCTTGACCACCCGTTGCGCCGCGCCACCGGCAACGCCCGGCGTGGACACGGTGGCCACCAGCGGCGTGCGCATGTATTGCTTGACCGCGGGCGCGGACGGACGCGAAAAATCCGGACCCACGGCGCAACCGGCCACAAGCAGCGGCAAACCGATCAGCGCCAGATACGGGCGGGAAGGGAAATGCGCGCGCATACGGTCAGTTCGACCGACCGCGAGTGGCAGCACGGGCACACGAACATGTATTCAAAACGAGTCTCCTGAGGCATGCATCCCGCCTCACAAAGGAGACGTTATAACATAATACCTCAGGCTGGGAACAAAGCGATAGCTTCCTGATCGCGTAGGGCGGGGATGAGTGTCACCGCTACTTTCAATCTTCGGCTTTCGTGCCACCCGTACCTGCATCCCTTGAACGAGTGCGGGGCGGACATGATCCGCCCCGCACATCGTCACAATCCGGCATTCTCACTCTCAATGCCGGTCGAAGTGCACCTTGTACTCATGCGGCGGCTCGGCGCCCATGAGGTAGCGCACGAAGTAGTCCCAGCGCCGACGCGTGATGTACGGCGTGTCGTCGGCATAGCCATGGTGCTTGTTGGGCAAGATCAGCATGTCGAAGTCCTTGTTCGCCTTGATCAGCGCATCGACCACCAGCAACGTGCTGCCGTGCGGCACGTTGTCGTCCATGGAGCCGTGCACCAGCATCAGATGACCCTTGAGGTTCTTGGCGATCAGCTGGTTGGCCTGGTTGTCGTAGTTGGTGGTGCCGTCCTTGTTCACGACCAGCAGACCCTGATACTTCTCGCCCCAGTCGTTCTCGTAGTTGCGGTTGTCGTGATTGCCGCTTTCGGACCAGCCGACCTTGAAGAAATCCGGATAACGGAACAGGGCGTCGGCCGTGGCGTTGCCGCCGCCGGAATGGCCCCAGATGCCGACGCGCGACAGGTCGATCCACGGATGACGCTTGGCCAGCTGCTTGATCGCCGTCACCTGGTCGGGCAGCGTGTTGTCGCCCATCTTGCCGTACCAGGTGTCGTGGAAGCTCTTGGTGCGCCACGGCGTGCCCATGCCGTTGACGGCGACCACGATGAAACCGAGTTCGGCCATGGCCTGATGGTCGCTGCGCGCCGAAGCCCAGCCGAAGGTGAACACCGAACCGGTTTGCGGGCCGGGGTAAATGTAGTCGATGACCGGATACTTCTTGTGCGGATCGAAGTTGGTCGGCTTGAACATCAGGCCGTACAGCGTGGTCTTGCCGTCGCGCGCCTTGACCGTGATGACCTTCGGCGGCACCCAGCCGGCGGCCTTGAGACGGCTGATGTCGGTCTTGGCCACGGTGGCGATGACGTGGCCGTCGCTGGACGCGCGCAGCACCGTCACCGGTGGCTGCGTGACCGTGGACCAGGTGTCCACGAAATACTTGCCGTCGGGCGACAGGGTGATGTCGTGGTCGACGGCTTCCGGCGTCAGCAGCGTGGTCTTGCCGCTGTCGATGTCGACCTTGTAGAACTGCTTGAAATACGGATTGATGCCGGGCGTGCGCGCATTGCCGGTGAACCACAGCGTGCGCGTGTCGCGATCGACGCGCAGCACCTGGTCGACGTTGCCCGGCCCCTTGGTGATGGCGTGTTCGATCTTGCCGGTTTTCAGGTTGCGCAGGTACAGGTTGCCCCAGTTGCTGCGCTCGGAGAACCAGATGGCCTGGTCGTGCTTGGGCAGGTATTGCCAGTTGACCCTGCCGCGGCCGGATTCGTAGTAGGTCTTGACGCTGTCCTCGAACACCGTGCGCACCGCGCCGGTTTCGGCGTTGGCCACCTTGAACCACTCATGCTGGCGGTCGCGCGAGGTGCTGACCAGGGCCAGGGTCTTGCTGTCCGGCGCCCATTTGACGTCGCTCCAGGTGTTCGGCTCGCCGTCGTCGCAGGCCAGCGTGTCGCACAGCGTGGACAGGCGCTGCTCGGGATCCATCTTCAGCCGCGTCATCTCGCCGGTCTGGATGTCGATGACCACCGGCTCGATCATGAACACGTGCTTGTCGCCGGGCAGCGGATACTTCCACTGGTGCAGCTTGGGATGGCCCACGCGCGTCTCGATCATGTACATGTTGCCGACCTTGCGCTGATCCTGGCGATAGGTGGCCACCTTGGTCGAATCGGGCGACCAGCGCACGATGGCGCCGTTGCGGTGTATCCAGCCGGCGTTGAGCGTGGCGTAGCCGTAGTTCTTGTAGCCGTCGTCGGTGAGCGGGCGCTCGGCGCCGGTTTCAAGATTGCGCAGCCACAGGTTCCAGTTGCGCACGAACACCGCGAACTTGCCGTTGGGCGAAACCACGGCCTGCTCGTCGCCCATCTTGTGCTTGAGCGTGGAGGCCCAGGTGACGCATTTGCCGGCCGCCGCCTTTTTCGCATTCGCAGGCGTCGCATCGAGATCGCACACATACGATGTGCCGCGCCAATCCACCTTGAGCTTGCCGTCGGCCAGGTACTTGAAATCGTACACGCCGAGCTTGTCGGCCTTGACCTTCTTCGTATCGCTGGCGGCGGCCAGCGCCGAGGCCAACGCGGCCTGATCGAACGCCGGTTTCACCTTGCCCGTGGCGGCGTCCATGACGCGGTAATGGTCGCCACTCGCATCGCTGTCGACATACCAGAAATGCGTGTCGTCCAGCCAATTCACGCGGCGCACCTGGTGATCCACCAGCGGCTGCGTCTTGAAGCGCATGAACGATACCGCGCGATCGTAATCCTTCGTCGTCACCTTGGCCGGAGTCGCCGCCATCGCGCCCGCCGAACCGAGCAACGCAACCACCGCGCCCGTCAGGCACGCCTTCTTGAATGTCAGCATCATGGAATCTCCCGAAGTCACCGCACGCGGATGTCCGCGCACATAGACGAAAAGCCTAAACCAGCGACGCCGGCGGCGACCATGCCAAAAGGCATGGTTGGCATGCAGCGCATCGCTTCTGCGCGCGTGCCCCATGTCCATGTAGGGCACCTCGAAAAACCGACAAATCGCGAGAACGAAGTCCGTTCGCCCTGAGGTATCGAAGGGCAGTCCCCAAGTATCCCGCGCCGTTCATGGTTCGATACGCGAAGCGTACCCCGTGCTGAGCCTGTCGAAGCATCACCACGAACGGAAATAGATCTTGGCTAGACGGGGAAAGGTAGTTTTTCGAGGTTCCCTGTAGAAGCGAGCCTGCTCGCGATTGGCGTGCCCGATGCCATCAGGTACCCCTGATCGCGAGCAGGCTCTCGCTCCTACATTCAAGCGATTACAATGGGCGCATGAACACCCCCGACCAGTCCCCGCTGGGCAAAACCACGGCCTACGCCAACCGCTACGATCCCGGCCTGCTGTTTCCCATCGAGCGCGCGCCCAAGCGTGCGGAGCTGGGCATCGGCGGCGCCCTGCCCTTTCACGGCGTGGACGTCTGGAACACCTACGAACTGTCCTGGCTGGAGCCGCGCGGCAAACCCTGCGTGGCCATGGCCGAATTCCGCGTGCCCGCCGATTCGCCGCGCCTGGTCGAATCCAAGTCCTTCAAGCTGTACTTGAACGGCTTCAACAGCGAGCGGCTGGATCGCACCGAGCTCACCCGACGTCTGATGCACGACCTCTCCACTGCCTGCGGCAGCGATGTGGCCGTGCGTCTCATTCCCTCCGACGACTTCGGCGCGCAAAAGCTGCACGAACCCGAAGGCATGCTCATCGACGACATCGACATCGCCATCGACCATTACGGCCCGCCGCGTCCGGCATACCTGACCACCATCACCGGCAAACCCGTCCGCGAAACCCTGGTCTCGCACCTGCTGAAATCCAACTGCCCGGTCACCGGCCAGCCGGACTGGGCCAGCGTGCAGATCCGCTACTCCGGCACGCCGATCGAGCATGCCGGATTGTTGAAATACCTGGTGTCCTTCCGCGAACACGCCGGGTTCCACGAGCAATGCGTGGAGCGCATCTTCATCGACCTCATGCGCCATTGCGCGCCGGACAAGCTCAGCGTGTACGCGCGCTACACGCGTCGCGGCGGGCTGGACATCAACCCGTTTCGCAGCAGCGAAACCGATGCCGATCCGGCCAATGCGCGCGAGGCCCGCCAGTAAAAGAAGCCTCACCGCTTCATCGTTCGCGCCTGCGCATATAAAAAGGCCGCTGTTGGGAAGGCAGCGGCCGAAGTCTGGGAAGAATTGTCCTGTGGACTTGTAATGGACGGCGCACGGCCGTCCTTGTTATGTCTGTCGGACGGGTTGGCGACACTGCCCGGAAATCGCCGGCTGCCCTGCCTGGGCAGCCGGCGACCGGGGGTGTCACGCCCGCCGAATCGTCAGTAGTCGTAGGAAACCGACAGGCGGATGTAACGCGGCTGTTCGAAATAGATTCCGGCCCCGTAGGTGTTGGAAACCACTCCCTTGCCCGCCATGGCGCTCGGATCGGTCTGGATGGCCTTCTGCTCGTTGAACACGTTGAAGACGTCCATGGCGAAGGCCAGCTTGTGATCGGCGAAAGCCGGGGTGTAACGCACGGACAGATTCAACTGCTTGGTTTTTTCCGAGGATGTCGGCGAGACGGGCGCTCCGACCCCTCACGCGCCCGTTGCATTGCCCTGGCACGCGGTTTGGGCGTTTCGTTGATGTGGCTGATGGCCGGCAGCGGCTCCATGATCGAGGAGACCGACAAACGCAAGCACGGCGGAACCACCCAAATGGTGGATGCCCATCGCCTGTCCCAGGCCATGCAGGTACTGCAATCGACATTGGACGGCACGGGCAACAGCTTGCCGGTGGAAAGCCGTGCCGAGCTGCTGAGCGAGTATTACGCCGTCCTGAGCAACCCCGACCCGGTAACGCGAGCCGAGGGTGTTGGCGAAATTCACCAGCACTTGCTGGAGCGCATCCGGCAGACAAACGCAAAGTCGTAATATTTTACGTATCCGCATATCGCCTGATGCATGGTCCCGGCAGCAGGCATGAAAAAAGCGAATCGACACCTGGTTCGATTCGCCATCATGGGATGTGGGTGGCGCGCCTGGCGGGATTCGAACCCACGACCCCTAGCTTCGGAGGCTAGTACTCTATCCAGCTGAGCTACAGGCGCGTGGACGGCATTGTAGCCGATGGGCTCGCAACTGTCCGCAGCCAGCATCCCGATCAGGCGCTATTTACACGTAGGGCGGGCACTGCCCGCCGAACATGGCCTGGGCGGGCGCGAATCTTCCGTGGCGGGCAGTGCCCGCCCTACGCGTTTTCATGCGCTTGACGGGCTCGTGGCGTCCACGGGCATACACAACGCACCGGCGCTGCTTCACCAGTGCCAGCGCAGTCCGGCATTGACGCTGGCGGCATCGGCGTTGCCGCCGGTTCGTGCGCTGCCGTCCAGGTACAGTTCCAGCCTGCCTTTGCGTGCCAGCAGACCGAGGTCGAACAGGTTCTGGTAGCGCGGCAGCGAAGCTCCGCGCACCGCGTAACCATTGTCGGGAGCGCCGACGAAAGCCACCGGGAACGATGTCGGAGCCAGCGACTGGCGCAGGCGTCGCGCCTCCACGCTGGGTCGCAGCGTCCATGACCCCGCCTGCCAAGCGCCGAACCAGCGCAGACCGATACCGGTCAAATGCTGCTTCGTGCTATGCGAGGCGCCGGACAACGACAGGCTGCCAGCTCCGCTCTCGATAAAATGGTCGTTGTCCTGTCGTGCATGATCGAAGCTCAGCAGCGGTTGCAACCGTTGATGGCCGATGCTCCACGTCCAGCCTGCCTCGAGGTGCACTGCCGTGCCGTGCGAGCCGTAGTTCGCGCGCGCCTGGCGCGTCAGATCGCCTATCTGGATACGGCGGGCAACCTTGTTGTCGTCCCAGTCGTGGCTGAGCACACCGTCAACGAACAGATGGTCGCCACGCACGCGGGTATAAACCGACAGGCTCTTGAGGTCGGACTGGCCGCGGTCGCCTGGCGCGAAATCGCCGTGCACGCTCAACTTGCCGATGCTGGCGCCGATCAGCCAATGGTCGCCGACCCAGGTGTCGACGCCGATGGCCACGCCGTGCATGCGCACGTCCGCACCGCTGGTGTTGCCATCGCTGTCCAGGCTGCCGGACATGCCGTAGCCATTGACCCAGACGCTGCGATCCTTGCCGCTACCGCGTTCGTCCATGCGGTTGA
>DASSTF010000166.1:0-4224 GCA_035708045.1 Rhodanobacteraceae bacterium | reverse complement strand
TTGTCGGAGGTGAGGTCGACGAACCACTGGTCGGTCAGCATCGGCTCGATGACGGCGTCCGAGCGCTGGCTGACCGGCACCTGCAGCTTGTGCGGTCTGGTTTCGACCAGCCAGCCTTGCGCATCGAGATCGGCAAGGATTCGCTTGCGGGCGTCGTAGCGATCCAGGCCGCGATAGGCTTCCGGCGCGTTGTCGTTGACCTTGGCATCCAGCGTGAAGATGGTGAGGCTGTCGAGCCTGTGCCGTTTGCCGATGGCGTAATCGTTGAAATCATGCGCCGGCGTGATCTTCACGCAGCCGGTGCCGAACTCGCGGTCGACGTAGTCGTCGGCAATGACAGGAATCTCGCGTCCGACCAGCGGCAGGGTCAGCGTCTTGCCGACCAGGTGCGCGTAGCGTTCGTCCTCGGGGTGCACGGCCACGGCGACGTCGCCGAGCATGGTTTCCGGGCGCGTGGTGGCGATCACCACCGATTCGTCGCTGCCGGTGACCGGATAGCGGATCGACCACATGTGGCCGTCGCGCTCGACGTTGTTCACCTCAAGGTCGGACACTGCCGTGCCCAGCACCGGATCCCAATTGACCAGGCGATTGCCGCGATAGATCAGCCCGGCGCGATACCACTCGATGAACACCTTGCGCACGGCGGCGGACAGGCCTTCGTCCATGGTGAAGCGTTCGCGCGACCAGTCGGCGGCGGCGCCCAGACGGCGCATCTGACGGGTGATGGTGGAGCCGGATTCGCCCTTCCATTGCCACACGCGCTCGATGAAAGCCTCGCGGCCCAGCGCGTGCTTGTCGGTGTCCTCGGCGGCGAGCTGGTTTTCGACGATTTTCTGCGTGGCGATGCCGGCGTGGTCGGTGCCGACCTGCCACAGCGTGTTTGCCCCACGCATGCGCTGGTAACGCACCAGCATGTCCATCACGGTCTGCTGGAACGCATGGCCCATGTGCAGCGTGCCGGTGACGTTGGGTGGCGGCAGCAGGATGCAGTACGGGTCGCCCTTGCCCGTGGGCTTGAAACAGCCGTGGCTCTCCCAGTAGTCGTACCACTTGGATTCGATCTGGCCGGGTTCGAAGCTTTTGTCCATGAGGGGTGCATCGTGCGCGCGAAACGTCTGATTGTACGGGGGCGGTGCGGTTTGTTGTAGGAGTGGGCTCGAACCATCCCTTGAGGGGCTGATGACACCATCCCCACCCAACCCTCCCCTTGAAGGGGAGGGCTTTTGTTTGAGGCTTTTGGGGGCTTCCTTTCTAGAAGGAGGCTGCCCGCTTTTGCTCCCTCCCCTTCAAGGGGAGGGCTGGGGTGGGGATGGTGTTGCGCTTGCGCGAATGCGACGACCCGCCTCGTGCACGCTGTCGATCAACAGTCCCAGCTTGTCCGGCTCGATGTCGGGCGTGATGCCGTGGCCAAGGTTGAAGACGTGGCCGGGATGCGGGCCGAAGGCGTCCATGACGGCGTTCACCTCGCGCACGATGGCCGCATCGTCGGCGCGCAGGATGGCCGGGTCGATGTTGCCTTGCAGGGCCACGCGGTTGCCGACGCGCGCACGGGCCTCGCCGATGTCGATCGTCCAGTCCACGCCCAGCGCCTGGCACCCGGTGTCGGCGAGGGCTTCCAGGTGGCCGTTGGCGCCCTTGGAAAACAGGATCAGCGGCAGTTCGCGTGCATGCGCATCCGCCTTGAGCCGGTCCGCGATTTGGGCCAGATAGCGCAAGGAGAACTCACGGTACATGCCCGGCGCCAGCATGCCGCCCCAGGAATCGAACACCATCAGCGCCTGCGCGCCGGCTTCGGCCTGTGCGGACAGATAGACAGCCACGCTTTGCGCCAGCACGTCGAGCAGGTGATGGGCCAACGCCGGCTGGTTCCAGCACAACGCCTTGAGTTGGCCGAAATCGCGTGAGCCGTGGCCTTCGACCATGTAGCAGGCCATCGTCCACGGGCTGCCGGCAAAGCCGATCAACGGCACGCGGCCGGCCAGTTCCTTGCGGATCAGGCGCACCGCGTCGGTGACGTAGCGCAGCTTGCCGTCCATGTCGGGCACCGCGAGCCGCTGGATGTCGGCGGCTTCGCGCAATGGCTGCCTGAAAGCGGGACCTTCACCGTCCACGAAATGCAGGCCCAGGCCCATGGCGTCGGGAATGGTGAGGATGTCGGAAAACAGGATCGCCGCATCCAGATCGAAGCGCTCGATCGGCTGCAACGTCACTTCGCAAGCCAGCTCCGGCGTCTGCGCCAGCGCCAGGAAACTGCCGGCGCGCTCGCGGGTGGCGCGATATTCGGGCAGATAACGCCCGGCCTGACGCATGATCCACACTGGCGTGGTGTCGACGGGTTCGCGGCGCAGGGCGCGCAGCAGGCGGTCGTTGGCAAGCTCAACTGCCATGGGGGGACTCCATGCCTTGGGTGATCATGACCTGATAGCCGCGCTTGACCTGACGATCGCGGGCCTGTTCGAAAGCGGCCAGCGCGCTGTCGCGATCAAGGTAAAGTTCCTTGCGCAGGGTGGCGCGGCCGCCTTCGGTTCCCGACTCGCGGTACAGCGTCCAGCCGCCCAGCAAGTCCTGTTGAAGCACCAACTGGACGTAGCGCGGCGACTCGCCGGCAGCGGGTTTGGTTTGCATGTAGATGCGCATGGCGGGAGTGTAGGGGACGGCGGTGGCGTATGGTAAACGACAGGGCGTCTCACCCGCGTGAGCGGGCAGTGTCGGACAGCACGGGCCGACGCGTCAGCTTGAGCTTGACGTGAAACGATCGCCCGTTGCGCACGCCTGCAAGGGTGACCGCCGTGCCGGGCGGCATTGCCGAGGCGCGTCGATACAGATGCGGCGGGTCGACGATGTTGTGCGCGCCGATCTTCAGCAGGATGTCGCCGGGCTGGATGCCCGCCTTGTCCGCCGGGCCGCCCGGATACACGCCGGTGACCATCACGCCGCGCGCGGCCGCCGGCAATCCGCTGTTGGCGGGCACCGGCACGTGGGTGTAACTGATGCCAAGCCAGCTGCGCACGACGTGGCCGGTGTCGATGATCTGCTGCATCACTCGCCTGGCGGTCTTGACCGGAATGGCGAAACCGATGCCCTCGGCGCCGCTGGCGTGCCCCAGCAGGGCGGTGTTGATGCCGACCAGATTGCCGCGCGCGTTGATCAGCGCGCCGCCGGAATTGCCGAAATTGATGGCCGCGTCGGTCTGGATGAAGGCTTCGGGATTGGCCATGCTCAGTTGCCGACCGATGGCGCTGACGATGCCCATGGTGACCGTCTGGCCGATGCCGAGCGGATTGCCGATGGCCAGCACCACGTCGCCCACGCGCGTCGCGGTGGAAGCCATCTGGATGGCGGGCAGGTCGCTGACGTCGATCTTGAGCACGGCCAGATCGGTATCCGGATCCGCGCCCACCACCTGCGCCTGCGCCACGCGTCCGTCGTACAGCAGCACCTGGATGTTCTGCGCGCCGGTGATGACGTGGTTGTTGGTCAAGATGTAGCCGTCGTCGCTGACGATGACGCCCGAACCCAGGCTTTGCTCGCGCCGCGTGTAGGCCGGCCCGGTCGGCACGTTGCCGAAAATGCGGCGCAGCGGCTCGGGCAGCGTCGGCTGCTCGGTCACCAGCTTGTTGGCGTAGATGTTGACCACCGACGGCGCCGCGCGGGCCACGGCATCGGCATAGGACACGGGGCCTTCTTGCGTGGGCAACGTGTGGCTGCCGACAGTGGTGACGGCCGTCGTGGCCGGCGCGGGCGCGGCCAGCCCCAGACGCGCGCGCAACTGGCGGCCCGTGCCCGGCCAGAACAGGCCGATCACGAAAGCGATCGCCAACCCGATCACGGCAAAGCGGACGACAAAAACGAGCGTATGAGTGAGACGGCGCATGCGGGTCGGGTATGGAATGAACGGTGGGCTGGCGTGCGATTGGCGGGACGTCCCGTCCGGCAATCAAGGCGCAGGCGCGAGGGAGCAGCGACAAAATGCCACTGGCAGGGTGGCAAAAAGGCTTTAGCGTTGTATCGTAAACAGATTGTGCAGCGAGGGGAATGTCTGGGTTGCTTTTGCGTTGCATGCGGGGATGTTGCGCATGCTGCGCGCCAGATTGTACGGATTCAGGCCTGTCGGTACACTAACCCGATTTTCACGAATGTGATTTTCGGGCGCTGCCCAACAACTCGATACATGGCATAGGCATATTTGCGGAGAGCCTGATGACGAACGAAGCCGTCGAT
>DASSTF010000165.1:0-13270 GCA_035708045.1 Rhodanobacteraceae bacterium | reverse complement strand
GGTGTACTCCAACCCCTCGACCAGCGCGTCGATCTCCGCCGGTGTGGTGTACAGGTACGACGAGGCGCGCGTCGAGCTCTGCACCCCGAAACGCTGGTGAGCCGGCTTCGCGCAGTGGTGGCCGGCCCGCACCGCCACTCCTCGCGAGTCGAGCACCTGGCTGACGTCGTGCGGGTGCACGCCCTCGAGCTCGAAAGAGATCGCCCCGCCGCGGTGGTGCGCCGTGGCCGGCCCGAGCACGGTCACCCCGCGCACCGAGGCGAGTCCCTCGAGGGCGTAGCCGGTGACCGCCTCCTCGTGGGCTCGGATGTTCTCCATCCCGATCGCGCTCAGGTAACCCACTGCTGCGCCGAGCCCGACGGCCTCCACGATCGGGGGTGTGCCCGCCTCGAACTTGTGCGGGACCGGAGCGAACGTGGACCGCTCCATGGTCACCGTCTCGATCATCTCCCCACCGCCGAGGAACGGGGGCAGCTGCTCGAGGAGCTCGGTCCGGCCCCACAGCACCCCGATCCCGGTCGGCCCGGTCACCTTGTGGCCGGTGAACGCCAAAAAATCAGGACTGCAGTCGGCACCGCCAAGTTGTACGTCGACGGGCATCTGCGGCACGGCCTGCGATGCGTCCACGACCACGATCGCCCCGACCTCATGGGCGCGTCGCGCGATCTCGGCCACCGGGTTGATGGTCCCGAGCATGTTCGATACCCAGGTGATCGCGACCACCTTGGTGCGCTCGTTGATCAGCTCGTCGATGTTCGACAGGTCCAGCTGACCCTCGTCGGTCAGCCCGAACCAGCGCAGCCGGGCGCCCTTGCGCTCGGTGAGCAGCTGCCAGGGCACGATGTTGGAGTGGTGCTCCATCTCCGTGGTGACCACCTCGTCGCCCTCGCCGATCGCGAGCAGACCCTGCGCCCACGCCAGCGCGTTCGCGACCAGGTTCAGCGCCTCGGAGGCGTTCTTGGTGAAGATCACCTCGTCGCGCGACGGCGCGTTCAGGAACGCCGCGACCTTGTCCCGGGCGCCCTCGTAGGCCTCGGTGGACTCGGCGCCGAGCTGGTGCACGGCCCTCGCCACGTTGGCGTTGTGCCGCTCGAGGTGGTCGACCATCGCGTCGATGACCACCTGCGGCTTCTGCGAGGTGTTGGCGCTGTCCAGATATACCAGCGGCTTGTCGTGCACGCGGCGCGTCAGGATCGGGAAATCCTTGCGCAGCTCGGCGACATCCAGCACGGCGGTGGTTTCGGGCTTGGCATTCATGCGGCGGCCTCGTCGATGGGCAGGACCTCCACCAGCAGGGCGTTGAGATGTTCCCGCAGGGGTTCGTTTTCCAGCGAGTCGAGCGCCACCCGGCAGAAGGCCGCGGTCAGCAGCTTGCGCGCCGTCTCGTAGGGAATGCCGCGCGAGCGCAGGTAGAACAGCGACAGTTCATCGAGCTGCCCGACGGTGGCGCCGTGCGCGGCCTGCACCTCGTCGGCATAGATTTCCAGCACCGGCTGGGTGTCGATCGCGGCCTGCGGCGACAACAGCAGATTCTTGTTGTTGAGCGAAGCGTCGGTACCGTCGGCCCCCGGATCGACGATGATCTGGCCGTGGAACACGCCATGCCCGCCCTGGTCGGCCACGCCGCGCCACAAGGCGTCGCTGGCGGTGTCGGGCGCCGCGTGGCGGATGTCCAGGTGCGTGTCCAGATGCTGGCGCGCATGCGGCACGAACACGCCGCGCGTCTCCAGGCGCGCGCCTTCGCCGCGCAGCTCCACGTCGATGTCGTTGCGCGCCAGCTTGCCGCCCAGCTCCAGCGCGTGGATGCGCGCCGTCGAACGCGCGTCCTGGCGCACCGTGTGACGACGCACCAGCGTGGCCTTGGCGGCGGCGTTCTGCAGCATCACCCAGTCGAGGCTGCCGCCTTCGCGCAGCACCACGTCGGACACCAGCGTGCCCAGATGGGCCTGTTCGCCACCGGCGACATGCTGCTCGACCAGATGCAGCGAAGCGCCCTCGCCCACGTCGATGATGCTGCGTACGTGCCAGGCCAGTTCGGCCTCGGCCGGAGCGCCCACGTGCACGACATGCACCGGCTGCTCGACCCGCGTGCCGGCCTCGACGCGCAACACCATGCCGTCGCCGGCCAGCGCCGCATTCAGGCGTGCGAAGGCATCGGCCTGGTGCTGCCAGTCGCGGGTCAGGAAAAAGCGCAGTGGCTCGGCATCCTCGGCCAATGCCTGCGACAACGGACGGACGTCCAGGCCGTCCGGCAAATCATCCAGGCGCGACAGGTCGACACGAAAGGCGCCGTTGACGAACACCAGGCGCGGACCATCCACACCCGGCAGCGACAACGCATCGGCATCCACCATGCGCGAGGCGGCTTCGGCATCGCCGGTGACGAAGGCATGCCGTTCCAGCGCGCGCAGCGCCGTGTATTTCCAGGCCTCGTTGCGCGTACCCGGCAGGCCGTCGCGCAGGAAGGCATCCAGTTGCGCGCGGCGCGCGGCATCCAGCCAGGCCAGTCCGGCACCCGGCAACATGGCCAGGGCGTCCGGCGCCTTCTCCGCCACCGCGGTCATGAAAGGCGAGGCCATCACGCGGCTCCCGCGGCGGCTTCGTTTTCGTCGAGCCAGGCGTAGCCCTGCTTTTCCAGCTTCAACGCCAGCGTCTTGTCGCCGCTTTCGACGATGCGGCCACCAGCCAACACGTGCACGAAATCCGGTTCGACGTAATCGAGCAGGCGCTGGTAATGGGTGATCATCAGGAACGCGCGTTCGGGCGAACGCTGCGCGTTGACGCCCTCGGCCACCTGCTTGAGCGCGTCGATGTCCAGGCCCGAATCGGTTTCGTCCAGGATGGCCAGCTTCGGTTCCAGCAGCGCCATCTGGAAGATCTCGTTGCGCTTTTTCTCGCCACCGGAAAAGCCTTCGTTGACGGCGCGCTGCAAAAGCTCGTTGGACATGTTCATGACCTTGAGCCGCTCGCGCACCCGCTGCAGGAACTGCCGTGAATCGAGCTCCTCCTCGCCGCGCGCCTTGCGCTGGGCGTTGAGTGCGGTACGCAGGAAATAGGTGTTGTTGACGCCGGGAATTTCCACCGGATATTGCAACGCCAGGAAAATGCCGGCGCTGGCGCGCTCCTCCGGCGCCAGCGCCAGCAGATCCTTGCCTTCGAAAGTGATGCTGCCCCCGGTCACCTCGTAACCATCGCGGCCGGCCAGCACGTTGCCCAGCGTCGATTTTCCGGCGCCATTGGGACCCATGATGGCGTGCACCTGGCCCGGCTCGATGTTGAGCGTGAGGCCCTTGAGGATGTCCTTGCCCTCGACGCGGACGTGAAGATTTTCGATATTCAGCATGTTCATTCCTGATTTGGAGCCCCTCTCGTCGAGAGAGGGGATGGGGCAAGGGTTCAGCACAAGCGGGGTCGCTCCGATACCGGACCCTCATCCGCCCTTCGGGCACCTTCTCCCGGAGGGAGAAGGAAATACGTCAACCCACGGCGCCTTCCAGACTGACCTCGAGCAGCGCCTTGGCCTCGACGGCGAATTCCATCGGCAACTCGCGGAACACCTGCTTGCAGAAGCCGTCGACAATCATCGACACGGCATTTTCCTCGTCGATGCCGCGCGAACGGCAGTAGAACAGCTGGTCGTCGGAAATCTTGGAGGTGGTCGCCTCGTGCTCGACGATGGCCGTGGGGTTCTTCACTTCCATGTACGGGAAGGTGTGCGCGCCGCAGGTCTTGCCGATCAGCAGGCTGTCGCACTGGGTGTAGTTGCGCGCGCCGCTGGCGCCCTTTTCCACCTTGACCAGGCCGCGGTAGCTGTTGGAACTCTTGCCGGCGCTGATGCCCTTGGAAATGATCTTGCTGCGGGTGTCCTTGCCGACGTGGATCATCTTGGTGCCGGTATCCGCCTGCTGGTAGTGATGCGTCAGCGCCACCGAGTGGAACTCGCCCACCGAGCGGTCGCCGGTCAGCACGCAACTCGGGTATTTCCAGGTGATCGCCGAACCGGTTTCGACCTGGGTCCAGCTGATCCGGGAATCGTCGCCGCGACACTCGCCGCGCTTGGTGACGAAGTTGTAGATGCCGCCGACGCCGTTCTCGTCGCCGGGATACCAGTTCTGCACGGTGGAGTACTTGATGCTGGCCTTTTCCAGCGCCACCAGCTCGACCACCGCCGCGTGCAACTGGTTTTCGTCGCGCATCGGCGCCGTACAGCCTTCCAGGTAACTGACCTGGCTGGCTTCCTCGGCAATGATGAGCGTGCGCTCGAACTGGCCGGTGTGGCCGGCGTTGATGCGGAAGTACGTGGACAGCTCCATCGGGCATTTCACCCCCTTCGGAATGAACACGAAGCTGCCGTCGGAAAACACCGCCGAGTTGAGCGCGGCGAAGAAGTTGTCTCCCTGCGGCACCACCGAACCGATGTACCGGCGCACCAGGTCGGGATGTTCCCTGATGGCCTGGCTCATGGAACAAAAGATCACGCCGGCCTCTTCCAGTTGCTTGTGCGCGGTGTTGGCCACCGATACCGAGTCGAACACGGCATCCACGGCCACGCCGGCCAGCTTGGCGCGTTCGTGCAGCGACACGCCGAGCTTGTCGTAGGTTTCCAGCAGCTTGGGATCGACCTCGTCCAGCGACTTCGGCCGGTTCTTGGGCGCCGAGTAGTAGCTGATGGCCTGGAAGTCGATGGGCGCGAGCTTCAGCTTGGCCCAGTCCGGCATGCGCATGGTCAGCCAGTGGCGATAGGCGGCCAGGCGCCATTCGGTCATCCACTCGGGCTCTTCCTTCAACGCGGAGAGCGCGCGGATGATGTCCTCGTCGAGGCCCGGCGGCAGGCTATCGCTTTCGATGTCGGTGATGAAGCCGGCGTCGTAGCGGCGCGACAGCGCCTCGACCACTTCGGCGTTTTCCGTCATCGGAACCTGTTTTTCGTTGATGTCTGGGGTCATGTCATTCATGGGGAAACAGGGTCAACCACGCATCATCGGCATGGTGGGGGTGTGTGTCTTGGTCGGCTTGAGCATGTCGGCCAGGCTCATGGCCTTGAGCGCGTTGTCCACGGTCTGATTGATGCGCTGCCAGTTGCCGCGCACGCTGCAATGGGATTCGAAATCGCACTGCCCGGCGGACACGCTGCATTCGGTCATGCCCAACGGGCCTTCCAGCGCCTCGACGATCTCGGCCAGATTGATGTCTTTCGCCGGTCGCGCCAGGCGATAGCCGCCATTGACGCCGCGGAACGATTCCACCAGCCCGGCCCGACCAAGCTGCTTCAGCAGCTTGCTCACCGTGGGCAGCTCCAGACGCGTGCATTCGGCGATCTGCGCCGTACTCAGCACCTCGTCCGGGCTGGCGGCCAGACAGGTCATCACCACCGTGGCGTAGTCTGTGAGTCGGCTGATGCGAAGCATGGGGACGGGGCTGAAGCATTAAAGGGTACCGAAATGGTACTAATTCATGCCGGATACGTCAATTGCCTGCCCAGGCCCTGGAAACCCGTGGAGCGGGCAATGTCCGCCCTGGCGGTCAAGCGCCGACGCGACCGCCGGACTTGCGCACGATCAGCATCGCCAATTCCAGCGCCTGCTCGTAGTTGAGGCGTGGATCGACGTGCGTCTTGTAGGCCCGATGCAGATCGTCTTCGCCCAGATCGCGTGCGCCGCCAAGGCACTCGGTGACATCTTCGCCCGTCAGTTCCAGATGCACGCCGCCCAACCGCGTACCGGCTGCGGCATGCAGATCGACAGCCTGTTCCAGCTCGCTGCTGATGTTGGCGAAATGGCGCGTCTTGTAGCCATTGGAGGTGGTTTCGGTGTTGCCGTGCATGGGATCGCAAACCCACAACACGCGTCGGCCCGAGGCCTTGACCGCCTTGAGCAGGGGCGGCAGTTCGCTGGCGATGCGTGCGGCGCCCATGCGATGCACCAGTGTCATCCGACCCGGCTCGTCGTGCGGATTGAGCGTTTCCACCAGCCGCAACAGGGTGTCCGGCTTGACGCCCGGGCCAACCTTGACCGCAATCGGATTGCGGATGCCGCGGCAGTACTCTACATGCGCGCCATCCAGCGCCGCCGTGCGCATGCCGATCCACGGGAAATGCGTGGTCAGGTTGAACCAGCCCCAGTTGCGCGGCACGCGGCGTGTCTGCGCCTGCTCGTAATGCAGCAGCAGCGCCTCGTGCGAGGTGAAGAAATCGACACGCGAAAAACTGTCCAGCGGCTCGTCCGCCAGGGTCTCCATGAAGCGCAAGGCATTGGTGATACCGTCCACCATGTCCCGGTACTCGGACGCCAGCGGCGAGTGGTCCACCCACGACAGATCCCAGTATTCGGGGTGGCGCAGGTCGGCGAATCCGCCGTCGATGAGGCCGCGCACGAAGTTCATGGTCATCGCCGAGCGCGCGTGCGCCTGCACCATGCGCTGCGGATCCGGGCGACGCGCGGCCATATCGAATTCGGGAGCGTTGACGATGTCGCCCCGGTAGCTGGGCAAAGTGGTACCGCCGCGGGTCTCGGTGTCGGTCGACCTCGGCTTGGCATATTGCCCGGCAAAACGCCCCACCCGCACCACGGGCAGCTTGAGTCCGTGCACCAGCACCAGACTCATCTGCAACAGCACCTTGAGCCGGTTGGTGATGACCGTGTTGTTGCAATCGGCGAAGCTTTCCGCGCAATCGCCGCCCTGCAGGAGAAAATGACGCCCTTCCTGCGCTTCGGCCAGGCGGCGCTTCAGCGCCAGCACCTCCCACGAGGTCACCAGCGGCGGCAGGCCTGCCAGTTGCTTCAACGCCGCATCGAGCTCGGCCCGATCCGTATACTCGGGCTGCTGCGCCGCCTGGCGCGCATGCCACGAATCCGGTGACCAGTTGACCGGCTCGTTGACGGCTTCCAGATGGCTGTCCAGGGGCGGCATCAGGCGTGACAAGTGTTTCATGCAGGCAGTCTAGTCATTATGGCGCGTCGGCAGAAATGGCGCAGGTGCATGACGCCATATGGGCTTGCGCCTCTTCAGGCAGCGGCACGGCGCGGACGGGCGCTCCACACGGCCCAGGCGCCCAGCAGCACGTACCAGATCAGCGTCCAGCCGGGCATGGTCAGGCCAAGGAAGCGCCAGTGCACGGCAGCGCACTCACCGGAGCCGGCGAACACGATCTTCAACGCCTTCAGCCAGCTGAAGGTGTCGAACAGGTAACCCAGCCCGGGGCCGCAGCTTGGCACCTGATCGGGTGGCAGGCTTTGCAGCCACAATTGCCGCGAAGCCACGGCGATGCCCCACAGAACGCCGAGCACCACCAGACCCGTGTACACCCAGCGCCAACGGCTGCGCGGCGCGTGCAACCCGCCGATCAGGAAAAACAGGCCCATCCCGATGAAGGCGATGCGCTGGAACACGCACAACGGGCACGGCACCAGTCCGAGATGGATTTCCGCAAACAGGGCGTAACCCAGCAGCGCGGCACAAATGACAAAGCCCAGCAGGTAGGAGGTGCGGAAAGACCAGCGCAACGGGTTCATGGCGTTCATCATGACGAGGGATCGTGGCAAGTTAGCGGCTGCCGTCGCGTCGGGCAAGCATGGTGGTCAGTCGCCACTCGGGTCGAATGGCCTGCACTCGCTCCAGAGGTCCGGTCAAACAACATCGAACCATTCGGCGCCGCTTTGATGTCTTCCAATGCAAAAAGCCCCAACGGCAGACCGTCGGGGCTTTTCGAAACCTTTTGCAAGCGCTGCCGTTATTCGGCCTCGGTGGCCGCCTCGGGGCGATCCACCAGCTCCACGTAGGCCATCGGTGCATTGTCGCCGACGCGGTTGCCGCACTTGAGGATGCGCAGGTAGCCACCCGGGCGCTGGCTGTAGCGCGGACCCAGGTCGGTGAACAGCTTGCCGACGGCCTCCTTGTCGCGCAGACGCGCGAAGGCCAGGCGGCGGTTGGCGACGCTGTCGGTCTTGGCCAGCGTGATCAGCGGCTCGGCGACGCGACGCAGTTCCTTGGCCTTGGGCAGGGTGGTGCGGATCAGCTCGTGCTTGATCAGCGAGGCGCTCATGTTCTTGAACATGGCCTGGCGATGGCTGCTGGTCCGGTTGAATTTACGGCCGGATTTCATGTGGCGCATGGCGAAACTCTCTCTGTGACTTATCGTTATGGAATACCGGCGCCTGTGTCCGACATTCCGCGGGTTACCCGCTATTTCGAGTTCTGGTCGCAACGACCCGTACAAAGGCCGCAAACCACACGACCTCGATATCGAAAAGCCCGCAAGAGCGACGCTCCTCGAAAAGTGCGGCCACGGATGGCCGCTTCTGATGTCGGCAAGGACCATGCAACCCGTTCTTGCCGACAAACCACCTTTGAGGCGATCAGGGAAGATCGCACAAACACAGGATCAGCCTACAAACTCGAGACAGATCCTGCATCCGGTACCAATCAACCCAACTGCATGCCGTGGGCCAGGCCCGGCGGCGGCCAGTTCTCCAGCTTGGTACCCAGGGCCAGACCACGCGAACCCAGCACGTCCTTGATCTCGGTCAGCGACTTCTTGCCCAGATTCGGCGTCTTCAGCAGCTCGACCTCGGTCTTCTGCACCAGGTCGCCGATGTAGTAGATGCTTTCGGCCTTGAGGCAGTTGGCCGAACGCACGGTGAGTTCCAGGTCGTCGATCGGACGGGTCAGCAGCGGGTCGAAGCCGCTCTTCTCTGCCTTGGCGTCCGAGCTCTCGCGGCGGGTGAAATCGCCGAACACGGAGAGCTGGTCGAGCAGCGTCTCCGCGGCCTTGCGCACGGCCTCGTCCGCCTGCACGGTGCCGTTGGTTTCCACGTCCAGCACAAGCTTGTCGAGGTTGGTGCGCTGCTCCACGCGGGCGGCGTCCACTTCATAGGCGACGCGGCGCACCGGGCAGAAGGAAGCATCGAGCTGCAGGCGGCCGATCGGACGGGATTCCTCGTCCGGGTTGAAGCGCGTGGTGGCCGGCTGGTAGCCGATGCCGCGCTTCACCTTCAAGCGCATGTTGAGCGCGATGTCCTTGGTGAGATGGCACAGCACGTGTTCCGGGTTCACGATCTCCACCGAGTGGTCGGTGGTGATGTCGCCGGCCTTGACCACGCCCTTGCCCTTCTTGTTGAGGGTCATGGAGGTCTCGTCTGTGCCGTGCATGCGGATGGCGACGTCCTTGAGGTTGAGCAGCACCTCGATCACGTCTTCCTGCAGGCCCTCGAGTGTGGTGTACTCGTGCAGCACGCCGTCAATCTCGACCTCGGTGATCGCGCAGCCGGGGATGGAGGACAGCAGCACGCGCCGGAGCGCGTTGCCGAGCGTGTGGCCGTAGCCGCGCTCGAGCGGCTCGACCACCACGCGCGCATGGTTCGGACCGATCTGCTCGACGTTGAGGCCGCGCGGCCGAAGGACGCTGGTGGAAGTGGCTGACATGTGTGACCTCGTTATGCGCTATCCCTGCGCGTAGAAGCGGCCATCCGTGGCCGCGCATCTCAAATAAAGCACGCTCCGCCGGGGCGGAGGGAATACCGGTTCATGGAACGGGCGCGGGACGCAGCCCGGTCCATGATGGGGCCGGCTACTTCGAATACAACTCGACGATCAGGTTTTCGTTGATGTCGCTGGGCAGGTCGCCACGGTCGGGCAGGGCCTTGAACACGCCGGCGAACTTCTTCGCGTCCACCTCGACCCAACCCGGACGCAGATCCATGCCCTCGGCAAGGGTCATGGCTTCCTGCACGCGCAGCTGGGCGCGCGCGCGCTCGGTCAGCGCGACCTCGTCGCCCGGACGCACCGCGTAGGACGGCACGTTGACCTTCTTGCCGTTGACGGTGATCGCCTTGTGCGCGACCAGCTGGCGCGCCTGCGCGCGGGTAACGGCGAAGCCCATGCGGTAGACCACGTTGTCGAGACGGGTTTCCAGCATGCGCAGCAGATTCTCGCCGGTGTTGCCCTTGAGCGAGGAGGCCTTCTTGTAATAGTTGCCGAACTGGCGCTCGAGAACGCCGTAGATGCGCTTGACTTTCTGCTTCTCGCGCAACTGCACGGCGTAGTCGGACAGGCGCGCGCGCTTGTTGGCGCCGTGCTGGCCGGGCTTGTTGTCGAACTTGCACTTGGAATCGATCGCGCGCGCCGGGCTCTTCAGCGAGAGATCGGCGCCTTCGCGACGGGCCAGCTTGCAGGTGGGACCGCGGTAACGTGCCATGTCTTTAAACCCTACGTTTCTTCGGCGGACGGCAGCCGTTGTGCGGAATCGGCGTGACGTCAATGATGTTGGTGACCTTGTAGCCCAGCGCGTTCAGCGAACGCACCGCCGATTCGCGGCCAGGGCCCGGTCCCTTGATGCGCACCTCCAGCGTCTTCACGCCGTAGTCCAGCGCGACGCGGCCGGCCTTCTCGGCGGCGACCTGCGCGGCGAACGGGGTGGACTTGCGCGAACCGCGGAAGCCCGCACCGCCGGCGGTTGCCCACGACAGCGCGTTGCCCTGGCGATCGGTGATGGTGACGATGGTGTTGTTGAAGGAGGCCTGCACGTGCACGATGCCGTCGGTGACGACGCGCTTGGCTTTCTTCTTGGTCTTGACCGGTGGTGCCATTGGTATGGGCTCTTCTCTTGAAAAGTGCGGTCACGGATGACCGCTTCTTGATCTTCGCGATCAGGATGATCGCAAGAAAAACTACTTCTTGATGGGCCGACGCGGACCCTTGCGCGTGCGCGCATTGGTGCGCGTGCGCTGACCGCGAACCGGCAGGCCGCGGCGATGACGCAGGCCGCGATAGGTGCCGAGGTCAATCAGGCGCTTGATGCTGATGCCGACTTCGCGGCGCAGGTCGCCCTCGACCGCGAACTTGGCGATTTCGGCGCGCAGCTTCTCGATCTCGCCTTCCGACAGCGACTTGATCGGCGTGGTGGGGGCCACGCCGGCTTCGGTGCAGATCAGCTTCGACCGCGAGCGGCCGATGCCGTAGATACTCTGCAAGCCGACCCACACGTGCTTGTTGACCGGCAGGTTGACACCCGCAATGCGCGCCATGTTCTATCCTCTTGATCCCGATACGTTGCCAGCGCGGCAAACTGTTAATTATAGCCGAAAAACCTGCCCGACTGGAAGTCAAGGCCGATCGCCGTCAAATGTGCATTTTCCGCACTCCCCAAAGGGGGAGCCGCTCGCTACGCGAGCTGGAAGCCGCGCCTCCCGGCACCCTGAAGAGCAATGGGAGAAACGGCCCCTGCTCTTCACCTTTGCCCTCTCCAGGCCACGCAAGCGGCCAGCTTCACCCTTTACGCCTCTTCACTTCCTGCGCAAATTCGCCTTCTTCAACAGGCTTTCGTACTGGTGGCTGACCAGATGCGCGGAAACCTGCGCGCGGAAGTCCATGGCCACGACCACCACGATCAGCAGCGAAGTGCCGCCGAAATAGAACGGCACGTGCCAGGCGGTCTGCAGGAAGGTCGGAATCAGGCACACCGCCGCCAGATAGACCGCGCCGGCGCCGGTCAGGCGCGTCAGCACGCTGTCCACGTAGTCGGCCGTCGCCTTGCCCGGGCGTATGCCCGGAATCAGCGCGCCGGAGCGCTTCAGGTTGTCCGCGGTTTCCTGCGAATTGAAGACGATCGCCGTGTAGAAGAAGGTGAAGATGATGATCAGCAGCGCGTACAGGATCACGTACGGCGGCTCGCCCGGAGTCAGCGCGGTGGTGATCGTCTGCAACCAGCGCATCTGGCTGGCATTGGAGAACCAGGAGGCCGCGGTCGCCGGGAACATGATCAGCGACGAGGCGAAGATCGGCGGGATCACCCCCGACATGTTGATCTTCAGCGGCAGGTGCGAGCTCTGGTTCATGTAGGCCCGCGCGCCACCCTGGCGCCGCGCATAGTTCACGGTGATGCGCCGCTGCGCCGCTTCCATGAACACGCAGAACACCGTCACGCCCAGGATCACGACGCCGACCATCAGCACCTTGATCGGCGACAGCTCGCCATTGGACGCCATGCTGGCCGTCTGCGTCAGCGCCCGCGGCAGGCCCGCCACGATGCCGGCGAAGATGATCAGCGAGATGCCGTTGCCCACGCCACGCTCGGTAATCTGCTCGCCGAGCCACATCAGGAACATGGTGCCGGCGGTCAGGCCGATCACCGAAGCGAAGATGAAGCCGAAGCCCGGGTCGTACACGATCGGCACGCCGCCGGCCACGCCCTGGTTCTGCAGCGCGACCGCCACGCCGAACGCCTGGAACGCGGCCAGCCCGACCGTACCCCAGCGCGTGTACTTGGTCATGATGCGCTGGCCGGCCTGGCCTTCCTTCTTCAGCGCCTGCCAGCTCGGCACCACCGAGCCCATCATCTGCACCACGATCGATGCGGAGATGTAGGGGATCACCCCCAGCGCGAACAGCGAGAAGCGCGCCAGCGCGCCGCCCGAGAACATGTTGAACATGTTCAGCAGGCCGCCGCCCTGCTCGATCATGCGCGTCATCGCTTCCGGATTGACGCCCGGCACCGGGATGAACGAGCCGAGCCGGAACACGATCAGCGCGCCGACCACGAACAGCAGCCGCTGGCGAAGCTCGGTGAGCTTGCCAAAGGCTGCCAGCGGATTGTTGGATTGGGGAGCGGCCACTGGAACCTGTCTTTAGAACTGACTCTTTGTTCGGAGCGGGTGTAGGAGCCTGCGTGCAGGCGATGCATCTGTCGCGAGCACGCTCGCTCCTACGTGATTACTCGACGCTGCCGCCGGCGGCCTCGATCGCTGCTTTCGCGCCCGCGGTGGCGAGCACTCCCGACAGCTTCACCGCGCGGCCGATCTCGCCCTTCTTGACGATCTTGACGCGCTTGGCGCGGTCGTCGATCAGGCCAGCCTCGCGCAGCGCGGCGACGTCGATCTGGTCGCCCTTCAGGCCGGCCAGCTGGTACAGGAACACCTGCTGCGACTCGCGCGCCATCTTCGAGCGGAAACCGACTTTCGGCAGCCGGCGATGCAACGGCATCTGGCCGCCTTCGAAACCGGCCTTGACCTTGCCGCCGCCGGTGCGGGCGTACTGGCCCTTGTGGCCGCGGCCCGCGGTCTTGCCCAGACCCGAACCGATGCCGCGACCGACGCGCACACGGTCCGGACGCGAACCCTTGGCGGGCTTCAATGTGTTCAAACGCATGGCTTAGTCCTCTACCCGCACCAGATAGTTCACGGTCTGGATCAGGCCACGCACCTGCGGGCTGTCCTTCAGTTCGCGAACGTCGTTGGTCTTGTTCAGGCCCAGCGCCTTGACGCTGAGGCGATGCCGG
>DASSTF010000164.1:0-9034 GCA_035708045.1 Rhodanobacteraceae bacterium | reverse complement strand
GCGGCGCGCGGCGTCGCTGAGGCGGCGGGCCAGGTGGTCGAGCCGGTGGTTGGCGCCTTCCAGGCGGGCGTTCTGCACGGCCAGGCGGTCGCTGCTGCGGCGCAGGGCGTCGATGGCGCTGCCCAGCATCAGCGTGGCGGTGCCGGCTACGGCCAGAAACAGGTGCGCCTGCGCCGGCGTGGCCAGGTGCCGGGTGGCCGCCGCGAACGCCATCATGGAGACGCTGACGATCAAAATACTCGCCGCCGTACCGCGCCAGCCGTGGCGAAAGGCGAAAAACAGCACCGGCGCCAGCGCCAGCGTGCGGGCGAATGTGGACAGGGGCGGGCCGTCCTGGATCAGCAGGAACAACACGGCCAGCGACGGCAGCAGGAAAATCAGTCCGTCCAGCAGCAGCGTGCGCAGGGCCATGCCGCTCGGGCGGTTGCGCACCAGCAGGATCAGCACCGGCACGACCAGCAGCATGCCGAGATAGTCGCCCAGCAGGTCGCCGCCCAATATCCCGAACATGTTGCCGAGGTGCAGGTCCTTGTGGATGAAGGCGATGAGCAGGGCATCCACCGTCGTCGTGGCGAGCGCGGCGAACAGCGCCGAGGCCAGCAGCCGCACCACGTAATCGGGTGAATGCAGGGCCGGGCGTGTGCCCAGCTGGCGCACGATGCCGACGCACAGCGCCGTCACCAGCACATCCGGCATGTCACCGAGCACGAAAGCCATGCCGTTGGCGTGATCCAGCCACACGTCTGCCATGGCGCTGCCGCCCCATTCGGCGGCGATCAGCCACGGCCAGTAGCGCATCGGCGTCAACAGCAGCATGCCGAAGCGCCACCCGGCCAGCAGGTTCCAGTACGCCGCCTGGGTGGGCCACAGGCTCAACCAGACCAGCAGGTACACAAGGCCGATCAACGGGCCGCGCCAGGCTTGGGGCAAATGTGCGGACATGGGCAAATGGTACATGCGCCGGCGGCATTCGATGCAGCGTCGCCATGAATTCGTGCGCGGAATCGGGAATATCATAAGGCCTTGGACACAAAACGTTTCCTGTCGGGCGCGCAGGCGGTAAAGTCGGCAGCATGTACAGCATTGTTCTGGTTGATGACCACGCCATTGTCCGCGAAGGTTTCAAGCGGCTGATCGAGCTTGAGGAAGACCTCGAGGTCAAGGCCGAATGCCGCTCGGCGGACGAGGCGGTGGAAGCGGTGACCCGCGAGCATCCCGACCTGGTGGCGCTGGACCTGTCGCTGCCCGATGGCGGCGGCCTGCCCCTGATCGAGCATCTGCTCAGCGTTTCGCCGGACACCCGCATCGTGGTGCTGTCCATGCACGACGGCGAGCCGTACGTTTCCGAAGCCATGCGCCGTGGCGCGCGCGGTTACGTCACCAAGGGCGTGGCGCCGGAAGAGCTGGTGGCCGGCCTGCGCGAGGTCATGCGGGGCAGGGAGTTCCTCAGTTCCGATCTGGCCCAGCGCCGCGCCGGACGCAGCGCCGAGGAGCTCGATCCCCTGCACCGTCTGACCACCCGCGAGCGTGAAGTCTTTCTGCTGCTGGCCGAAGGCCGCACACCGAAACAGGCGGCGGCGGAGTTGGGCATCGGCCAGAAGACGGTCTATATCCACCGCGCCAGCCTGATGGGCAAATTGGGGGCAGGTTCGGAACTCGACCTGTATCGGCTGGCGGTCGAACGGGGGTTGATCGCCGTCTGATCCGGTGGAGTTTGCCCACGCGGCCAGTTGTTTCAGAAAATCCCTACAGAAAGTTGACGGTTTGTCTGATTGCGCTGTCGGCGACGGACGATGCATCGTGTCCGCTTTCGCGGCGCGCAAGATTCATCGCGTGCCGCGGTGGCGCATAATTCAGGCAGGGAGATCGAACAGGATGAATCAAGAGGGGGTGTCATGATCAGTGTGGTGCTTATTGACGATCACGAGCTGGTGCGGGTCGGATTCCGCATGATTCTCGAGAACGAGCCCGACATCGAAATTCGCGGCGAGGCCGGTTCGGCCGAAGAAGGATTGAACCTGATCCGCACCGAGCAACCCGACGTGGCGCTGGTGGACGTGCACATGCCGGGCATGAGCGGTCTGGAGCTGACCGAACGCGCCGCGCGCGCCGACCTGCCCACGCGCATCGTGATCCTGACCGTGGTGAACGATGCCCGTTTCCCGAGGCACCTGCTGGACGCCGGCGCCTTCGGCTACCTGACCAAGAGCTGCGGTCCCGAAGAACTGCTGACCGCCGTGCGCAAGGCGGCCGACAGGCAGCGTTACCTGGCGCCCTCCGTGGCCCAGAAACTGGCCTTCTCGACACTCGGCAGCGACGACGACGCTCCGTTCGACGTGCTTTCCAGCCGCGAACTGGAAGTGGCCATGATGCTCGTGCGCGGGCAGTCGTTGAATACCATCGGCGAACAGCTCAACGTCAGCCCCAAGACGGTATCCACCTACAAACAGCGACTGATGGAAAAGCTGAACGTGGAGCATGTCGTGGAGCTGGCCCAGCTGATGATGAGGCATGGCTTGCTGGACAATCGCCAGCATGCACCGACGCCGGGCTGATGGGGGCGGTTCGAAGGGCAGTCTCCAGGCCTCCCGCACCATTCATGGTTCGATAACCCGTCAAGGCAACGTCCGCACGCTCGCTTCGCGATCCCACTGACGCGTCTTGGCCGCCTCGATGAAGGCGCGGGTATCGCCCGCATCGACGACGCCGGCATCATGCTCGATGCCGGCGGCGTCAAGCACGGCGCGGGCACCGCTGTCGAAGGCGATGGCCTTGAGATGGCCGAAGGCGTCGCGCACGAAATCCACCGCCGCGGCCTCCTTGGCCAGATATTTGCCGGCCTGGTCGGACAACACCAGCGCCACGGCGTCGAAGATGACGGAAGGCGTACCGGCCAGTTGGCCGTCGGCAATCAGTGGCTTGCCGTCGGCCAGGGTGACGCCGCGCGTCAAGGCCACGGTGCCGACCATGGCGCCGGCATCCTCGGCGGCCTTGCGCAGGGCCTTGATGGCGGCCGGGTCGGAACCGTCGCCGATGAAAATGCCGATGGCGCGGCCTTCGAGCGTGTTCTTCATCTTGCCGATGATCTGGATCGCCGGGGACGGATCCATGTCCTTGGGTTTCACTGCCGTGGGCGGCGCCGGTGGCAAGGATGCCATGCCCAGCCCCTTGGCGACGCGCTTGGCCAGTGTGGCGTCGACGTGCCGCAAATGGCCGACCATGGCTTCGCGCACGTGTCCGGTTTCCACCTTGGACAACTCGAAGACGAACGCCGAGACGATGTGCGCCTGCTCAGGTTCGGTCTGGCTGCGGTAGAACAGCCGCGCCTGGCTGTAATGGTCGGCAAAACTCTCGGCGCGGATGCGGCCCTTGACGCCATCGTCGGCATGTTCGGCAAAGCTGCGGAAGCCACCGTCCCGGGTTTCGCGCGGCGTGTCGTCCTGCAGTGAATTGGGTTCGTAATTGACGCGTCCCTTGGGCGTGCGCATCTGCATGTGGCCGTCGCGCTGCAGGTTGGCAAACGGGCACTTGGGGGAATTGATCGGAATCTCGTTGAAGTTCGGGCCGCCGAGGCGGATCAGCTGCGTGTCGAGATACGAGAACAGGCGCCCCTGCAACAGCGGATCGTTGCTGAAGTCGATGCCGGGCACGATGTTGGCCGGGCAATACGCCACCTGTTCGGTCTCGGCGAAGAAATTGTCCGGCCAGCGGTTCAGCACCATGCGGCCGATCACGGTCAGCGGCACGATCTCTTCGGGAATGATCTTGGTCGCGTCGAGATGATCGAACGGGAAGTCCTCGGCTTCCTCTTCGGTGAACAACTGTACCGCCAGTTCCCACTCGGGGTAGTGGCCGGACTGGATGGCCTGGAACAGGTCGCGACGGTGGAAGTCTGGATCGGCGCCGGCCACTTTCACGGCCTCGTCCCACACGTGCGACTGCAGACCCAGCCTGGGCCGCCAATGGAACTTCACGAACGTGCTGTTGCCCCTGGCGTCAAGCAGGCGGAAGCTGTGGATGCCGAAGGCCTCGATCATGCGCAGCGAGCGCGGAATGGCGCGGTCGGACATGGCCCACAGGATCACGTGCATGGCTTCGGGCGTCAGCGAAATGAAATCCCAGAAGGTGTCGTGCGCGGTGGCGGCCTGCGGAAAGCCGCGGTCGGGCTCCATCTTCACGGCGTGCACCAGATCCGGGAATTTCATGGCGTCCTGGATGAAGAACACCGGGATGTTGTTGCTGACCAGATCCCAATTGCCTTGCTTGGTGTAGAACTTCACCGCGAAGCCGCGGATGTCGCGCGGGGTGTCGATGGATCCCGCGCCGCCGGCAACGGTGGAGATGCGGGTGAACACGGGCGTCTTTTCGCCCACTTCGGTGAGGATCTTCGCCGTGGTGTATTTCTTCAGGGATCTGGTCAATTCGAAATAGCCGTGCGCCGCCGAACCGCGCGCGTGCACGATGCGCTCGGGGATGCGCTCGTGGTCGAAATGGGTGATCTTTTCGCGCAGGACGAAATCTTCCAGCAGCGTAGGTCCGCGCGACGTGGCGCGCAGGGAGTTCTGGTTGTCGCTGATGGGTACGCCCTGGTTGGTGGTCATCGGCGGATGCTTGCCGCCGGCGGTCTGGTGCAGTTCGTCGGCGTGGCCGCGGGTGTCGCCGGCCTTGTCGGGTGTCTTGCGGGCGCGGGAGGTTTTGCCGGGTGCGACAGGTTTGTTTGCCATGGCGATCTTCCGGTGATGAGGTTTTTTGCGGGGCGGGAAGACCCATCGTGAACCGGCGGCAGTGAATGCACGGTCAATCCGTGCGGGACGGATTCAGCTGCGGTACGTGCTGCCCGCTCCGTAACTGAAGCCGTGCCGAATGAAGCCGGGGCAAGTCTTTGAAACCAGCCGGCGCATCACGATATCGGTTGGGCAACGTGTTGCCGGGGAGCGTGGGGCACGCGGATGGTGATAGATAAATGCTATCGAATAAAGCTAAACAATCGATTGGACTAATTATCGCAGATCCGTACACTGAACCCATCGAAAGTTCTTCCACCCTCCATCAAGGAGTTTTTCAATGTCCCTCATCAACACCGAAATCAAACCGTTCAAGGCCCAGGCGTTCAAGCAGGGCGCGTTCAAGGAAGTCACCGATGCCGACCTCAAGGGCAAGTGGTCCGTGGTGTTCTTCTACCCGGCCGACTTCACCTTCGTGTGCCCGACCGAGCTGGAAGACCTGGCCGATCACTATGCCGAGTTCCAGAAGCTGGGCGTGGAAATCTACTCGGTCTCGACCGACACGCATTTCTCGCACAAGGCCTGGCACGACAGTTCCGAGGCGATCAAGAAGATCGACTACACCATGATCGGCGACCCGACCCATGCCATTTCGCGCAATTTCGAAGTCCTGATCGAAGCCGACGGCGTGGCCGACCGCGGTACCTTCGTGATCGATCCGGAAGGCAAGATCCAGATCATCGAAGTCAACGCCGGCGGCATCGGCCGCGACGCCGCCGAACTGCTGCGCAAGGTCAAGGCCGCCCAGTACGTCGCCGCGCACCCGAACGAAGTGTGCCCGGCCAAGTGGAAGGAAGGCGAAAAGACCCTGGAGCCCTCGCTGGACCTGGTCGGCAAGATCTGATCGCGCCCCGCGCGTGATCCCCGGGAGCCGGGCGCGAGCCGCCCGGTTCCATCCCACCAATTCACAACAAGCCCTCCGTTCGCCCTGAGCGTAGGCCCAAAGGGCCGAAGTCGAAGGGCTGCTCGAATGGCCCTTCGACTTCGCTTGCCGATGGCAAGCTACGCTCAGGGCGAACGGGTTCTTGCGGGAAACCTCATCAAATCCATCCACGCGCAAATCCGCGCCGGAGATCCGTCATGCTGGACAAGACTATGCAAGGCCAGCTCCAGGCCTACATGGAGAAAATCGTTCACCCGATCGAACTCGTGGCCTCGCTGGACGACGGCGACAAGGCGCGCGAACTGGGCGAACTGCTGGAAACCGTCGCCGGCCTGTCCGACAAGGTCGGCCTGCGCCGCGACGGTGACGACGCGCGCAAGCCCTCGTTCGCCATCGTGCGCACGGGTACCGACGTGCGTGTCGATTTCGCCGGCATCCCGCTGGGTCACGAATTCACCTCGCTGGTGCTGGCCCTGCTGCAGGTCGGTGGGCATCCGGCGAAGATCGGCGACGAACTGATCGAGCAGATCCGCAGCATCGAAGGCGACTACCGTTTCGAGACCTACATGTCGCTGTCGTGCCAGAACTGCCCGGAGACGGTGCAGTCGCTGAACCTGCTCAGCATCCTCAACCCCAACATCAAGCACGTCGCCATCGACGGCGCGTTGTTCCAGGACGAAGTGGAGCGGCTGGAAATCATGTCAGTGCCGACCGTGCTGTTGAACGGCGAAGTGTTCGACCAGGGCCGCATGACCGTCGAGCAGGTCGTGGCTCGGCTGGATAGCGGATCGGCTGAGCGCGAAGCCGAAAAGATCCGCGCCAAGAATGCCTTCGACGTGCTGGTCGTCGGCGGTGGCCCGGCCGGCGCGGCGGCGGCGATCTATGCCGCGCGCAAGGGCATCCGCACCGGCGTCGCGGCCGAGCGTTTCGGCGGCCAGGTGCTGGACACCATGTCCATCGAGAACTTCATTTCGGTCAACTACACCGAAGGCCCCAAGCTGGGCGCGGCGCTGGAAGCGCACGTGCACGACTACGACGTCGACGTGATGAACCTGCAGCGCGCCACGAAACTGGTGCCGGCCAGCGAGTCGAAAAGCGGCCTCGTCGAAGTGCAACTGGAAAACGGCGCCAGCCTGAAATCGAAGACGGTGGTGCTGTCCACCGGCGCGCGCTGGCGCCAGATGGGCGTGCCCGGCGAGGACACGTACCGCAACAAGGGCGTGGCCTACTGCCCGCATTGCGACGGCCCGCTGTACAAGGGCAAGCGCGTGGCGGTGGTCGGTGGCGGCAACTCCGGCGTGGAAGCGGCGATCGATCTTGCCGGCATCGTCAAGCACGTCACGCTGATCGAGTTCGACGGCAAACTGCGCGCCGACGACGTGCTGCAGCGCAAGCTGAAGAGTCTTTCCAACGTCGACGTCATCGTCAGCGGACAGACCACCGAAGTGCTGGGCGACGGCCAGAAGGTCAACGGCCTGCGCTACACCGATCGCGCCAGCGGCGAGTCGCACGACATCGCGCTGGAAGGCATCTTCGTGCAGATCGGTTTGTTGCCCAACACCGAATGGTTGAAGGGCACATTGCAGCTGTCGCCGCGCGGTGAAATCGTCATCGACGACCGCGGCGCGACGTCACTGCCGGGCGTGTTCGCCGCCGGCGACGCCACCACGGTGCCGTACAAGCAGATCGTCATTGCCATGGGCGCCGGCTCGACCGCCGCCCTGAGCGCCTTCGATCATCTCATCCGGTACAGTGCCCCCGCCGAGTCCTCCGAAAAACAGGCTGTTGCCGCCTGACCCCACGTCTGCGGCGGGCATTACCCGCCGTCAGGCCTTGTTCCAAGCCGGCAACTTCTTCGTCACCGCCACGTTCCCGAGGCGCACGTACTTCGGCAACCCGTCGCGTCCGAGTGGCGGCGGGGCTTCGCCACGGATCAACGGCGCGAGATAGCGGCGTGCGGCGGCGGTGATGCCGAAGCCGTCGCGGCGGATGAAGTTTTTCGGCATCTTCTTCTCGCGATTGGCGATTTTGGACAGCGGCGCCGGTTCGATTTTCCAGCGGTAGGGCGCATCCGACGTGCGCTTGATGACGGGCATCACCGCGTTCATGCCTTTCAACGCATAGTTCACCGCCGCCTTGCCGACGGCCTGCGCCTGTTCGACGTCGACCTTCGATGCCGCATGGCGCGCGGAGCGTTGCAGGTAGTCGGGCAGCGCCCAGTGCACTTTCAGGCCCAGTTTTTCGTGCACCAGGTTGGCCAGCAGCGGCGCCACGCCGCCGAGCTGCACGTGGCCGAAGGCGTCGCGCGTGCCGGCGTCGGCCAGCAGTTTGCCGCTGGCGTCGTGCACGCCCTCGGAGGCGACCACCGTGCACCAGCCGATGCGCTCGACGGTGGCCTTCACCCTGGCCAGGAATGCCTTCTCGTCGAACACGCGTTCGGGGAACAGGATCACGTGCGGCGCGTCGTCCGCGCCTTCGCCGGCCAAACCTGCGGCGGCGGCGATCCAGCCGGCGTGGCGGCCCATCACTTCAAGCACGAAGACCTTGGTCGATGTGTCGCTCATCGAGGCCACGTCCAGACTCGCTTCCAGCGTGGACAATGCCGTGTAGCGCGCCACCGAGCCGAAGCCGGGGCAGCAGTCGGTGATGACGAGGTCGTTGTCGACCGTCTTGGGCACGCCGATGCAGGCAAGCTCGTGGCCGAGCTTCCTGCCCATCTGCGAGAGCTTCAGCGCCGTGTCGGCCGAATCGTTGCCGCCGTTGTAGAGGAACCAGCGGATGTCGTGTGCACGCAGCACCTCGATCAGACGCTCGTATTCGGCGCGGTTTTCCTCCAGCGATTTCAGCTTGTACCGGCAGGAGCCGAACGCGCCGCCGGGCGTGTGCGCCAGCGCCGCGATGGCGGCGGCGGATTCCTTCGAGGTGTCGATCAGCTCTTCGCGGAGCGCACCGAGGATGCCGTTGCGGGCGGCATAGGTCTTCACGCCATGGCGTCGTGCCGTTTCGATCACGGCGCCGGCGGTGGCGTTGATGACGGCCGTGACGCCGCCGGACTGGGCGTAAAGCAGTTTGCCTTGGGCCATGCCTGGTGCTCCGTGTCGATGAACTTGCGTCAAGGATAATCCCTTGCGTGACAGCCAGATAGCCGCGCACATGCCGCATTCTCGTTTGACTGGATTGGGCGTAGCGGCTACTTTGGACGCCATTTCACTGACGTTCGAAGGCACGGCGCACAAGCGGCGGGCCGGAGACACCATGCGGAGCACCGAATGCGTATCGTGCTGTTAGGCGCGCCCGGCTCGGGCAAGGGAACCCAGGCCACGCGCCTCAAGACGGAGCTGGGCATTCCTCACATATCCACCGGCGA
>DASSTF010000163.1:0-6092 GCA_035708045.1 Rhodanobacteraceae bacterium | reverse complement strand
CATCGACGGCGTGATCTACAAGAGCCTGGCCTTCGGCGCCGTGGTCACCCTGATCGCCGTGCACCAGGGCTACACCACGCCGCCGACCAGCGAAGGCGTGGCCTACGCCACCACCCGCACCGTGGTCGCCTCGTCCATCGCCATCCTGGCGCTGGATTTCGTGATGACCGCTTTTCTGACCTGATCGTGCAAGTGAATTTTCCCATGAGGTACACGTCGTGAATCCCAGACGTTCGTTCGCCGCCGGTACCGGCCTTTTCATCCTGCTGGGCTTTGCCGCCCTGGCGTATCTCGCCACGCAGACCACGTCGCTCGCCAATACCCGTGGAGGCGACTCCTACATGGTCAAGGCGCGCTTCACCAACGTCGGCCAGCTCAAGGAGCGCGCCCCGGTGAAGATCGCCGGCGTGCGCATCGGCTCGGTGCAGTCGATCACGCTGGAGCCGCAGCGGCTGGATGCGCTGGTGGTGCTGTCGATCGACAAGCAGTTCGACCAGATTCCCGAGGATTCCTCGGCCGCCGTGTTCACCAGCGGTTTACTTGGCGACCAATACATTGCGATCCGCCCGGGTGGCTCGCCGAACATGCTCAGGAATGGCGACGAGCTGATCCTCACCCAGTCGGCGGTGCAACTGGAGGATCTGATCGGCAAGTTCCTGGTCAACGGTTCGCCCGGCGACAAGAAAGGCAAGTGACCTTCCGGCGGCCGAATCCCCGGTTTTCCCCATTTTCAGGAGAGTCCCCCATGTTGCGTACCGTGGCTTTTGTTTCCGCGTTTGCCCTGGCCGGCATCGGCCTGCCGGCGATGGCGGTACAGGCGACCGCGCCCGCGGCTAGCCAGCCTGCGGCCGTGCAGACGCCGGAGCAGGTGGTCAAGTCGATTGCCGACGAGCTGGGCAACAAGCTCGACGGCCATCGTCAGGAACTGAAGAAAAACAAGGAAGAGCTGATCAAGATCATCGACGGTGTCTTCCTGCCGCATTTCGACATCGACTACGCCTCGATCCTGGTGCTGGGCCGCCATGCGCGCGAGGCCACGCCGGCGCAGCGCGAGCGTTTCGCCAAGGCGTTCTACAACTCCATCACGCATCGCTACGCCGAGGGCCTGCTCAACTACACACGCGGCGCGGTCAAGGTGTTGCCGTTCCGCGGCGAGCTGGACGAGCGGCGCTCGATCGTGCGCACCGTGGTCAAGCTCAACGACGGCAAGACGCTGTCGGTCGACTATGCCTTCCGCAAGGCCAGCGACGGCAGCTGGAAGGTGTACGACGTGATCATCGAGGGCATTTCCTACATCACCAACTACCGCAACCAGGTCGACGCCGAGATCCGCAAGGAAGGCATCGACGGCCTCATCAAGCGGCTCGAAACCCAGGGCGGCAAAGCCCTCGACCAGATGAAGTCGGAAGATGGCGGCGCCTGACGTCGACATCCGCAGCACCTCGCCGGCCACCCTCGCGGTGACCGGCGCGCTGGTGTTCGACAGCGCGGCCCACGCGCTGAAGCAGGCGGACGAGCTGCTGAAAAAAACGCCTCACGACACACTCGACCTGGCCGGCGTGACCGCCACCGACAGCGCCGGCCTGGCTTGCGTGCTGGCTGTACTGGCCACGGCGCGACGCCAGGGCGGGAAGCTGCGGGTGGTCAACATGCCGGCCAGCCTGGATGCGCTGGCCCGCGTCTGCGAAGTGGAGCCCTTGCTGGCTTGAGCGAGGGGCGAGGGATGAGGGACGAGTAGCGTGGGCGCCGGTCTGGAGCACAGGAGGCTGGGAGCGGATAGCGTGGGCGCCTGAATGGGGTCCGGACCTTGATTTTCCGGCTTTTGGCCACCCGATGATTCCAGTGTGGCGGACACGGACTGCCGTGGCGGCGTGCATCACTCGCAATACAGCAAGCAAGCGGGCGGCGAGCATGATTCATGCAGACCGACATGCCCGATCTTGCGCCCCCGCTGCCCACCCCAAATCCCCTGTACAAACGAGCCTCGGCCCCGAACAGGCACCCTCGCTATACTCGCCCGTCGTCCCTCAACTCGACGATGCCGGCGCCGGCACCGTGCCGGCAGCCGCGGGGGCCGTATCGTGCTTCTTCTCCCAGGCGTGCTGCTGCTCCAGCAGCTTCTCGGGATCGAAATTGTCTTCATCCAGCCCCTGCATGCGCTCGATCACCTTGGCCGGCGGGTTGCCGTAGTAGATCTTGTACAGCCGCCGCTGGCGATAGGCGTCGCGCAGGAACACGTACGGATCATAGGCCGATTCGAGGAAGCTCTCGGCGTCGATGGCGCGCGAGCGCAGCGTGATCAGATACATCAGCTGCGGCAGGTATTGCTGGCCGTAATGGTATTCGTGGTTCCGCGAATAGATCGACAGGGGATTGAAGAAGTAGCTGTCCACCGGCAACCGCCAGAAATCGCGCGCCGTGGTCGGGCCGACGAAAGGCAGTACCAGGTAGGGGCCGTCCGGCACGCCCCAGCGCGCCAGGGTGACGCCGAAATCGTTGTCGTCTTCGGGAATGCCGAGCTGGCTGGCCGGGTCGAAAAAGCCCAGAAAGCCGATGGTGAGGTTGACCAGGAAGCGCCCGCTGGTTTCCAGCGCCCGCTTGGGCTGGGCCTGCAGCAGGTCGTTGGCCACGGTCACCGGCAGCTGGATGTTGCTGAAGAAGTTGTTCACGTGCTCGCGGATGCCGGGCGTGGTGACCTTGCGGTAGGTCACGGCCACCGGGCGGATGGCGATCTTGTCGAGCTCGTGGTTGAAGGCGTAGGCCTTGCGGTTGAAGCCTTCCCACGGGTCGTCCGTACGTGGCTTGGCGATGGCGCAACCGGCCAGCGCGACCACGGCGGCCAGCATGAGACTGCGCGCAACAATTTGGCGGAAAGCAGGGTGCATGAGGGGGTTCGGAAGCAGGGGTGTAATGTGTACCGTATAGTTTACTTATTGTTGGCAGCACGCGCTACTCACCCCTGAATCGGCACGTGAACCCGGCATGGTAGCTCGCCTTGCATTGCCAGCCAAGCCGTTCGGCGGCTACACTTGCCACTTGTAAAAAAGTCGGTGGAATCAAGGTTTGTCCTCGGGATGGCCTTGTGTTGCCGGCGGATACCTTCTCCGGGGCATTTCCCCGATTTTTCTGGATACAAGTGACATGGCACGTATTACCGTCGAAGACTGCCTTCAGGTAGTCGACAACCGTTTCGAACTGGTGCTGATGGCCACCAAGCGTGCGCGCCAGCTGGCCCACGGAGCCGATGCGCTGGTGGACGTGGAAAACGACAAGCCCACGGTGTTGGCCCTGCGTGAAATCGCCGATCGCAGCATCGACGAGGCCACCATCGACGCCATCGATCGCGCCGAGCGCGAGCAGGCCGAGCGCGAAGCGTTGGAATGGGCCGCCGCCGAGGTCGACGACGACCTTGCCGCCAAGGCCGGGGATGACTGAGTGCGCGTAGCGGGCAGTCCAGTGTCGGACAGGATCCTCCGCAGGCCGCTTGGCCAGCGGGAGGCGGTTCCGTCCGGCCAATGCCCGCGACGAATGGAGGCGACGGCCTGAGCGGTCGTCGGATGTCATGGAGGCTGCCGTGAATCCCGGTTTGCCACGCGACACGATCCGACCCGGAGACATGGCCGGATTGAAGGCCTGCCTGGCGACCTACCTGCCGGCCGAACAGATCGACCTGGTGCAGCAGGCCTACGAGGTCGGCGCACGCGCCCACGAAGGGCAGAAGCGCAAGAGCGGCGAGCCCTATATCACCCATCCGGTGGCCGTTGCCTGCATCCTTGCCGACTTGCGCATGGATGCCGAGACCATCATGGCCGCGATCCTGCATGACACGCTGGAAGATACCGGCCTGGATCATGCCGACATCGAACGCCAGTTCGGCACCACCGTGGTCGAGCTGGTCGAAGGCGTCACCAAGCTGGACAGCGTGCGTTTCCGCAGCCGCCAGGAAGCCGTGGCGGAAAGTTTCCGCAAGATGCTGCTGGCGATGGCGCGCGATCTGCGCGTGATCCTCATCAAGCTGGCCGACCGCCTGCACAACATGCGTACCCTGGGCGCCAAGGATGCCGCCTCGCGGCGCCGCATTGCCCGCGAAACCCTGGAAATCTACGCGCCCATCGCCCAGCGCCTGGGCATGAACAAGATCAAGGCGGAGCTGCAGGATCTGGGCTTCCGCGCCTTGTATCCCGACCGCCACCGCGTCATCAGCGCGCGCATCAAGAGCGCCATCGGCAACCGGCGCCAGGCCATGCAGCGCATCGAGCAGGCCCTGTGCACGCATCTCGCCGGCGAAAACATTCCGGCGCGCGTCGTCAGCCGCATCAAATCGCCGTGGAGCATCTACACCAAGATGCGCAACGACCACAAGACGTTCGCGCAGGTGATGGACGTGTACGGTTTCCGCGTGGTCACCGACACGGTGATGCGCTGCTACATGGCGTTGGGCGCCATCCATGCGTTGTACAAGCCGGTGGAAGGGCGCTTCAAGGATTTCATCGCCATTCCCAAGGCCAATGGCTACCAGTCGTTGCACAGCGTGCTGCTGGGGCCGTTCGGCGAGCCCATCGAGGTGCAGATCCGCACCCGCGAAATGGATTCGGTGGCCGAGCGCGGCGTCGCCGCCCACTGGATCTACAAGGCCGAAAGCGGCCCCGCCAACAGCGCCCAGAACCGGGCGCGCGCCTGGTTGAGCGCCATGGCCGACCGTCAGGCCGAAACGCCTTCGTCGATGGAGTTCCTGGAAAACGTCAAGGTCGACCTGTTCCCGGAAGAGGTGTACCTGTTCACGCCGCGCGGCGACATCCTGTCGTTGCCGCGCAATGCCACCGCGCTGGATTTCGCCTACGCCGTGCATACGGACGTGGGCGACCATGCCGTCGCCGCGCGCATCGACGGCAAACTGTCGCCGTTGCGCGCGCGCCTGGCATCCGGGCAGAAGGTGGAAGTGATCGTGGCGCCGTCGGCACAACCCAACCCGATCTGGCTGGAATGGGTGGTGACCGGCAAGTCGCGTACCGCCATCCGGCAATACCTCAAACACCTGCAGCACGAGGACGCGGTCGATTTCGGTCACCGCATGCTCGACCGCGCGCTGGACGCCCGCGGAGCCAGCCTCGACGCCGTGCCGCAGGAGGCGTTGCAGCACTATCTCGACAAGCTCAAGCTGCGCCGCCTTGAAGAACTTCTGGCCGACATCGCCATGGGCAACCGCATGCCCGACCAGGTAGCCGCGCAATTGCTGGCGCAAAGGGACGGCGACGATGGCGGGCGGCACGTGGCGCCTTCGTACAGCGCCGAGAAGATCCGCATCAGCGGCGCCGAACGCGGCGTGCTCAGCTTCGGCAACTGTTGCCATCCGCTGCCTGGCGACAGCATCGTCGGCTACCTGTCTTCCGGCAAGGGCATCGTCGTGCATCGCACCGAATGCCCCAACATGGTCGAATTCCGCAAATCGCCGGAGCGCTGCGTCGCCATCGAATGGGATCGCGAAGTCAGCGGCGACTACAAGGTTGAGCTGCGCATCGAGGTGGTCAACAAGCAGGGTGTGCTGGCCACCGTGGCCGCCGCCATTTCCGCCGCCGATTCCAACATCGAGAACGTCGAGTACATCGAACGCGACATGGTTGCTGCCACGTTGCTGTTCACCATCGAGGTGAAGAATCGCAAGCACCTGGCGGATGTCATGCGTCGGGTGCGTCGGACTGGTGTGGTCAGCGGCGTCTATCGGCATCCGCTTTGAGGGTGGTTTTCGCTTGGCGGTGGGTGTTGTGTTCTGTGTAGATTTTTTTCGCTGGCGGCGGGTATCGCGCCCTGCGGGCGCTCGTTCATTTCTCTTGCGTGCCCAAGAGAAACGAACCAAAGAGAAGGGCACCCCCGTCCGGCGCCCTTCGACTTCGCTCGCCGGAGGCAAGCTACGCTCAGGGCGAACGGTGGAGTGGGAGACGATATCTCCATGAGTTCGCGAAGCGGGCAGCGCGTTGCGCTGCTGACCTCCCCTTCAGACAGCGGCGGACGGGTGGAGGACAAGGCCCGCAGGGGGCCGGCAGGGATGCCGGCCTTTTTCCGAGGGCCAGGAAGGCCCTTCGGAAAAACCCCGG
>DASSTF010000162.1:0-10079 GCA_035708045.1 Rhodanobacteraceae bacterium | reverse complement strand
ATCCTCGGTAAAGCTGGTCAGCTTGGACAGCGGCTTGACGATGCGCTCGGCCACGAAGGTGCCCGCGCCGTGACGCTGGATGAGCACGCCGTCCTCGACCAGGCCGGTGATGGCCTTGCGCACGGTGACACGGGAAATGGCCAGTTGCCGGGCCAGTTCACGTTCGCTGGGCAATACTTGACCAGGCTCCACGGCGCCCCGTTCGACACTGCTGCGGATGGCGCGGCGCAGGCGCAGGTAGGCCGGTGCGTGACTGTTTGCCGCCAGGCGCTGGTATTCGGACATCAGGACGGTTTCCATGCACGAAAACATACCAGTGAAATACCAATATCGCAATGCATGCATACGTTTGCATTATGTCATCTCGTGTATATCAACCCCTTGCAAAGATGTGGTGTTGTAGTGGTATCTTGCTCATTCCACCTTGCAGTTCAAGAGAACAGCCTGTGAACACACAGCAACTCAAGCCGGTTGCCGCCTTCGACATGGTGATTTTCGGTGGCACAGGCGATCTGGCCATGCGCAAGCTGCTGCCCGCCGTGTTCCGGCGTTTTGCCGACGGCCAGATTCCCTCCGCCAGCCGCATCATCGGCGTGGCCCGCGAAGAGCAGGCTTCCGAGGCCTATCGCGAACGCGTGGCCGAGGCGCTCGGCGCCGCCGCTTCCGGCGATGCCGCGCTGGCTGCGCGCATCCCTCCCTTCCTGCGCATGCTCGAATACCGCCCGCTGGACGCCACCCGCGACGCCGGCTGGAACGACTTCGCCGAACTCATGCACGCATCGGGCAGCGAACGCATCCGCGTGTTCTACCTGTCCACCAGCCCGCGCATCTTCGTCGACATCTGCCAGCGCCTGCGCCAGTACGGCCTGAACGACGCCCAGGCGCGCGTGGTGATCGAAAAGCCGATCGGCCACGACCTTGCCAGCGCGCAAGCCATCAACGACGCCGTGGGCGAAGTGTTCGACGAAAAACAGATCTTCCGCATCGACCACTACCTCGGCAAGGAAACCGTGCAGAACCTGCTGGCGCTGCGTTTTGCCAACGCCCTGTTCGAGCCGCTGTGGAACGCCGCGCACGTCGACCACGTGCAGATCACCGTGGCCGAAACCGTGGGCGTGGAGCAGCGCGCCGGCTACTACGACCACGCCGGCGCATTGCGCGACATGGTGCAGAACCATCTGCTGCAGCTGCTGTGCATGGTGGCGATGGAGCCGCCCTCGTCGCTGGATTCCGACGCCGTGCGCGATGAAAAGCTGAAGGTGCTGCACGCGCTGCAGCCGATCGACGAGGACAACGCGGAACGGCTGACCGTGCGCGGCCAGTATCGCGCCGGCGCGGCCAACGGCGGCGCCGCGCCCGGTTATCTGGAAGACCTGGGCCAGAAAAGTTCCAGCACCGAAACCTTCGTCGCGCTCAAGGCCGAAGTCGGCAACTGGCGCTGGGCCGGCGTGCCGTTCTACCTGCGCACCGGCAAGCGCCTGCCCGCGCGGGTGTCGGAAATCGTGGTCAACTTCCGCGCCATTCCCTATTCGATTTTCGCCGAGGGCAGCGGCACGCCGACGCCGAACAAGCTGGTGCTGCGCCTGCAACCGGACGAGGGCGTGAAGCTGTGGCTGATGGCCAAGTATCCCGGCCCCGGCGGCCTGCGCCTGACCTGCGTGCCGCTGGACATGAGTTTCGCCGACGCCTTCGGCGTGGCCCAGCCCGACGCCTATGAACGCCTGCTGCTGGACGTGGTGCGCGGCAACCTGACCCTGTTCATGCGCCGCGACGAAGTGGAAGCCGCCTGGCGCTGGATCGATCCCATCCTGGCGGCCTGGGCGTCGAGCAACGAAACCCCACGCGGCTACACCGCCGGCACCTGGGGCCCGAGCGCCTCGGTGGCCCTGATCGAACGCGATGGACGCACCTGGCACGACGACGACAGCTGAGGAATTCCCCATGCAATGGCATCAACACGACAACGACGACACCCTGGCCGAAGCCCTGGCCGAAGCCGTCGCCACCGATCTCGAACACACGCTGTCCGCGCGCGGGCACGCCCTGCTGGCGCTTTCCGGCGGCAACACGCCGAAGCGCTTCATGCAGGCCCTGTCGCGACGCGCGCTGGACTGGGCCAAAGTCAGCGTGACCCTGGTCGACGAACGCTGGGTGCCGCCGACCCATCCACGCTCGAACGCGCGCCTGGTGGATCAAAACCTGTTGCACGGCAAGGCCGCCGAGGCGCGCTTCGTGCCGCTTTACATGGACGCGCCCACGCCGGAAAACGCCCTGCCCCGCGTCGCCGCACGCGTCGATGCGCTGCCGCTGCCGCCGGATGTGGTGGTGCTGGGCATGGGCACCAACGGCCATACCGCTTCGTTCTTTCCCGGCGGCGACCACCTGGCCGAAGCGCTGGATCCGAAAGGCACGGCCAGCGTGTTGCCGATGCGCGCGCCCGATGCCGGCGAGCCGCGCATCACCCTGACCTTGCCCGTGCTGGTTGCCGCGCCGTCGCTGTACCTGCAGATCGAGGGCGCCAAGAAACGCCACGTGTTCGAACAGGCCGCCGCCGGCGCCGACTATCCGATGCGCGCCGTCATCGAAGCCGCGCCGCAACTGCAGACCTTCTGGTGCCCGTGAGGCTCACGACGGCGGGCAGTGCCCGCCCTGCGCGACATACCCGGACATCTCCGTAGGGCGGGCACTGCCCGCCAAACAAATCCCCTTACATCACAACCCCGCCATGCATCCCGTCATCGCCGAAACCACCGAACGCATCATCGAACGCAGCCGCGCCACGCGCGCCGCCTACCTCGCGCGCATCGACGCGGAAGTGCGCGCCGGTTCGCGCCGCCGCGAATCCTCGTGCGGCAACCAGGCCCACGGCTTCGCCGCCAGCTCGCGCGACGACAAGGCCGACCTGCGTGCCGGCGACAAGCCCAACCTCGGCGTCGTCAGCGCCTACAACGACATGCTTTCGGCGCATCAGCCGTACGAAAACTACCCGGCGCTGATCCGCCGCATCGCGCGCGAGGCCGGCGTCACCGCGCAGATGGCCGGCGGCGTGCCGGCGATGTGCGACGGCATCACCCAGGGCCGCGAGGGCATGGAGCTGTCGCTGTTCTCGCGCGAGGTGATCGCCATGGCCGCCGCCGTCGCGCTGTCGCACGACATGTTCGACGGCGCGCTGTTCCTCGGCATCTGCGACAAGATCGTGCCGGGCCTGCTGACCGCCGCGCTCAGCTTCGGCCATCTGCCGGCCGTGTTCATTCCCGCCGGTCCGATGCCGAGCGGACTGCCCAACCAGGACAAGGCCGCCGTGCGCCGCCGCTTCGCCGAAGGCGCCGCCAGCCACGACGACCTGATGGATGCCGAAGCCGCTTCGTACCACTCGCCCGGCACCTGCACCTTCTACGGCACCGCCAACTCCAACCAGATGCTGATGGAGATCATGGGCGTGCACCTGCCCGGCGCCAGCTTCATCAACCCCGGCACGCCGCTGCGCGAGGCGCTGACCATCGCCGCCGTCAAGCGCGCCGCCGCCATCACCCACCTGGGCGACACCTACACGCCGTTCGGACGCATGCTAGACGAGCGCAGCTTCGTCAACGGCATCATCGGCCTGAACGCCACCGGCGGCTCCACCAACCACCTGATCCACCTGACCGCCGTGGCCGCCGCCGCCGGCATCCGCATCACGCTGGAAGACTTCGACGCCATCTCGCGCGTGGTGCCGCTGATGGCGCGCGTGTATCCCAACGGCTACGCCGACATCAACCACTTCCACGCCGCCGGCGGCATGCCGTTCGTGATCGGCAGCCTGCTCGACGCCGGCCTGCTGCATAACGACGTGCAGACGGTCTGGGGCAAGGGCATGGATGCCTACCGGCAAACGCCGGCGCTGGACGACAACGGCGAACTGACCTGGAAGGACGTGGGCGACAGCGGCAACACGCACATCCTGCGCCCGGCGTCGGAGCCGTTCAGCCCGGACGGTGGCCTGCGCATCCTGACCGGCAACCTCGGCCGCGCCGTCATCAAGATTTCCGCCGTGGTCAGGGAACATCACGTGGTCGAAGCGCCGGCCGTCATCTTCGACGATCAGCAGGACGTCATCGCCGCCTTCAAGCGCGGCGAGCTGGATCGCGATTGCGTCGTGGTGGTGCGCTTCCAGGGTCCGCGCGCCATCGGCATGCCCGAACTGCACAAACTCTCGCCCACGCTGGCATTGCTGCAGGATCGCGGCCACCACGTGGCCCTGGTCACCGACGGACGCATGTCCGGCGCGTCGGGCAAGGTGCCCTCGGCCATCCACGTCACGCCGGAAGCTGCCTGCGGTGGCCCGCTGGCGCGCCTGCGCGACGGCGACATCGTGCGCCTGGACGCCACCGCCGGCACATTGGAAGCCAAGGTCGACGCCGCCGAATGGAATGCCCGCGAAGCCGTCGTCTGCGATCTTTCCGCGCATCAGCAAGGTTGCGGACGCGAGCTGTTTGCGCGTTTTCGCGATGTTGCCGGCGCTGCTGATGCTGGGGCTAGCGTATTCGCGCATGCCGACGCCTAAAGCACGCGAGTTATCTCTAATCCCGTACCGTCATTCCGGCGAAAGCCGGAATCCATTTTCCGCACTTGCCATATCATTGAATTTCAAAGTTTCCGCTCCGACCACAATGGATTCCGGCTTTCGCCGGAATGACGTTGAGGCGAAACAGGCTCGCATGCAAGATTTGGGGATTGTCCCTGGACAGCCTGGGCGAAAACTTGGATGACGAGAACGAGTATTTCCGCGTAACGAGAACATCCATGACGCTTCAAGACTCCCGACAAGCCACCCTCGTCTCCATCCTGCACCTGGCCCCGGTGATACCCGTCGTGGTCATCGACGACCTCGCCCACGCCGTGCCGCTGGCGCGCGCCCTGGTCGCCGGTGGTACGCCGGCCATCGAAATCACCTTGCGCACACCGGCCGCACTGGATGCCATCCGCGCCATCGCGACGGAAGTCGAAGGCGCCCACGTCGGCGCCGGCACCGTGTTGACGCCGCGCGATCTCGACGCCGTCGCCAACGCCGGAGCATGTTTCGCCGTGTCGCCCGGCAGCACATCGAAACTTCTGGATGCGGCCGACAACCACGACCTCCCGCTGCTGCCCGGCGCCGCCACCGCCAGCGAAGTGATGACCTTGCTGGAGCGCGGCTACACCCTGCAGAAATGCTTTCCCGCCGAACCCGTCAACGCCGCCAAACTGCTGCGCTCCCTGGCCGACCCGTTGCCGCAGGCACGCTTCTGCCCCACCGGCGGCATCACCGCGCAAACCGCGCCCGATTACCTCGCCCTGCCCAACGTCGTCTGCGTCGGCGGCTCCTGGCTCACCCCGAAAAACCTGGTCGCCACGGGCGACTGGGCCGGCATCGAAACACTGGCACACGCGGCAGCCAACCTGCGCTGACGCGCCGCCAACGCTTTCCGACCCACACTTCGATCACGCCGCATTCCCCAAACGCCTTCTTTGGTTACACTCCCAAAAGATCGCAAAAGGGGACGCGACATGCGCAGCTTCTGGATGGGTTGTCTGATTTGTCTGCTGGCGATGCCGGCCTTGGCGCAGGACGTTCCCGCGCCCTTGCGCGATTGGCAGGGTTGGGTGCTGCACGATTACCCGCAACACGCCTGCCCGTTCCTGACCGGCAACATGCCCGCGCCCGATACGCGGCGTTGCCTGTGGCCCGGACAATTGGATGTGGCTGTGGACGCACACGGCGGACGCTTCAGCGTGACCGTCAAGGTAGATGCCGAAAGTTGGCTTGCCCTGCCCGGCGACGATCATCATTGGCCGCAACAGGTCACCGACCACGGACACGCGATAGCCGTGCACGAAAGCGACGGCGCGCCGGTCGTACATCTGGCTGCCGGGCAACATCAGCTAGCCGGGCGCTGGTCCTGGTCGTCGATGCCCGCGCGTCTGGCCATGCCGGATGTGTACGGACTGGTCGGTCTGAAAATGAATGGCAAATCCGTGGCCGACATCGAGCGGCAAGGCGATGCCCTGACTCTGGGCGCAAGCGCAACCGGCCCGCATCAGGCCGATGCGCTGTCCATACAGGTATTTCGACATCTTCAGGACGGCTTGCCGCCGCGTCTCGTCACGCGCATGCAGCTTGCCGTCAGCGGTCAAGCGCGCGAGGTGACGCTGGGCCCGGTGCTGCCGCCGGATTTCGTGGCCACGCAACTGGATGCGGCCATTCCCGCCCGCCTGGACAACGACGGCAAACTGCACCTGCAACTGCGGCCCGGGCGCTGGCAGATCACGTTGCGGGCACGCGGCACCGAGCCACTGGCCAAGGTGGCTTTCGCATTGCCGAAAAAACCGTGGCCGTCCAGCGAAGTGTGGAGCTATGACGACGATCCGGGCTTGCGCCAGACCCGCATCGAAGGCCACGCGGTGGACGCCAATCAAGCCGGCGTGCCGTCGGCCTGGCGCAACCTGCCAGCGTTTGCCGTCACCGACGGACACGGGCTTGCCATCACCGCCGGCGCGCGTGCGGGACAGGGTGGCGTGAGCGAAAAGATTCGCGTGAACCGCCGCATGTGGCTCGACTTCGACGGCGACGGATTCACCGCCAGCGATTATCTCACCGGCCGCCTCGACCACCCGCGCCGACTCGACGTGCAGTCGCCATGGCAATTGCAAAGCGCCCGCAACGTCAACACCCCGCTCCTTGTCAGCAAGGGCAAAAACCACAGCAGCGGCATCGAGCTGCGCGACGACACAGTGGATATCGACGCCGGCCTGTACCTGCCGCGCAGCGCCCTTGGCACGATGCCCGCCAACGGATGGCAGGTGCCGCTGGACAGCCTGGATGTCACGCTGCAATTGCCGCCCGGCTACCGCCTGCTGGGCGCGCCCGGAGCCGATCAATCCCGTGGCTCCTGGGTGGGCAGCTGGACATTGCTGGATCTGTTCGTGGTCGCACTGATCGCGCTGCTGTGCGGACGCCTGCTGGGCTGGCCGATGGGTCTGGTGGCCGCGATTTATCTGGTGCTGGCGCACGAACAAGCCTTCGCCCCGTACCTGACCCTGCTGATCGCCGCCGCGCTGGCCCTGCTGACGCGCGCCCTGCCGAGCGGCCGCCTGCGTGGTGTCACGCATGGCGTGGCGCTGGCCTTCGTCGCCGTGGCGATATGGTGGAGCCTGCCGTTTGCTGCCACCCAACTGCGCGACGCGCTGTATCCGCAGTTGGAGAAAGCGCATACCTATGATGTAGCTGTCCAGGACACCTTCATCCAGCCACCGCCGAAGGTGATCAAGATGGTCAAGCCGCCACAGGCGCCGCCCGCACCTCCGCCTCCGGTAATGGAGCAATCGTCCAACGCCGTGGCCGCCCCGCCTCCCATGCCTGCGCCCCCGCGCGAACCACTGCGGATGCCGCCCCTGCAGACCAACCCCGGCCCCGTGCAATCCGGACCCGGGATTCCCGACTGGAACGTGGGCAACACGTACGAGCTCGGCTGGTCCGGCCCGGTCACGCCCGACCAGACCATGCGGCTCGTGATCGCGCCGGCCTGGCTGGTGCGCCTGCTGCGCGTCTTGGCCGTCGTGGCCCTGGCCGCTTTGCTGGCGCGCCTGCTCACGCGGCTTCTGCCAACCCGCGGCCACCGTCGGCGCGTGTCCGCCAGCAGCGCCGTCCTGCTTCTGGCGGCCATCGTGCTGGTCGCGCCGGGCGCCGTCAGGGCCGGCGACACGCCTTCGCAAACCATGCTGAAACAACTTCAGCAACGCCTGCTGGAACCGCCCGCATGCGCACCCGACTGCGCGTTGCTGGCCGATGGCCGACTCACGCTGACCGGCGAACGCATGACGTTGTTGTTGCAGGCCCAGGTCGAGGCGCCGGTGGCGGTGCCGTTGCCGATGACAGGCGACGGCAGCTACCTGAAGACAGTGCGCGTGGATGGCCATCCGGCCGCGCTGGCCCGTGAGGGCGGCCAGCCACTGCTGCGCCTCAATCGCGGCGTGCACAGCGTGCAGCTTGACTGGCGCGTCCGTGGCGACGCGCTGCGTCTGGCCTTCGGCGCGCTCAAACCCAAGCACATGCAGATTTCGGCGCCCGGCTGGGTCGCCTCGGGCCTGGACGACGTGCGTCTGGCCGGAGACACCGTGCGCCTGACGCGGCAGTCATCGAAGGCCACGCAGGATCACGCCGGCAAACCCGTCCACCAGTCGTTCCCCGCCTACGTGCGTCTGACCCGAACCTTGCGGATCGGCTCGGATTGGCGCATCCGCAACACGGTGCAACGCATCGCTCCCGCGCAAGCCGGTTTCAGCGTCAGTCTTCCGCTGTTGCCGGGCGAACATCCGCTGGACGCCGATACCCAGATCAAGGACGGTCGCATCACTGTCAATTTCCGCGCCGGTCAGCAGGTGGCGACATGGCTCAGTCGCGTCGAACCGTTCGATACGCTCGACCTCAAGGCGCCGCCGCTGGCCCGCCGCAGCGAGTTGTGGCAAATCCAGGCCGCGCCAACCTGGCACGTCGAGGCCGAGGGCATTCCGCCGCAACCGGCCGACAACATGTTGGCTTTTGCGCCCCTGCCGGGAGAAACGCTGGCCGTGAACATCAGCCGGCCCGCGCCATTGCAAGGCAGCACCGTCGCGGTGGACACGGTGCGGCTCGACACGTCCGTCGGCGAGCACGCCCGCGACATGCACCTCATGCTCGCCGCGCGCAGCACGCACGGCGGCGAGCACACCATCGCCACGCCCGACGCCGCGCAGTTGCTGCACGCCCGGCGCGACGACGAATCACTGACGGTGGCCCTGCGCAACGGTCGCGTCAGCCTGCCGCTGCGCCCCGGCACGCACGACTATTCACTGGCCCTGCGCCAGCAGCAGGACATGGGCCTGGTGACACGCACACCGGTGGTGGATCTCGGCGCGCAGGCCGCCAACATCGACCTCGGCCTGACGCTGCCGCACGACCGCTGGATCCTGTGGACATGGGGGCCGCAGAACGGCCCGGCCGTGCTGTACTGGCCGCAACTGATCGTGCTGCTGCTGCTCGCATACGTCCTGACCCGTTTCGCGCCGACACCGCTGAAGCTGCATCACTGGATCCTGCTGGGACTGGGTTTTTCCACCTTTGCGTGGAGCGCCTTTGCGCTGGTGACCGTATGGCTGATCCTGCTCGGCCTGCGCGAACGCTCCCGCAGCATGCAGGACTTGCCGCGCCTCGGTTTCAATGCGGTGCAGATATGCCTTGCGCTGCTGACCCTGCTGGCGATTCTGGTGCTGGTCGCCGTGGTGCCGCGCGGCCTGCTGGGCGTGCCCGACATGCACATCGCCGGCAACGGCTCCACCGCCCAGCACCTGCAGTGGATGCTGGATCGCTCGACCGGCGAACTCCCGCGCGGCGGCGTCCTGAGCCTGCCACTGTGGTGCTACAAACTCGCCATCCTCGCCTGGGCCCTGTGGCTGGCCAACGCGCTGGTGCACTGGCTGCGCTGGGCCTTCGGCACCTGGAGTCAGGGCGGCTACTGGCGCGGCGGCAGAAACCCGGCCACCCCCGGCCCGCAACCGGATGCCGGCGATGCTTGAGAACGCGTGGCCATCGAATGATCAGCGGCGACATCGAGTTGAACACACTGTGGGCAACTTCATTCGCATGACCGCTTTTTCGCTATTGGCCGTGTGCCTCACCGCCTGCGGACGGCCTCCGTCCGCGAGCGAACTGACTCGACAATTTCAAACGCACAAAGCCGAATTTGCAAAGCTGCGCAACATGGTCACAAGTGACCTTGGTTCACGTCAGTATCTTGCGGTTGGACATGAACATGTCGGTGATTTCTGGTTGATAGGCGGGCAGTGGCGCAAAAATCCCGGCGAGCAAGCCGTCTCGCTCTCGCAAGTGCTGCGTGCGGCCGGAATTTCTCGTTTGCGGTACAGAACCTACATGAACGAGTTAGTCGGCCTTGAACAATTCGATCCCCGACCAGTTACACAGCACACGAAGTGATCGGATGTGACATCGACCGCCAAGTCACGACCAGAATTCGAACGCAAAAAAGCCTGATCCACCGCATCAACCAACGCAGGTTGTAGCC
>DASSTF010000161.1:0-2917 GCA_035708045.1 Rhodanobacteraceae bacterium | reverse complement strand
CAGAAAGCTTTCGAAATGGGCTTCAAGCCGATCGTGGTCATCAACAAGGTCGACCGTCCCGGCGCGCGCCCCGACTGGGTGCTGGACGCCACCTTCGACCTGTTCGACAAGCTCGGCGCCACCGACGAGCAGCTGGACTTCCCGGTCGTGTACGCCTCCGGCCTGCAGGGTTATGCCGGCATGGACGACAGCGTGCGTGAAGGCGACATGACGCCGCTGTTCGAAACCATCATCGAGAAAGTGGCCGCACCGGACGTCGACCCGGAGGGTCCGTTCCAGATGCGCATCAGCCAGCTCGACTACTCCAGCTACGTCGGCGTGATCGGCGTGGGTCGCGTCGAGCGCGGCACCGTGCGCACCAACATGCCGGTGTCGATCATCGACCGCGAAGGCAAAAAGCGTCAGGGCAAGGTGCTGCAGGTACTCGGCTTCATGGGCCTGGAGCGCACCGAAGTGGCCGAAGCACGCGCCGGCGACATCATCGCCATCAGCGGCATCGAAAAACTGGGCATTTCCGACACCGTATGCGCGCTGGACACGCCCGAGGCGCTGCCGGCCCTGAGCGTGGACGAGCCGACCATTTCCATGACCTTCCAGGTCAACAACTCGCCGTTCGCCGGCAAGGCCGACGTCTCCGGCGGCAAGTTCATCACCAGCCGCCAGATCCGCGACCGCCTGCACCGCGAAATGCTGCACAACGTGGCGCTGCGCGTGGAAGACACGGAAGATCCGGACAAGCTCAAGGTGTCCGGCCGCGGCGAACTGCACCTGTCGATCCTCATTGAAACCATGCGCCGCGAAGGCTACGAACTGGGCGTGTCGCGCCCCGAAGTGGTCACGCGCGAGGTCGATGGCGTCATCGAGGAACCCTACGAGCAGCTGGTCGTGGACATGGAAGAAGCCTACCAGGGCGGCGTGATGGAAAAGCTGGGCCTGCGCAAGGGCCAGCTCAAGAACATGGTGCCCGACGGCCATGGCCGCGTGCGCCTGGACTACATCATTCCCGCGCGCGGACTGATCGGCTTCCAGACCGAGTTCAAGACCCTGACCTCGGGTACCGGCCTGCTTTTCCACGTGTTCGACCACTACGGTCCGCGCACGGAAGGCATCATCGGCAAGCGCTCCAACGGCGTGCTGATTTCCAACGGCACCGGCACCGCGCCGGCCTACGCCCTGTACAACCTGCAGGATCGCGGCCGCATGCTGATCGACGCCAACGTCGAAATCTACGAAGGCCAGCTGGTCGGCATCCACGCCAAGGACAACGACCTCACCGTCAATGCCCTGCGCGCCAAGCAGCTCACCAACGTGCGCGCCTCCGGCAAGGACGACGCGCTGAGCCTGGTGCCGCCGGTGAAGATGTCGCTGGAACAGGCACTGGAGTTCATCCAGGATGACGAACTGGTCGAGGTCACGCCCAAGGCCATTCGCTTGCGCAAGAAGCATCTGACCGAGAACGATCGCAAGCGGGCGTCGCGGCAGGCGGCATAAAAGCGAGGGGCGAGTAGCGAGGGGCGAGGGGCGAGGGGCGAGTAGCGAGGGGCGAGTAAAAGCGAATCCCGCTTCGCCATGAACGACGACGAGCGCCTCGCGCTCGACGTATGGTGGATGCAATCAAAAAATCCACATTGCAAATGACAGGGTGAATGAACGGACCCGGTGCTGTTGAATGACCTGACGCTGCGAGGGAGGATGAAAATCCCGCGGATGGAAACCTCCTCATGGCCGACGACAATTGCACGATCGTCCTGGATGGCCGACCGCTCACTGGCCCACCCGACCAGCCGCTGATCGACTTCCTGATCGCCCACGGCGTCAACCTCCCCCACGTCTGCTACCTCGGCGCACTCGGCCCGATCCAGACTTGCGACACCTGCTGGGTCGAAGTCGACGGCGAACTTCAGCGCGCCTGCGCACTCACGAGCGCCGATGGCATGCGGATCGCGAGCACCAGCGAGCGCGCCAGAAACGCGCGCCACGAAGGCATGCACCGCGTCCTCGCCAAACACGAGCTGTATTGCACACTGTGCGAGAACAACACCGGCGACTGCCAGCTGCACAACACGTTCGCGGCCATGGACATCCCGATCCAGCGCTACCCGTTCGAGCGCAAGCCGTACGACAAGGACACGTCGAGCCCGTTCTACACCTACGATCCGGACCAGTGCATCCTGTGCGGGCGCTGCGTCGAAGCCTGCCAGAACGTCGAAGTCAACGAAACGCTCAGCATCGACTGGTCGATGGAACATCCGCGCGTGTTGTGGGACGGCGGCAAGCCGATCGACGAATCGAGCTGCGTGCACTGCGGCCACTGCGTCACCGTCTGCCCCTGCAACGCGCTGATGGAAAAGACGATGCAGTCGACCGACGCCGGGCCGTTCACGGGCATGCCGCAGTCACTCAAGCGTCCCATGATCGACATGGTCAAGGCCTGGGAGGACACCATCGGCACCCCGCCGATCACCGGTGTCTCCAAAATGGACATGAAGTGGCGACAGCCGGAAATCAGGCGTACCAAGACCGTATGCACCTACTGCGGCGTCGGCTGCTCGTTCGAGATGTGGACGCGCGGCCGCCAGATACTGAAAGTGCAGCCGATGCAGGAAGCACCCGCGAACGGCATCTCGACCTGCATCAAGGGCCGCTTCGCGTGGGACTTCGTCAACAGCGAAGACCGCCTGACGACGCCGCTGATCCGCGAGAACGGCCGCTTCCGCGAGGCCAGCTGGGACGAGGCGCTGGACCTCGTCGCACGGCGGCTGCTGCATATCCGCGATCAATACGGCCCGCGCAGCATCGGCTTCATCGCCTCCAGCAAGGCCAGCAACGAGGAAGCCTACCTGACGCAGAAGATCGCGCGCCTCATCATCGGCACCAACAGCGTCGACAACTCCTCGCGCTATTGCCAGAGCCCGGC
>DASSTF010000160.1:0-4488 GCA_035708045.1 Rhodanobacteraceae bacterium | reverse complement strand
GGTGCACAACCGCTACGTGGTGGCCCGGTTGCGCGACAAGGGCGCGGTGTTCGTCGAGGAGCTGGCCGAGGTGCCGGACGAGGCCACCGTGATCTTCAGTGCGCATGGCGTCTCGCAGGCCGTGCGCGACGAAGCGGAGACGCGCGGGCTTCGGGTGTTCGACGCCACCTGTCCCCTGGTGACCAAGGTGCACATGGAAGTGGCGCGCCTGGGACGCGCCGGCCGCGACGTGGTATTGATCGGCCATGCCGGGCATCCCGAAGTCGATGGCACGCTTGGCCAATGGAACCGGGCCAACACCGGCGACATTCATCTCGTGCAATCGGTGGACGGCGTCGCCGATCTGTCGCCGCGCCAGCCCGACGCGCTGTCCTACGTCACCCAAACCACGCTGTCGGTGGACGATACCAAGGCGATCATCACTGCCCTGCGCGAAAAGTTTCCGTCCATCGAGGGGCCGCGCAAGGACGACATCTGCTACGCCACGCAGAATCGTCAGGACGCCGTGAGGCGTCTGGCCGATGCCGTGGACGTCGTGCTGGTGATCGGTTCGGCCAACAGCTCCAATTCCAATCGCCTGCGCGATCTTGCCGAAAGTGAAGGCGTGCCGGCGTATCTGATCGACGGCGCCGAACACCTCGACCGCGCCTGGCTGAAAAATGCCGCACGCGTCGGCGTGACCGCCGGCGCCTCGGCCCCGGAAAAACTGGTGCGTGACGTCATCGCGGAACTCAAGGCCTGGGGCGGTGGCGAACCGCACGACCTGGATGGTGAGCCGGAAAACATGGTTTTCGCATTGCCCAGGGAACTTCGTGTAGTCGAGAGCGGCTGATATTCTTGCCGATGGTTGATTTCGTGACGGAGGTTTCGTCGTGGTCGCAGAATCGGATTGGAAGAAATTTCGACAACTGTATTTCGTGGCGCTTGAACGATTTTCCGCGCGCATTCTTGACGAGTGCCAGACCGTCTGCCGCGATGATGCGCGGACGGCGCACGAAAGATACGGCGATCTTTTTGGATTGATCCGCGACCGCAACAAGCTGATGGCGATGATCTTCGACGACCCGCGCCGTTCCGAGGCGCATTTGAGCCTGATGCTCATGGTGCGTCATGGCCTGGTTACCGAGAACGAGCTGTCCCGATTCACGCTCGAATTGCAGGACAGCGCGAGAGACGAGTAACCGTTTCCGTTTCGACTCATGTTCATGTGCGATGGATCTGTTGATACGTAATTCCATCGATGCGACTACCGGCTACCAGATTCCCGACGACAAGGTGGTGGACATGGGCCTGGAGTGTGCGCATCTGATCGGAGATGCGATTGGCGCTGTCTGAAGGAGAGGTTTCCTTGTCGTACCGAATGCGGGATCATCGGATTGCCAATTTTTACAGGGAAACCGGACATGCAGACTCGAAGTCTTTCGATAGTCCTTTTGCGCGTAGTCGCCGTTCTCGTGGTGGCTCAAGGCATGGAAGGAGTGGCGCAACTTGGTGTGTTCGTTCTGCGTGATACGCATGCACCGTTGCCTGATTTCAGCTTCTGGCTGCTACTCGCCTTGTTGTGGCCGCTTGCCGTCGGCATTGTGCTGTGGCTGATTGCTCCCGGCTTGTCGATCATGGCGATCAAGAGGCTTCCGCCCTCCCTGGATACGGAACGTACGACGGCACAGGGACTGGCCCATGTTGCATTCGTGGTGGTGGGTACATGGTTGCTGGTGAACGCCATCCCTGGTTTGGTCATGGCATGTGTGCAGATGTCGGCTCCGTTTCCCAGACCGGATGGATATTCCCTGGTGATCGAGTTGGCATTGCGGTGTATCTTCGGCCTCGGATTGATCGTTGGTTCCCGGTGGATGGCAGACGTGCTGTTGCGCCTGCGTTATATGGGAACGAACGGTTGATGCTTTTTCCCGCGCACCAGAGGTGAATGAAGATGTCACACAAAGGCAGCTGCCATTGCGGCCGTGTCGAGTTCGAGGTCGAGGGTGATCCGCAGCAACTCATCGAGTGCAACTGCTCGCATTGCAGTCGGAAGGGCTACCTGCTGTGGTTCGTGCCCCGCGACAAGTTTCACCTGTCGACGCCCGAAGAGGAACTGGGCACGTACTTGTTCAACAAGCACGCGATCAGCCATCGCTTCTGCAAGACGTGCGGTTGCAGTCCTTTCGCCTTCGGCGAGCATGGCGGCAACGCGATGGCAGCGGTGAATGTCCGCTGCCTGCCCGATCTGGATCGTTCCGGGATCGACGTGAAGCAGGTGGATGGGCGCAGCCTGTGACCGGTTGCCTGGCAACGCCGCTCTGATCGGCGTTGCGGTATCGGCTCAACTGCCGAAGTAAACGGCAAAACCCAATCCGCCTTGCCAGGTATCGGCGTGTCCGGTCAGGCGGTGGCGGGCGCTGATGTCCAGTTGCACGCGAGGGGTGACCTGCCAGGCCAGGCCGGCACCGCCCAGGCTGCCGTAGCCGGCGTCTTCGACGTGCTGGCCGGCCAGTTCCACATACATGCCGAGCGTGGACGTCAATGCCCAGCCTTCGTTGACGGCCAGCAACTGGCTGTCCGCGTCTCCATGCATCAGTTCCGCGTAAAGGCCGATGGAGCGATCGGCGCTGCGCTGCCAGTTGAGGCTGGCGCCAAGCAGGTATTGACGTTGCGAACTGCGGAAGGCACGCGAGCCATCGGTAAACTCGATGCTGCCGAGCAGGCCCCAGCTGAAATCGCCATCGCTTGCCGGCGCGAACTTCATGGCCAGCGACGTATCCGGGCGCCCGTCGAGCACGTGGCCGGCGCCGTTCATCCGGTTCCAGCCGGTTCCCAGCTGCACTTCAAGCGAGTGGCCGAGGCCCAGGCGCAGCAGGGTATCGGCGTTGTAGGTCGAGACGCCGTCGGCACGGCTCCAGTCGGGCGCGCCTTGTTCCAGGGTGAAGTCGCCGGCCTGCAATACGGCAGGGCTGAAGCCGATGCCGGGACGGTCGTAGCCGGGATTGTGTTCGACCTGGGTCTGGGCAAGTGCCGGCGGTGCGGCGAGTGTCGCCAGGCAAAAGGCGAAGACGAGATTCAGGATCAGGCGGGGATGTCGGATGGCGTGCACAGGCGGCTCTCGCGGAAAAGTCGTGGCGGGATTCCGTTCCCGTTCCGCTTCCATCGTAGCGAACCCCGGAGGCCGGAACCGGCTACAGCTTGTCGAATTCTCGCTTCAGATCGTATCCCTTGTCCGTGACGATGCGCTCGAGCGTCTGCACGCGGCGTTCGAGCGTGTCGAGTTGGGCGCGATAGGCGGGATCTTCGCGCGGTTTGTTGTCTTGATGCATGCGCTGCCTGACGATGCGCGCGCCGAAGACGATGATGAGGATGCACAGAACAAAAATTTCGCCGCTATTCATGGGTGGATTCCTTAGTCTTCCAGGTCGCGAAACTCGCGATCCAGGTCATATCGTCCCGAGGTGACGTAGCCTTCCATGCGTTGCAGTTTCACGTCCAGCTCGCGGAAGCGATGGCGCACGTCGCGAAACGTTTCCTTTGCCGAGCGCCTGACGCTGCGCCAGTAATCCTCGTTGGTGTCCCAATCATATAGCCGCTCGGGCTTGACCGGCAGAAGAAAACCCAGGCCAAAATAGATGACAAGTGTCAGGGCGCTGAACCAGATGAGCGCGATGATCGCGAGGATGCGGATGAACGTGACATTCCAGCCGAAGTAGTCGGCAATGCCGGCGCACACGCCCATGAGCTTGCCGTTGCGCCGGTCACGATAAAAGCGTTGTGCACGCCAGTCTTCGTCGTGATGCCTCATCGGTCAGCTCCGGTGGCGGTTGGATTGCCAGAAGGTCCGTTCGTCGCCGTCGCCGTAATAGCGCAGCGGACGCTCCGGCATCAGCAGGGCCGCGACGAGGTAGGCGATGACGACCGGCACCGTGAAAAACCAGCCCAGGGCCAGCGCGCCGATGCGGGTCAGCCACAGCGGCCAGTCGAAATGTTCGGCGATGCCCGCGCACACGCCCAGGATCACGCCGCGCTCCGAGTCGCGGTAGATCCGCCGCGACCTGCTTTCGTCATCGAAATGGTTCATGCCTTGTTTCTCCAACCAGGTACTTGTGTATCGAGAATGGTTTCCAGCGAGTTGACGCGGCTTTCCATCTTGTTCGCCAGTTCCCACAATTCCGACAACATCTTCTCGTCTTCGCGCGACAGGCTCTGGGCCTGTCGGCGCTTGGTCGTGTAATGCAGGATCAGCCACAGCGGCGCGATGAAGATGCAGAACAGTGCGAAAATGGCAGTGAAATCCGGCATCGGCTTTTACTCTTTGGTGGCGGTCTGCTTCGAACCCATGCGTGCTTTCAGGGCGGCCAGTTCTTCCTCGACGTGATCGTCGGTTTCGAGGTCGGCGAATTCACGGTCGAGGCCGCGTTTCTGGCCCAGATCGTAGGCTTCGACCCGGCCTTCCATGTGCTCCAGCTTGCGTTCGTAGTGCTCGAACCTGCCCAGCGCGGT
>DASSTF010000159.1:0-6343 GCA_035708045.1 Rhodanobacteraceae bacterium | reverse complement strand
GCCGGGCGTGGAAGGCCTGGTGCACGTGTCCGAGATGGACTGGACCAACAAGAACGTCAACCCGGCCAAGGTCGTGCAGATCGGCGACGAGACCGAGGTGATGGTGCTGGACGTCGACGAGGAGCGTCGCCGCATCTCGCTGGGCATCAAGCAGACCCGTTCCAACCCGTGGGAAGCCTTCGCCGCCATGCACAACAAGGGCGACAAGGTGTCCGGTCAGATCAAGTCGATCACCGATTTCGGCATCTTCATCGGTCTGGACGGCGGCATCGACGGTCTGGTGCACCTGTCCGACATCTCCTGGCAGGGAACCGGCGAAGACCTCATCCGCGACTTCAAGAAGGGTGAGGAAGTCGAGGCCGTGGTGCTGGCCGTCGATCCCGAGCGCGAGCGCATCTCGCTGGGCATCAAGCAGATGGAGCAGGATCCGTTCGGCCAGTACATGGCCGCGCATCCGCGCAATTCCATCGTCACCGGCACGGTCAAGGAAGTGGACGCCAAGGGTGCCGTGGTCGATCTCGGCGAAGGTGTCGAGGGCTACGTGCGCGCCAACGACATCGCCAAGGAGCGTGTCGAGGACGCCACCCAGTACCTGAAGGTGGGCGACAGCGTCGAAGCCAAGTTCACCGGCATGGACCGTCGTGGCCGTCAGCTGTCGCTGTCGATCCGCGCCAAGGACGAGGCCGACGTGCAGGACGCCATGGCCGACCTGCACGCCGCGCACACCGGCACCACCAAGCTGGGCGCACTGCTGAAGGAACAGATGGACAAGTCCGAGTAAGGGCACGGGTTCGGGGCTGGAGCACTTCGGTGTTCCAGCCCCGGCACGCCGGGCAGGGCGGCCCGTGCGTCATCATTGTCACGTCGGCTGCGCGCAAATGTGACAAAAGGATCATGCGAACATCCTGCTGGGGACATATGCTGGGTTCGCGATTGACTGCATGAGAATTGGGGATCATGACCAAGTCCGAGCTTATCGATGCACTGGCCCGACGCCAGGGCCACCTGGCTTTCAGTGATGTCGAAGTGGCGGTCAAGAATGTGCTCGAGCAGATGAGCCAGTCGCTGGCACAAGGGGATCGCATCGAGATCCGTGGTTTTGGCAGTTTTTCGCTGCACTACCGGCCGCCGCGCATGGGGCGCAATCCCAAGAGTGGCGATGCCGTGGCTCTGCCGGGCAAGCATGTCCCGCATTTCAAGCCGGGCAAGGAACTGCGCGACCGGGTCAACAACGACTGATCGACTGACCGGATGGTTGCAGGCGGAGACACGCCACGCGCCACCGGTATTCGTTGCCGGTTGTCCCGTATCCCTTCATGGCACCTTCTGAATCGGGCATCGCGTGGCTGCGAACGGTCATGCACCGTTTCCCGTGCCAAGTTCCAGGGGACTATCGGATCAGGTAAAGTCCACGCATGCGCCTTGTCATCGTTGTCCTGATCGTTCTGCTGTTTGTCCTGGCCGGCATCGTTTTCGGTGCGCTCAACCCGGCCATGGTGGTCTATGACCTCGGCTTTGCCCAGGTATCCATACCCAAGGGAGCGGCCATCCTCGGCACGCTCGTCGTGGGCTGGCTCGCGGGCGGCATCGTGGCCTGGCTGGGCACGGGGGCAAGGTTCCGCAGGCAGCGCAGGAACAGGCAAACCCCCGCGAAAAAGACGGCACCCTCGGATGGCTCATGAACTCCCTGTACCTTCTGTTCCTGTTGTTGCCGCTGGCTTTCCTGAGCGGCTGGCTGGTGGCGCTGCGCGTCAGCGCGCGCTCGTCCGGGGCACGGGTCAACGCCCTGTCTTCGGATTATTTCCGGGGCCTGAACTACCTGCTCAACGAGGAGCAGGACAAGGCCATCGAAGTGTTCCTGCGTCTGGCCGAATACAATCGCGACACTGTCGAAACCCACCTTGCGCTGGGCAATCTTTTCCGCCGTCGCGGTGAAGTCGATCGCGCCATCCGGGTGCATCAGCATCTGGTGTCGCGGCCCAATCTCAACGACGAGATGAAGACCATCGCCCTGCTCGAGCTGGGCGAAGACTACATGCGCGCCGGTCTGCTGGATCGCGCCGAAACCCTGTTCACCGACCTGGTGGCCATGAACGCGCATGCGCCATCGGCATTGCGCCATCTGATCGCCATCTATCAGCACGAGCGCGACTGGCACGAGGCCATCGAACAGGCACGACGGCTGGAAGCGATGACCGGCGAATCGCAGGCGCATCCCATCGCGCACTTTTATTGCGAACTGGCCGAACAATCACGCCAGCACGGCGCCCGTCGCGAAGCCTTCGCCTATCTCGACAAGGCTTTCGCCTGCAAACGCGATTGCGTGCGTGCCTTCATGTTGACCGGGCAGATGCAGGCCGAAGACGGGCATCACGCCGAGGCCGTGGATACCTTCGAGCACGCCATCCACTGCGAAGTGGCCTATGTCCCGGAAATACTGCCGCTGTTGCTCGATAGTTACGCCAAGTCGGAACAGATGGATCACGCCGAGCGTTTTCTGCGCGAGGTGCTCACGCGTTACCACGGGGTATCGCCCGTGCTTGCCCTGGCGAGCATCTACGCCCAGCGCGACGGCAAGCGCGCTGCCATCGATTTCCTGACTTCGCAGTTGCGCCAGCGTCCTTCGGTGCGCGGCATGATGGCCTTGATCGACGCCACCATGGAACACACTTCGGGTGAGGTGCGTCAGGATTTCCTGATCCTGCGCGATCTCACGCACAAGCTGCTGGACGGTCAGGCCATGTATCGCTGCAGTCATTGCGGCTTCGGCGCCAAGGCGCACCACTGGCAGTGCCCGAGTTGCAAACTCTGGGGCAGCGTGCGGCCGATCCACGGTGTGGCCAACGAATGATGTCCGTTCTGGCCAATGGATGGTGGCTGTGCGGTGCGGCTTTCGTTCTGTCTGTGGCATTGACCTGGGCGGCCATTGCCTACGCTCACCGTCGCGGCATGCTGGATGAACCCGGTTACCGGCGTTCGCATTCGATTCCCACGCCACGAGGCGGCGGTGTCGGTCTGGTGGTCGGAACGCTGCTCGTCGTCATGGTGGCGCTGCCATACTGGCCCGGTGGCCATGCCCTATGGGTTGCAGCTGCCATGGGCGTGGCGGGGTTGCTGGTGGCCGTGTCGGGCTGGGTGGACGATCATCGCGACACTCCCGTGCTTTCGCGCCTTCTGGTGCAGTTGTTTGCCGCCGGCCTGTTCAGTGCCGCCGTGATCCACGCCCATCACCTGGCCTGGATCTGGCTGTTGCCCTGCGTGCTGCTGGCAGCCTGGAGCATCAACCTGCACAACTTCATGGACGGCATCGACGGCATTCTGGGGTTGCAGATACTTTTTGTCGGCGCGGGCCTCGGCGTGCTGGCGCTGGGTGCGGCGCAGGTCGCGCTGGCCGTCACCGCCTTCGGGTTGGCCGCTGCCGCATCCGGGTTCCTGCTTTTCAACTGGCCGCCGGCGCGCATCTTCATGGGCGATGTGGGCAGCGGTTTTGCCGGATTCGCGATTTTCGCGCTTGTCCTGTTGCTCACCGCACGCGTTCGGCCAGCGTTATGGCCCGCATTGATATTGTCTTCGGCATTTGTAACGGATGCGGGATGGACCCTGGCCTGGCGTATATGGCGTGGCAAACGTTGGTACACTGCACACCGCGAACATCTGTACCAGTGGCTGGTCAGATGCAAATGCACGCATGCCGGGACGAGCGGACTCTACATGCTCTGGAACCTGCTGGTGGTGGCACCCATGGCCACATGGGCCGTCCGCCGACCCGCGCTGGCGCCATGGCTGTGCTTGACGATGTACATCGTCGCTTCGGGAACATGGTGGCAGGCGCGCCGGGCCTGTCTCGAAAAAGTGCGACACAAGGGAGGGCGACAGGTTGCGTAAGTTGATTACCTTCATTCACCCGCGCATGGCGGTGGTGCTGCACGACCTGCTCATGGTGGCCCTGGCGTGGGGGCTGGCCAAATACCTGCGTTACACGCTGTTTCCGCCCACCGACCACATCACGTTCGCCACGTTCGAGTTTCCCATCGTGATGCTGGTTCAGGGAGCGGTTTTCGCCTGGCTTGGCCTGTACAAGGGGCTTTGGCGGTTTGCCAGCCTGCCGGACCTTTGGAACATCGCCAAGGTGGCGGTGATCGGCGCCATCGGCATCTATCCGGCGCTTTTTGTGTATGACCGCCTCGAAGGCGTTCCGCGTTCGGTGCTGGTGCTCTATCCGTTGATCCTGATCCTGTTGCTGGCATTGCCGCGCCTGCTTTACCGCTACTGGAAGGACAGCCGTGTCGGCTTGTTGCACAAGGTGGCCGATCAACGTGTCGTCGTCATCGGCGCGGGGCCGGCGGGCGAAGGACTGATCCGCGATTTGCGCCGGGCAGGGAAGTACCGCGTGGTGGGCTTCGTCGATGACGATCATGCGTTGCGAGGCACGCATATTCGCGGCATCCCGGTGCTGGGCTCGCTGGAACAATTGCCCAGGCTGGCCCGGCATGTCGCCGCCGACATGGTGCTGATCGCACTTCCGGCAGCCACCGCCGCCGACATGCGACGCGTGGTGTCCATGTGCGAACGCACCGAGCTTCCATTCCGCACCATGCCGCGCCTGGAGGACGTCATCTCCGGGCGGGCCCAGCACAATGAAATCAAGGAAGTCGCCATCGAGGACATTCTCGGGCGCGATACCGTGCAACTGGATTGGACGGCCATCCGCGAATGCATCAGCGGCGCCCGCGTGCTGGTGACGGGCGGCGGCGGATCCATCGGTTCCGAGCTCTGCCGCCAGGTGGCGCGACTCGGCGCGGGCACGCTGACGGTGGTGGATGTCAGCGAATACAACCTCTATCGCATCGAGAGGGAGCTGCGTCAAACCAATCCGGATCTGCTGTTCCATGGCGTGCTGGCGCACTGCTGCGATGCCGCGGCCATCTCGCGCGTGTTCGCCGATGCGCGGCCGCAGATCGTTTTCCATGCCGCCGCCTACAAACACGTGCCGCTGCTGCAGGAACAGTTGCGCGAGGCATTCCGCAACAACGTGATGGCCACCCGAACCGTGGCGGACACGGCAGTCGAGCATGCCGTGGAAACTTTCGTCCTCATTTCCACCGACAAGGCGGTCAACCCCACCAGCGTCATGGGCGCGTGCAAGCGCATCGCCGAGATGTATTGCCAGAACCTGGCCGAGCGCGTAACCACGCGCTTCATCACCGTGCGCTTCGGCAACGTGCTGGATTCGGTCGGTTCGGTGGTGCCGCTGTTCCGCGAACAGATCCGGCAGGGCGGCCCGGTGACGGTGACGCACCCCGAAATGTCGCGTTACTTCATGACCATTCCCGAAGCCTGTCAGCTGATCCTGCAAGCCTCGGCACTGGGCAAGGGCGGCGAGATCTTTGCCTTGGACATGGGTGAGCCGATCAAGATCCGCGACCTGGCCGAGCAGATGATCCGCCTCGCCGGCAAACGTCCCGGTGCGGACGTACCCATCATCTACACCGGGTTGCGGCCAGGCGAAAAACTGTTCGAGGAACTGTTCCATCCGCAGGAAAACTACAGCGCCACCACGCATGCCAAGATCTTCCTGGCCAAATCCAGAAGCGTGGCCTGGGAGCTTCTCCAGACGCGGCTCGAAAAATGCCGGGACGCCGTCGATGCCTTCGACGTGTCCGCCTTGCGCGAGCAGGTTTCGGCATTGTTGCCAGCCTTCAACTGGAACAAGGAATCCTCGACCGACAACGTGATACCCATCCACCAGAACAAGAATGAAGGAGCTGCATGAGCACCCCATTGCGCAAAGTCGTCTTTCCCGTTGCCGGGCTGGGCACTCGTTTTCTACCGGCCACCAAGGCAGTGGCCAAGGAAATGCTGCCGGTACTGGATCGCCCGCTGATCCAGTATGCGGTGGATGAAGCCATCGATGCCGGCGCCGACACGCTGGTATTCGTCACCAACCGCTACAAGCACGCCATCGCCGATTATTTCGACAAGGCCTACGAGCTGGAAGAAAAGCTCGAGGAAAAGGGCAAGGAAGAACTGCTGAAGCTGGTTCGCGGCACCTTGCCCGGCCACGTACGCGCCGTGTTCGTCACTCAGCCCGAGGCGCTCGGGCTGGGCCATGCCGTGCTCTGCGCCAAGCCGGTGGTGGGCAATGAACCGTTCGGTGTGATTCTGCCGGATGACCTCATCGTCAACGACGGTCCCGGCGCTCTGCGGCAGATGGCCGACGTGGCCCTGGCCGAAAACGCCGGCGTGATCGCCGTGGAGGAAGTGCCGCGCGACCAGACCCACAAATACGGCATCGTCGCCGTGGAAGACAACGGCGGCGGCCGCGCCGCGCGCATTCGTCACA
>DASSTF010000158.1:0-15123 GCA_035708045.1 Rhodanobacteraceae bacterium | reverse complement strand
CACCACCGGCCCCAGTTCGCGGAAGGTGGCCAGCGCCACCACCGTGCCGGTGGTCGTGGTGGCGCCGAAGATCGACAGCACGTAATAAAGCTGCAATGCCAGCACCATGCCCACGAACAGGCCGCAGACCATGATGATGGTGAGACTCATCGCACCGACGAACCAGAGCTGGCGCACGGTTTCGCGGAAATGCCGCAGGCTGCGCGGGATCGCGGCCAGCAGCGTGGGCAGGAACAGGCCGGCGTCGCCGACCTGGGCCAGGCCGTCCATGAACCAATTGGGACGACGGCTGCGCGCGTTCATGGCGTCTCTCCGGCCAGGCCGAGCTCGGTGGCGTAATCGCCGGCGGGATAGTGGAACGGCACCGGGCCGTCCACCTCGCCGCCGAAGAACTGCCGCGTCCACGGCGAACCGTCGCCGGCGATGGTTTTCGGATCGCCCTGCGCCACCACCTTGCCGTTGGCGATCAGGTAAATGTGGTCGGCCACCTGCTTGATGGCTTCCAATTCGTGCGCGACCAGCACGCTGGTGATGCCGAGCGTCTCGTTGAGCGTGCGGATCAATTTCAGCACCTGCGCCAGCGCGATGGGATCGAGGCCCACGAACGGCTCGTCGTAGAGGATCAGCATCGGGTCGAACACGATCGCGCGCGCCAGCGCCACGCGCCGCGCCATGCCGCCGGACAATTCCGAAGGCATCAGCTGCGCCGCGCCGCGCAGGCCCACGGCCTGCAGCTTGGTCAGCACGATGTCGCGGATCAGTTCTTCCGGCAGTTTGGTATGCTGGCGCAGCGGGAAGGCCACGTTCTCGAACACGCTGTAATCGGTCAGCAGCGCCGAATTCTGGAACAGATAGCCGATGCGCTCGCGCAGCTTGAACAGGCCTTCACGCGAAAGTTTCGCCACGTCCTCGCCGTCCACTTCGAGGCTGCCGGCGTCGGCGCGCATCTGCCCGGTGACGTGTTTCAGGAACGTGGTCTTGCCGGTGCCGCTGGGGCCCATGATGGCCGTCACCTTGCCGCGCGGGATGTCGATGTCCAGCCCGTCGAACACGGCGCGACCGCCGAGGCGCGTGGTCAGGCCACGCGCCCGGACCAGCGGGGCGGCATCGGTTGGCATGTTTTGGGTAGTCATGAGCGGCACAAGATAACTGAACTCGCCAGTTCAGGGAATGGCAGGCGTCATGGTTTCGTTTCCGGTACGACATCGCCCTGCCCCAGCAGTTCGGCGATCAGGGTCTCGTGGCGCACGCGCTGCAGCGGTGTGCGCAGGCGCACGGCGCGGACGATGGCCTGCATGTCGTCCAGTGCCGTGTCGAAATCATCGTTGACGACGATGAAGTCGAACTCCTCGGCATGCGCGATCTCGGTGCGCGAATCGCGCAGGCGCCGCTCGATCGCCTCGGCACTGTCCGAAGCGCGTGCGCGCAGGCGTCGCTCCAGTTCGGCGCGCGAGGGCGGCAGGATGAAGATGCTCTGGCAGTCGGGCACTTTTTTGCGCACCTGGCGCGCGCCCTGCCAGTCGATTTCCAGCAGCACGTCGCGGCCTTCTTCCAGCAACGGCGCGACGGCGGTCAGCGAGGTGCCCTTCATGTCGCCATGCACCACGGCGTACTCGAAGAACTGGTCGGCGTCGATCATGCGCTGGAAAACGTCGCGCGAGACGAAGTGGTAATGGTTGCCCTCGCTCTCGTTCGGACGCGGCGCGCGCGTCGTGTGCGAGATCGACAGGCTGATGCCCGGCTCACGCGCCAGCAGCGCGTTGACCAGTGTGGATTTGCCGGCGCCGGACGGAGCGGCGACCACGAACAGGGTTCCCCTGGATGTCTCGGTGACGTGGCTCATTCGATGTTCTGCACCTGTTCGCGCATCTGCTCGATGAGCACCTTGAGCTCGACCGCGGCGTTGGTCGAGCGCGTGTCCACCGACTTGGAACCGAGTGTATTGGCTTCCCGGTTGAACTCCTGCATCAGGAAATCCAGACGCCGGCCGACCGGTTCGTCCAGGCCCAGCACGCGGCGCGCCTCGGCGATGTGGGCCTCCAGCCGATCCAGTTCCTCGTCCACGTCGGCACGGGTGATCTGCAACACCAGTTCCTGCTCCAGCCGGCCCGGGTCGGCCGACTGCCTGATGTCGGCAAGACGTGTTTCCAGCCGCTCGCGCAGGGCCTGGCGGATCTCCGGCATCCACTGGCGCACCTGGTTCACGATGGCCTCGATGCCAACCAGCCGCTCCTGCAGCAAGGCGGCCAGCTTGGCGCCCTCGCGACCGCGGGTCTCGGCCAGCGCGTCCAATGCCCGCTCCAGCACCACCAGCAGGGCCGACTGCAGCTGCTCGTCGTCCACGCTCGGCGCGCGCAGCACGCCCGGATAGCGCAACAATTCGGTGGTCTGCACCTGCAGGCCGGGAAAGCGCGCCTGGAGATCCATGTGCAACTCGGCCAGGTTGCCGAGCAGGGTGTGATCGACCTGCAGGCTTTCGACGGCATCGCCGCCGCGCAAACGCACCGTCACGTCGACCTTGCCGCGCGCCAGCCGCGCCGCGACGCGCTCGCGCAGTACCGGCTCGAAACGGCGCAACTCCTCGGGCAGCCGCGGGCTCTGTTCCAGATAACGGTGGTTGACGCTGCGCAGTTCGCAGGCCAGTGCGCCCAGCGGGCTCGAGCCCTCCGCCGAAGCGAAGGCGGTCATGCTGCGGATCATGCTCATGGAGTGGTCGGCCAAAACGCAATGGTAAACTTGTTGGCCCCAACTCCCAAGCACACATCCCATGACCGATTTCGCCCGCCCCAGTGGCCGTGCCTGCGATCAGCTGCGTCGCGTCAGCATCGAACGCCATTACACCAAGCATGCCGAAGGATCGGTGCTGGTCAGTTTCGGCGACACCCGCGTGTTGTGCACGGCCAGCGTGGAAGACCGCGTGCCGCCGTGGCTGCGTGGCAAGGGCGAAGGCTGGGTGACGGCCGAATACGGCATGCTGCCGCGCGCCACCGGCAGCCGCACAGGACGCGAGGCCGCGCGCGGCAAGCAGGGCGGCCGCACCATGGAAATCCAGCGCCTGATCGGTCGCAGCCTGCGCGCCTGCGTGGATCGCCAGGCGCTGGGCGAGCGCGTCATCACCCTCGACTGCGACGTCATCCAGGCTGACGGCGGCACCCGCACGGCTTCGATCACCGGCGCCTACGTGGCCCTGGTCGACGCCGTCGATACCCTGCTCAAGCGCCGCGTCGTCAAGCGCAATCCCGTATTCGGCGCGGTCGCGGCGGTTTCGGTCGGCATCTACAAGGGTCAGCCGGTGCTGGATCTCGACTACGCCGAAGATTCCGATTGCGACACCGATTTGAACGTGGTCATGAACGACGGCGGCGGCTTCATCGAAGTCCAGGGCACCGCCGAGGGCCATGCCTTCCGTCGCGAGGAAATGGACGCCATGCTGGTGCTGGCCGAGAAAGGCATTGCCGAGCTGGTGGCGGCGCAGCGGGCGGCGCTGGAACAATGAACACGAGGCTCGAACAACCGGGACCGGGGACCAAGGATCGGGGACCGGGGCGAGCCGGGCGGCGACGCATCGTGCTGGCCAGCGGCAATGCCGGAAAGCTGGTCGAGTTCCGCGAGTTGTTTGCCGGCAGCGGCTTTGAGTTCGTGGCGCAGGGCGAATTGGGTGTCGACGATGCCGAGGAAACCGGCGCCACGTTCATCGAGAACGCCCTGATCAAGGCCCGCCATGCCGCACGTGTGACCGGCCTGCCGGCGCTGGCCGACGATTCGGGCTTGTGCGTGGAACATCTGGGCGGCGCCCCCGGCCTGTATTCGGCCCGCTACGCCAGCGTCCACGGCGACAGCGCCGCCAACAACGCCAAGTTGCTGATCGCGCTCGACGGCGTGCCCATGGAGCAGCGCCGCGCCTTCTTCATCTGCGTGCTGGTGCTGCTGCGCGACGCCGACGATCCGGCCCCGCTGATCGCCGAAGGCCGCTGGCATGGCCGTGTGCTGACCTCGCAACAAGGCGAAGGCGGTTTCGGTTACGACCCGTTGTTTCAGCCCGACGGCCAAAACGGCAGCGCCGCCGAGCTCGATCCTGCGCTCAAGAATCGTCTCAGCCATCGCGGCCAGGCCTTGGCGGCATTGCGTCGATCCATGGATACCGCATGATCGCCATCCCGCTGGCGCTTTACGTACACATGCCCTGGTGCGTCAAAAAGTGCCCTTATTGCGACTTCAATTCGCACAGCCTGCGCGGCGAACCGCCCTACGCGGATTACGTCGACGCCCTGCTGGACGACCTGGACGGCGACCTGGTCGACTTTGGCGAAGCCCTACGCGAACGCCCCATCGTCAGCGTGTTTTTCGGCGGCGGCACGCCCAGCCTGTTCGCGCCGGAACACATGGCGCGTTTCCTCGAAGGCGCACGCGCGCGGCTGTCTTTTGCCGACGATTGCGAAATCACCATGGAAACCAATCCCGGCACCGTCGAGCACGGCCGCTTCGACGGATATCTGGCCGCCGGCATCAACCGCCTATCCTTCGGCGTGCAGAGTTTCGACGACGCCAAACTGCGCCGCCTCGGTCGCATACATTCGTCTGCCGAGGCCGAAAGCGCCGTGCGCCTGGCGCGCGAAGCCGGCTACACCAACATCAACCTCGACTTGATGTATGCCCTGCCGGAGCAGACACTCGACGGCGCGCTGGCCGATGTCGAGGGCGCCATCGCACTGGAGCCGACGCATATTTCGCACTACCAGCTGACACTGGAGCCCAACACCGCCTTCGCCCGGCACCCGCCGCCGCTGCCGGACGACGATGCCGCCTGGGACATCCAGGAAGCCTGCCAGTCGCGCCTGGCCGAAGCCGGCTACGCCCAATACGAGGTGTCCGCCTACGCCCGCCCGGATCGGCGTTGCAGACACAACCTCAACTACTGGCAATTCGGCGACTACCTCGGCATCGGCGCCGGTGCGCACGGCAAGATCACCGACCGCCAAAATCGCGTCCACCGACGCTGGAAACGGCGCTCGCCGCAAGGCTACCTGCATGCCGTCGACCATGCGGCGCGTACCGACGGAACACACGCCGTCGGCGCCGACGAACTGCCGTTCGAGTACATGCTCAATGCCTTGCGTCTGATCGACGGCGTGCCCATGGCCGACTTTGCGGCGCGCACGGGCCTGGACGACGACGTCATCGCCAAACCGCTCGCCCACGCCCGCGCGCGTGGCTGGCTTCAAAACGACTCGACGCGCCTGTGCGCCACGCCGCTGGGTCAGCGCTTTCTCAACGACGCGATTGCCTGCTTCATGCCCTGACAGCCATTTGTTCGGCTCGGACGATTTGATTGGCACGCTGATTGCTTGATTTTCCTCAGGCCATTCAAACCTTTTCGTGGTAGTAACACCTGCGCCTTGTCTTTGGATGATGTCAGGGGGGATTCCCGATGAAGGGTATTATTTTCAACACGCTGGAACAGGTGGTGGTTGCCGGTTACGGCGAAACGGCATGGGAAAATCTGCTCGACGCGGCGCATTCCAACGGCGTCTACACCTCGCTCGGCACATATCCGGACGACGAGATGATGCGTCTGGTAGCGGCGGCTTCGGAGGCGCTCGACATGCCGCCGGCAGAGGTCGTGCGCTGGTTCGGACGTCAGGCCATTCCTAGATTTGCCCAGCGCTACCCCGACTTTTTCACGACGCACGAGTCGACGCGTTCCTTCGTGCTGGATCTCAATATCATCATCCACCCGGAAGTGCGCAGGATATACACCGGCGCGCAATGCCCCATTTTCGACTTCCGGGAGGCCGACGACGGGGCACTCATGATCGGCTATCGCTCGCCACGCCAGTTGTGTGCGCTCGCGCACGGCTTCATCGAAGGAACCGCCGATTACTACCGCGAGCAGGTCGAAGTCGAACACCTGATGTGCATGCATCGCGGAGACGAGCATTGCCTGATGCGCATGACCATCCATTGACCGGCGCATCATCCATGTCAACCACTTCCGATCCCGACGATCCGATCGACCCGAGCCGATTGCAGCGCCGGCTCGAACGCGAGCGGGCGGCCCGGCTGGAAATGGAGAAGGTTTACGAGAAAGGCCTGCGCGAACTTTATCTACGCGAACAGGAACTGCGTGTCCTTCAGGACATCTCCACGGCCACCAACCTGTCGCCGTCCTTGCGCGATACCTTCCACCATGCCCTCGATCGCTTGTGCCAATACATGGCCTGGTCGATCGGCCACGCCTATTTCGTCGAAACGCACGACGGTGTGACCCACCTCAAATCCACCACGCTGTGGCATGTGCAGGATGCGGAAAAAATGGAACCGTTCCGCGCCGCCACGGAGGCGCTGGATCTTGCTCCGGGCGAAGGACTGCCGGGCAAAATCTACTTATCCGGGAAGGCCGTCTGGCTGCCCGATGTCGGCAGCGACAACCGCTTCGTGCGCAAATCCGCGGCGGCGGCGAGCGGCATTCGGGCCGGTTGCGCCTTTCCCGTCCTGATCGGCAAGGAAACAGCCGCCATCATCGAGTTCTACACCGAGCGCACCGTTGCGCCCGACCAGGCGTTGCTCAAGCTCATCGGGCAGGTCGGAACACACCTTGGCCGCGCCATCGAACGTCAGCGTGCCGAAAACCGCCTGATCCACGACGCCTCGCACGATCCGTTGACGGCGCTGCCGAACCGGGCTCTGTTTCTGGATCGCCTCAACCAGGTGCTTGCTCGCGGCAAGCGCAACCGGCAGGCCCGATTCGCGGTGCTGTTCATCGATCTCGACCGCTTCAAGGTCGTCAACGACAGTCTCGGCCATTTTGCGGGCGACAGCCTCCTGACCCAGGTGGGCCACCGCCTGCAAAACGCGCTCCGAGGTGACGACACGATCGCCGCGAACCATGATGCCGTCGCACACACGGGCACGTTGGCGCGGCTGGGCGGCGATGAATTCACCGTTCTGCTCAGCGACATCAAGGATCCGAGCGACGCGGTGCGCGTCGCCAACCGCCTGGGCGACGCCTTGCGTCTTCCATTCGTCGTCGATGGCCAGGAAATCTATACCAGCGCCAGCATCGGCATCGCCTCAAGCACATCGGGATACGAAACCGCCGAGGCGATCCTGCGCGACGCGGACATCGCCATGTATCGCGCCAAGACTCTGGGCAAGGCGCGCTGCGAGCTGTTCGATCAGGACATGTATGCGGCGGCCTTGAAACGTCTGGCCCTCGAAACCGACTTGCGACGGGCCATTCATAACGAGGAATTCGTGCTCCACTACCAACCGATCGTCTCGCTGCGGTCGCAGGCCGTGGTGGGCTTCGAGGCGCTGGTACGCTGGCGCAAGCCGGACGGCGAGCTGGTGTATCCGGATGAATTCATCAAGATTACCGAGGAAACCGGCCTCATCCTCGCCCTCGGCCATTGGGTGTTGCGCGAAGCCTGCCGCACCGCATCCGTGCTGCAGGTGCAATTCCCGCGCGAAAACCCGCTGACGATGAGCGTCAACATATCGCCGCGTCAGTTCGCCCAGCCCGATCTTGTCGAACAGATTCGCTCGACCCTTCACGAAACCGGACTCGACCCGCATTGCCTGCGATTGGAGATCACCGAAAGCGTCACCATAGACGACCCGAAACGCGTCGCTTCGGTACTGACGGAGCTCAAGGAACTTGGCGTGCGCATGAGCATCGACGATTTCGGCACAGGCTATTCCTCGCTGAGTTATCTGCACTCGTTGCCGCTCGATACGTTGAAGATCGACCAGACCTTCGTCGCCGGGATGGGCAAGGACACCGAGAGTCTGCACATCATCCAGACCATCGTCGGCCTGGCCAACAGCCTGGGGCTGGAGATCATCGCCGAAGGCGCGGAAATCGCCTGTCAGGTGACAAAACTGCAATCCATGGGCTGCGAATTCATTCAGGGCTTCTACTTCTCCAAGCCCGTCGATGCGGCCGCCCTCGCGGCCTTGCTCGCCAACCCGATACGGCAGATGGAGCCAAAAACCTGATTCATTCTCCTGAAGCAGTCGACCCGCTTGAGCCGGCTCAATTTGCGCATGGGCGTTATCATGCCCGACGAACACCCATGATCCGGATCAGGACACCGCATGAACGAACTCGTCTCCCTCTACGCCGAGCACCTGGCCACCGTGCGCCAGCACAGCGACGCCGCGCTCGAAGCCACCGGACGCGACACGTTGGCCATCGCCGCCGGACGCCCGGCGCCGAAGTTTCTGGACGATCAGGATTTTCCCTACGCCGCGCATCCGCACTTCAAGCATTGGGTGCCGCTGACGGACGCACCGGGCAGCTGGATCATCTACACCCCCGGCGAAAAACCGCGCCTGTTGTTCATGCAGCCGCAGGATTTTTGGCATCCGGTGCCCGAGGCGCCCAGCGGCTATTGGGTGGATCACTTCGACATCGTGCCGGTGCGCAACGTCGAGGAACTGGCCGACCAGCTGCCGAAAGATCCCGCCAGGTGCGCCATCATCGGTCAGGCGCAGGACGCGGTGGACCGCTTCGTTCCCGACAACCCGCAGGCGGCGCTGGACTACCTCCACTACCACCGCGCCTGGAAAACACCTTACGAAGTGGCCTTGATGCGCGAGGCCAACCGCACCGCCGCACGCGCGCACAAGGCCGCCGAGACCGCCTTCCGCGCCGGCGAAAGCGAATTCGGCATCCACATGGCCTACCTGCACAGCGCACTGCAGCTCGATGCGGAACTGCCCTATCACAGCATCATCGCCCTCAACACCCACGGCGCGGTACTGCATTACGACCACTTCGATCGCCAGCCGCCCGCCCAAAGCCTCACCATGCTGATCGATGCCGGCGCCACCTACGCCGGCTACGCCAGCGACATCACGCGCACCTGGGCCAACCCCGAAGCCGACGAGTTCCAGGCCTTGATCGACGCGATGGATGCCAACCAGCGCGAATTGTGCTCACGCGTGACCCAAGGCCAGGGCTACGGCGAACTGCACATGCACGCGCACCACCTCGCCGCCACCCTGCTCAAGGAGCACGACTTCCTGCGCATGTCGCCCGAGGAAGCCGTGGCCAGCCACGTCACCAACACCTTCTTCCCCCACGGCCTCGGCCACCTGATCGGCGCCCAGGTACACGACGTCGGCGGCTTCCAGAAAGGCCCCGACGGCGGCACCATCGACCAGCCCGAAGGCCAACCCTTCCTGCGCCTCACCCGCACCCTCGAGCCAGGCATGGCCGTCACCATCGAACCGGGCCTCTACTTCATCGACATGCTGCTGGAAAAACTGAAAGCCACCCCCGAAGGCAGGCACGTCAACTGGAGCAAGGTCGATGCCTTCCGCAAGTACGGCGGCATCCGCATCGAAGACGACGTGGTGTGCACGGACGATGCACCGGAGAATCTGACGCGGGATGCGTTTGGAGGGGCTAGGGGCTAGGGGACGAATAATCATATTGCCCGCAAGATTGCGAATGGCTGTCCGAAATGTTGTGGGCGTCGGTAAGTGCCCCGCTTTTTTGTCCGATGCCGTGGATGTTTCCTTGACTTGCGATTTTGGCGCCCCCGCTACCCGCCCCCAATCCCCGACCCAACGAAGCCACGATCCTCAAAAAACGCGCCCAGCTACTCGCCCCTCGCCCCTCGCCCCTCGCCCCTCAGTGATACCCCTCCCCCACCCGCACCTTGCCCCGAAACACACGGTACGAGAAGGCGGTGTAGAACAGCACCGCCGGAATCATGATGATCGCGCCGACCAGCACAAAACCTTGGCTGGACGGCGGCGAGGCGGCGTCCCAGATGCTCATCGTCGGCGGCACGATGTTCGGCCACATGCCCACCACCAGGCCGACGAAACCCAGACCGAAGAAGCACAGCGACAGGATGAACGGCGCCACCTCGCGGTTGGCCAGCACCGCGCGCCACAGCCATGCGGCGACGATGACGGTCACGATCGGCAACGGCGACAGGTACAGGAAATTGAGGCCGGTGAACCAGCGGTTCATCAGCCGTGAATCCAGGAACGGCAGCCATGCGCTGACCATGGCCATGAAAGCGATCACCGCCAGCATCAACGGCCTGGTCAGGTCACGCGCGATACGCTGCGGACGGCCTTCGGTTTTCAGGCCCAGCCAAGTCGCGCCCAGCAATGCGTAGCCGAACACCAGCGCCATCCCCGTCAACACCGAAAACGGGCTGAACCAGCCGAACGCGCCATGCACGTACTTGCCGCCTTCGAGCGGCATGCCCTCGACGATGGCGCCCAGCATCAGCCCCTGCGTGAATGCCGCCACCAGCGAACCCATATGGAAAGCCACACCCCAAATGCGTCGCGTGGTGGTCGCACGAAAGCGGAATTCGAAGGCCACACCGCGAAAAATCAGCGCGATCAGCATGGCCAGGATCGGCAGGTACAGACTGGACAGGATGACTGCGTAGGCGCCGGGAAACGCCGCCAGCAGACCGGCGCCGCCCATCACCAGCCAGGTTTCGTTGCCGTCCCAGATGGGCGCAGCGGTGTTCATCATCAGTTCCTGCTGCGCCGCGTCGTCGGCGAACGGCGAGATGATGCCGATGCCGAGCACGAAACCGTCCAGCAGCACGTACATCATGATGGCGAAGCCGATGATGAAAAACCACGCCACCGGCAGGGTCGTGGAAAGATCCATGTCAGTGCACCTCGTCCTCGTCGACCGCCGACCATGGCCGTGACGCCGTCTTGGTATGGTTGATCCCGACCCGTGGCGGAGCCGCATCCGGGCCGTGGCGCAACACCTTGAGCAGATACCAGCTGCCGAAGCCGAACAGGATCATGTAGGTCACGAAGTACACGATCAGCGACGTCAGTACGCTGGACGCCAGCACCGGACTGGCTGCCTGTGCCGTGCGCATCACGCCGTAGACCACCCACGGCTGCCGACCGATTTCGGCGGTGTACCAGCCGGTCAGGAGCGCGATGAAGCCGGCCGGCATCATCAGCATCCACGAGCGCAGGTACCAGCGCCGGTCATACAGGTGTTTGCATTTCCACAACACCAGGCCGACGATCGCCAGCACCAGCATCAGGATGCCGAGGCCGACCATGACGCGGAAACTGAAAAACGGCGCCGCCACCGGCGGGCGGTCGCGCGGCGGAAAATCCTTGAGCCCCTCGACCTTGCCGCTCCAACTGTGGGTCAGGATCACGCTGCCCAGGTGCGGCACGTCCAGTGCGTAGTCGTTGCTCTCGGTGTTTTCGTCGGGCCAGGCGAACAGGGTCAGCGGCACGTTCTCCTGCGTGTTCCAGCGCGCCTCGATGGCGGCCAGCTTGGCCGGCTGGTATTCGCGCACCACCTGCCCGGACAAGTCGCCCACGAAAATCTGCACGGGAATCACCACGGCCACAAATACCAGCGCGCAACGCAGCATGAAACGCGCCTTGTCGTGCCAGCGCCCGTGCAGCAGATAGACCGCCGAAACCCCACCGATCACCAGCGACGTGCTCAGGAAGCAGGCCAGCACCATGTGCACCAGGCGTGTCGGGAAGGAAGGGTTGAAGATGGCCGCCCACCAGTCGGTGGCATGGATGATGCCGTCCACCACCGTGTAGCCCTGCGGTGTCTGCATCCAACTGTTGGCCGAGAGGATCCAGAAACTCGACAGCAGCGTGCCGAAAAACACCATGCAGGTGGCGATGAAATGCGTGCGATGGCTGACCCGGTTCCAGCCGAACAGCATCACGCCCAGGAAAGTCGCCTCCAGGAAAAACGCCGTCATCACCTCGTAGTTGAGCAGCGGTCCCAACACGCTACCCGCCACAGTGGACAGCCCGGCCCAGTTGGTGCCGAACTGGAAACTCATGACGATGCCCGACACCACACCCAGACCGAATGAACCGGCAAACACTTTCATCCAGAAGAAGTAAAGGTCGCGCAGCATGTCGGTACGCTTGCGCAGCCACAGCGTCTCCAGGAACACCAACCAGCCGGCCAGGCCGATGGTGAAAGCCGGAAACAGGATGTGGAACGACATCACGAACCCGAACTGGATGCGTGACAGGAAGACGGCATCCATCACTTATCCGCGTCATGCAGGCAATGGGTGCACTGTAACGCCGCCACCCCGACCGGCACCTGAGCCGCGCGGGGAGTTGCGAGTGGCGGAGGGATGAGCAGCGGTGCTTTTTTGGGGTTGGAGACGGGTAGTGGGCGCCTGAATGGAGTCTGTGCCTTGACTTCCCGGCTTTTGATTGTCCAGCTCCTGACCATGGTGCCATGCAAGCCAACACGTCCGATCTTGCGCCCCACTACCCGTCCCCACCCCCCACCCCCCCTGCACAACGAGCCTCGATCCCCAAGCAGGCGCCCTCGCTACTCGCCCCTCGTCTCTCGCCGCTCCAGCACCAGTGCCTCGATGGCCGAGGCTTCGCTCGGCATCGCGGCGGTCAGCACCTCGTGGCCTTCGCGGGTGACGGCGACGTCGTCTTCGATGCGGATGCCGATGCCGCGCCAGCGTTCGGGGGCGTCGGTGTCGTTCGGTTGGACGTAGATGCCGGGTTCGACGGTCAGCACCATGCCTGGCTCCAGCACGCGCGATTGGCCGTCGATGCGGTAGTCGCCGACGTCGTGCACGTCCAGGCCGAGCCAGTGGCCAGTTTTGTAGGGGAAGAAGCGTTTGTAGGCGCCGCTTTCGATGGCCGTGTCCACGCTGCCCTTGAGCAGTTTCAGTTCGCGCAGGCCTTCGGTGATGACGCGTACCGCCGCGTGGTGCGCGGCCTCGAAGGGTTGCTCGGGGCGCACGGCGTCGATGGCGGCCTGTTGCGCCGTCCAGACGATGTCGTAGAGGGCGCGCTGTTCGGCGCTGAAACACCCGTTGACCGGGAACGTGCGGGCCATGTCCGAGGCGTAGCAATCCACTTCGGCGCCCGCGTCGAGCAGCAGCAGGTCGCCGTGGGCGAGCGTGCCGCGGTTGGCCTGGTAGTGCGCAATGCAGGCATGGCTGCCTGCGGCCACGCAGGGCGGGAAGGACGGCACCACGCCCTGGGCACGCATGACGTGGAGCAGTTCGGCCTCCACCGTGTACTCGGCCACGCCCGGCCGCGCCACTTCCATGGCGCGCAAGTGGGCCTGGGTGGCGATGGCCGCCGCGCGGCGCATCAGTTTCAGTTCGGCGCGCGATTTGTACAACCGGAGATCGTGCAGCAGATGCCCCAGCGCCACGAACTCTTTCGGCACCACGCCGCCGCCGCGCAGAGCGCGCAGGCGACGCATCCACGCCAGCAGGTGGTTGTCGAATTCGACGTCGCGCCCGAAGTGGCAGTACACACGCGCCCGGCCTTCGAGCATGCCGGGCAGGATGTCGTCCACGTCGTCGATGGGAAAGGCGTCATCCATGCCGTAATCGGCCACGGCGGCCTCGGTGCCGACGCGTGGGCCATGCAGGCGTTCGGCCTCGGCATCGCGTTCGCGGCAAAACAGGATGGCTTCGCCCTGACGGCGGCCCGGCAGCAGCACCAGCAGCGCCTGCGCTTCGGGAAATCCGCTGAGGTAGTGCAGGTCCGAATCCTGGCGGTACGGCCAGGGCGCGTCGGCATTGCGCATGCGCTCGGGGGCGGCCGACACCAGCACGGCCGCATCGGCGCCGGCCATGCGCATCAGCTGTTTGCGGCGGCGCGCGAATTCGGACTGGCCGAGGGCCGTCGCCGTGGTTGTTTCCGTCCCCTGTCGCGCCATGTCAGTGTGGCCGGCCACCTGCGGGCGGTGAGCCGGCCATGGCCATTTCGGTGTGCAGCAGCATGGCGCCCACGCGGACGAATTCCAGCAGTTCGATGAGGGCGCTTTCGTCCGCGTCGCTGTCGTCTTCGTCCTGATCCTCAAGCGTCAGGCGCGAGGCCGCGATGGTGCCGAGATCGCGCAGTACCTCGCGTCCGTCGTCGCTCAGGGCTTCGGCCGTGGCGCCGGCCAGACCGAAGCCGCCGAGGAAACCGCGCGTCCAGTCCACCAGCGCATCGACGCGTTCGCGCAAGGGTTTCGTGTCTGCCGGAAGCAGGGGTTCCAGACTCATTTCCAGGCGGCCCAGATGCTGGACGCAGACGTCGTGCATTTCACCCAGCAGGGCATCCAGTGACGGATCCTCGTTGTCCAGTTGCAAGGCGGCCAGTATCTGTTGCCGATCCGCCTTGCCGCCGCCACAGACATAGCCTGTCAGCAAACCATCCAGCTCGCTGGCGTCGATGGCCAGGGTGGCGCCGGCCAGCGCCGATTCCAGCCCGGCATGGGTCATGGGTGTTTCCACAAGCAGTATTCCGGTGATCGTGGCCGTCATTTTGACATTCACGCGCCGGAATGCCCACACCGTGATGCCGGCACTTGCATACCGGCTCACGGCATGCGAAATAATGGGCCATGGCTTCCACGATCACCTGCTATAGTCGACCCAATGAGCGCACCTGATCCGCTTGAATCCGAAATCGCCGCCCTAGAGTCCACGGTCGATCGGCTCCTTGGCACACTCCACCGTCTCAACGACGAGAACCGCGGCCTGCGCCACAGCCAGGAGCAGTTGAGCGGCGAGCGCGCCAATCTGATGGCGCGCAACGAGCAGGCGCGCAGCCGCGTCGAGGCCATGATCCAGCGTCTGAAGGCACTGGAAAACAACAGTTGATGCGCGGGAAACACGACGATGAGTGAGCCGGTATCCATCAAGTTGATCGATCGCGAATTTCTGGTCGCTTGCGAGCCGGAAGAACGCGACGGCCTGCTGGAGGCCGCGTCGTTTCTGGACACGCGCATGCGCAAGCTGCGCGGCGCCACGCGCAGCCCCGGTTTCGACCGTTTGGCGGTGCTCGCCGCCATGGACATCGCCCACGAACTGCTGGAACTGCGCGCAAAGCAGCAGACGCAAGTAACTGCCCTTGCCGGCAATCTGGCCCGCCTGCGGCACAAGCTCGAAGCCGTGATGGAGCAGGCGCCATCACCTTTGTGAAAGTTTGTCGACCTCGGGGCTGGCATCGCCTGCGCAACCGGTTAAAATAGACCTACGGCGTTCCCTGCGGTGTTCGACAGTTCGCTCTTACATTTGCCTTGTTCCTGATATACGACCCCGGGTTGGCAATACCTGTGGCGCCTGAGCAAGTCCGTCATGAGCGGAAAGCCTGACCGTC
>DASSTF010000157.1:0-28792 GCA_035708045.1 Rhodanobacteraceae bacterium | reverse complement strand
CTTCATCTTGTCGCTGGCGCGGCCCAGGGTGAAGGTGCGGGTGAGGTCGCTCATGTAGCCTTCCACGTAGCAGCCGTCGTCGAGCATCACCGGCGTGCCTTCGCGGATGTATTGCGGCTCGCGCGAGCCGTGCGGCAGGGCGGTGAACTTGCCGACATTGACGCTGGCGAAGCCGCGCACGCCCAGACGCTGATAGCCGGCGGCCACCCAGGCCTGCACCTGGTGCTGGGTCATGCCCGGCTCCAGTCCTTCCCAGATGGCCTTGTACAGCGACAGCGTGGCATTGCAGGCGGTCTGCATCAGCGCCAGCTCGGCGGGACTCTTGACGGCGCGGCAGCCGGCGGTGACCGGCGTGGCCAGCACCAGTCTGGCCTGCGGCAGCGCTTCGCCGATGCCGGCGGAACGGAAGAACGGCACGTCTTCCTCGATGCCGAGTACGCCGGTGCCGGCGTGGCGTTCGCGCATGATGCGCGCGACCAGCGCGTACGGGCTTTCGTTTTCCTGCCAGGTGCGGATGTCGTGGCCGAACTTGATCTGCTCCAGCGCGCGATCGCGTTCGAAGGCGGGGGTGATGTAGACCGGATCGCCCGTACGCGGCAGCAGCATGCCCATCATGCGTTCGCTGGTGAACCAGTGCATGCCGGTGTAGTAATCCAGCGTGCTGCCGCCGTCCATGTAGATGGCGTCCATCTTGTGCCGGCCCATCAATTCGCGGGCCTTGTCCATGCGCTGCCGGCGTTCGGCGTCGCTGATCGGCACGACATGCTTCGTGACCGGCTTGAGTGCCTGGATCGAAGCCGGCAGCTTGACATGCTTGTCACCCGGCTCCGCGGCGACGGCGGCATGCCCGAACATGGCCACCGGCAACGCCGCGGCGCCGAGTGCCGAGGTCTGCAGGAAACGGCGCCGGCTCGGGCGCATGGAATCGTCGTGATGCTTCATGGAAACTGCCTCCGTATGGGCCGATCATGCCCACAGTGTCCGGCGACGAGGGCGCGAGGGGAAATGCCGGTCGTCATTTTCCTTGGGATGGACGTCAAGGTCATTCGAGGTTCCCCTTTGCGACCAGCAACGCCAGCACGCGCGGCGTGGCCTTGGCCGCAGCCGTCCCGTCGAGAAAAGCCAGACGCAGGCGTCGCGCAAGCACGTCCTCCACGGTGAGCGCCATTTCCCGGTCGCGCGCCCAAGACACCTCGGCCTCGATGTACGGCCAGCCGACAGCCAGACGCCGGGTGCCGCCGTCACCCGCGCTGTCCAGCACCTCGGCGGCCAGCCCGCCATAGGCATGGGCGAGGTGTTGCGCGATGTCCGCAGCCAGATGGTATTGCGCGGCCAGCTCGTCGGCCAGATGCGCGTGGAAGCCTGCGGCGCCGACCAGCATCGTGTCGCGCGTGCGGCAGCCGTGACGTGGCGCAAGATGCGCGGTTTCGATCACACGGTCGACGGTTTCCTCGGCCATCAGCCGGTAGGTCGTCCACTTGCCGCCGGCGATGCTCACCAGGCCTTTCGGCCCGACCTCGACGTGATGTTCGCGCACGATGCGCGCTGTGCTGACGGCTTTTTCGGCGATCAATGGTCGCAGGCCCGCCCAGCTGGCGCGCACGGCATCGCGTTCGGGGGCGGGCTCCAGCCACTCGCCGAGCTGGCCGAGCAGGTAGTCGATATCTTCGTCGGTGGGCTCGGGCGCATCGGATGGATCGGCTGCGTTGTCGGTGGTGCCGGCAACCGTGCATCCTTCCCAAGGCAGCATGAACAAGACGCGACCATCGGTAGTACGCGGAATCAGCAACCCATCGCCGGCAGGCGCCCAGCTCTTGTCGAATGCCAGATGCGTGCCACGACTCGGCGCCAGCAAAACGGACGCCTGCGGGTCTTCCATACGCCGCACGGCATCGCTGCCGGGCCCGGTCGCATTGATCACGGCGCGGGCGTGGATGGCGAACGGACGCTTGTTGCACAGGTCGCGGACGAGCGCACCGGCCAAGCGGTCATCCCGCTCGATCAAGGCCGTCACTTCGACGCGATTGGCCATCGCCGCCGAGGCCCGCGCCGCCGTCATCAGCAGCGTGATCGCCATGCGCGCGTCGTCGAACTGACCGTCGTAGTAGGCCACGCCGCCCTTGAGGCCGGACTGGCGCAGACTCGGGAAGGATCGCACCATGGCGGCGCGCGACAAAAACCGGCTGCGCCGGATTGCAGCGCGGCCGGCGGCACGGTCGTACAGCCACAGGCCGGCGCGATAGAACAACACCTCGCGCCAGGCGTAAGCCGGCACCACCGTGCGCAGCGGATGCACCAGATGCGGCGCGATGGCGAGCAGCGTCGCGCGTTCGGCCAGCGCCTCGCGCACGAGGTGGAACTGCGCGCGATCCAGTCGCGCGACGGCGGCTTCGAGATAGCGCACGCCGCCATGCACCAGCTTGGTCGAGCGCGAGGACGTGCCGCCGGCGAAATCGCCGCGCTCGACCAGCGCCACCGACAGGCCGCGCGTGACCGCATCCAGCGCCACGCCGGCGCCGGTCGCGCCACCACCGATGACCAGCACATCGAAGGTTTCCCGTTCGAGCCGTGCCACGTGATCGGCGCGATACATGCAGCTCATGCGTCGGCATCCACGGCCCAACCGCGGGCACGTTTGCAGGCGCGCCTCCATTGGCGGTAATGCGCTTCACGCGCCTGCGCCGGCAGTTCCGGCTCGAAACGGTCGCCCGGTTGCCACCAGCCGGCCAGCGCCTCGGCATCCAGCGTGCCGGTGCCGGCTGCGGTCAGCATCGCCGCGCCCATGGCGGTGGTTTCCGTGGATGGCGGCCGCAGCACCGGCATACCCAGCAGGTCGGCCTGGATCTGCAACAGCAGATCGTCGGTGGCCGCGCCGCCATCGACGCGCAGCGCGCGGATCGGCGTATCCAGCGCAGCCTGCATGGCATCGACCACGTCGCGCGTGCGCAACGCCATGGCCTCCAGGCTGGCGCGCGCCAGATGCGCCGCCCGCGTGCCACGGGTCAGCCCGAGGATCGTGCCGCGCGCCGCCGGATCCCAAAATGGTGCGCCCAAGCCGGTGAAGGCCGGCACGATCATCACGCCGTCGGCATCGTCCACTTCACGCGCCAATGCCTCGACGTCGGCGGACTGCTCGATCAGCCCCAACCCGTCACGCAGCCATTGCACCAGCGCACCGGCCACGAAGATGGAACCCTCCAGACCGTAGGCAGGCGCTTCGCCCGGCAGGCTGCACACCGGCCCCGCGATCAGGCCTTCGACATCCCGCCGCTGCGAGCCCGTGTGCATCACGACGAAAGCGCCGGTGCCGTAGGTGTTCTTGATCTGGCCGGTCTCGCGGCAATGCTGGCCGAGCAGGGCCGCCGGCTGATCCCCGGCCACGCCGACCAGCGCCACCTCGCCGCCGCCGAGCCGAGCGGTGCCGAAACGGTCGGTCGAGGCGCGCACCTCCGGCAACAGCGCGCGCGGGATGTCGAACAGATCCAGCAGCTCGTTGTCCCAGTCGAAAGTGTCGATGTTGAACAGCAGCGTGCGCGCCGCGTTGGTCACGTCGGTGGCGTGCACGAGGCCTTCGGTCAGTTGCCACACAAGCCAGCTGTCGATGGTGCCGAAGGCCAATTCGCCACGCTCGGCGCGTACGCGCGCACCATCCACCTTGTCGAGTATCCAGGCGATCTTGGTGGCGGAGAAATATGGATCCAGCGACAGACCGGTCTTTGCGCGCAGCAAACTTTCCACACCCTGCCCGCGCAGCGCCTCGCAACGTGCCGCCGTGCGCCGATCCTGCCAGACGATGGCCGGCGCGATCGGCTGTCCGCTGGTGCGATCCCAGATCACGGTGGTTTCACGCTGATTGGCCAGCCCGACGCCCACTACCTCGTGCGCACCGACACCGGCCGCGGCCAGCGCCGCCTCGGCCGCCTCGCGTTGCGTGGCCCAGACCTCCATCGCATCCTGTTCGACCCAACCCGGACGCGGATACCGCACCACCAACTCGCGCCGCGCCACGGCGCGGATGGCGCCGCGTTCATCGAACACCAGCGCACGCGAACTGCTGGTACCTTGGTCGAGTGCCAAAAAGTGCATCATGCTGCCACCTCGGCTGGCAGTCTTGCACAACCGCTGGCCATCGGTCGTACTGGCAGAGGCAGCCTGCCTTGGACGGTCACAACAGTGCGTATGCGAGGCAACAAAAAAGCCCATGGGAAACATGGGCTTTTTAAAGAATTCATGGTGGTATGGGTGGGCCCGACATGAGTTGCCCATCCTTCGTTATAAGCTAGAAAGAGCTGACGGCAGAGAAGGAGTTCCGCGAGCGCCGGCGTATACCATCCGCGAGATCACCAGGGCCACCGGTATCACCCGCAACGCCTTGTTTAAGATGCTCAACCAGCACAGGGCTCACATTAATTCGCGGATGACAAATTTGAAGTGAACATGACTGTGTCATGTGTCTTCACTTTGTTTTGGCGATGTAGCGCCTGTGATAGGCAAGATACGGAAGGTGCCCGGGGGCCAGGTTAGTTATCTGGATCGGTTCGTGTAGCCCCAGCGCACGCTTGACATCGCTTGTCACCGCAGCGTCAAAACTGCCTCGACCCTGATAGTCGAAGGTCAGCAGCCCGCTGTCGAACAAGGCGTCGAGGTGAACGGCCAGTAGTAGCCCGTTGAAAGGGTCCAGACGCTCGGTATCATTTGCGTGCTTCCACGGCTTGACATGACTTGCGCGCAGCAATGAGGGTGGCAGCTTGGCCCCGGTTACGGCGCAGCGGCCATCCCAAAATTCAAACAGCGCCTCGCGAAACACGTCTTGCCCAATGCGTTGGCGTACTTCCTCGATTCGCTCGGTTTCGGCAATGGCCGACAGGCGCGCGGTGAGGCGCTCGCTGAGCTGCCTGGGGGTGTTGAGCTGTAAAACGCAAGCCGCGTGGAGTGCCGTAAACAAGGCGTCACTGGAACGAATCTTGCCAATGGTAGCCATGCCTGGTGGAAGAGCATGCGCATCTGTTTGCTCCAGGCCGAATCGTTCCCCATGCGGTATCGGGAAGGCGAGCCAGGTACCGTCAGCGGCTGGTGATATCCATGCTTGGGCAGCGGTACCGCTGATGCGCGCAATATGGGCACCGTCGGGCGAGGCCTCGATCAAGTCCAGCCCTGCATCGTGGATGGCTTTTTCTGTCAGAGCAGGAAGCGGTCGAGACATGCCTTGGCTCATCGGCTTTTATCGCCTTCGGGACTCTTTTCCTTCGGCGCAAGACATTGCATGGGCATGGTGGCCTTGGGCATATTGAGCCGAGCACATTGGTTGGCCACGTACTCTCGCCAGTAGGGCCAGATGTGCCATGGCGCATTGTGCAGGGCGAATTCGTCGAGAGCGGGTTGTTCTAGCTCTTTGACCATGTCGTATTCAGCTACAAAGGTCGCTTCAATAACGGCCAGAACGTCTACATTGTCCGCGTCTTCCTTGCTGGCTTCGGCGGTTTTTGCCGCTGATTCGGCCTCACGGATCCAGCGGATACCGAGCCTCACGAATACACGGAACAAGTGGTGGGGGCTGCCATCATCCTCCACTTCCACGGTTTCCGAGCGCACGGTGCGTTGCAGCAGCTGGATGTCGCGCGGGATGTCCTGATACTTCGGATCAAACTCTTCGCTCAGGGCGACATGAGAGGCTCGCAAGGCCACATCCATGATGCGCAACCCTTGGTGGGCTGTCTTTAAAAGTGCCTTGTCCATATGTCATCTAACCGTGCGCATACGCGGGCTGCTCGGGATAGTCGCGGGTAGAAACCACCTTCAACAGCGGGCGACCTGGGGCAGGTTTTGGCGCACCCTTGGGGGCGCTCTTCCAATGAGCATCCATCACCTGCTCGGCATGCGCATAGCCGCTGAAATAATTCAGCACATTGACGATGTGTTGATTGAGGCTGCAGCCTTCATCGTCAGCCGTTTCCGACAGCAAGCGATGCAGGGACTTGGGCAGACGCAGGGTCACGCGGCCGCTCCAGTCATCTACCGGCTCCAGCGGCGGCGGCATCGACTTGCCGCGTTCGGCCAGCATGTCGGCCGTGGTGGCAATGGCGTCGATGGTCAGCGCATAGGCTTCTTCCGCCGTATCGGCGTACTCAGCCAGATCCGGCAGCTCGCGGACGCGAGCCTCGAAGACCACTTCGCCGTCGATGGTGCGTCGACGCACCTCGATACCGTAGGCATGCGGGTCAGTCATGTTGTTCCTCCAGGTAACGGGTCAGTTCCGCTTCGTACTGCTTCAGTATTTTCAGTACTTTGTTGATGTAAGGCCGTTTTATTTCCGGGTTCCTGCCATGGTCACAGTTGTAAGCACCGGAGGTAAAGCCGGGAATGCCGTCGTGGACGAAGATCTTGTGCCCGCCACGCTTGCCATCCCTGACCTCGAAACCCAGGTTCTCTAGCAGCTTGCCCAGTGCCACGCAACGCATGGAAGCACCGGCACCGGCCAGTTCCGCGTAGGCCTGTTCCAGTACTCTAGCAGTCATGTGACACCATGGGTAGTGTCACAGATAGGGCCGATTTGCGTGAGTTCAACAAAATGTGCTCCATTTCCCAAAAAAATCTTGCCAGATCAGAGGACTGCATCATTGTTGGCCGTGTCCGGCTCAGATGCTGAGACGGCTTTCTGTTCAGGTAGGTCAACCATCCAAATCTGCTTGGCTAACTTTGCCAAGGTCGTTTGCCGGTGGCTGATGGCCTCGCTGTTCCAGACAGTGAAATCGTCTGCTTGAGTTGTTCCTTCGGTTGAGTCGTGGCCTGACAGACTTCGAAGCGCTCGGGTGAGGGAATCGTTCTTGCCGAAGCCTTGATCAGTCGCGATAGCGCGCGTCAAGACGAGTGTGGATTGCTTGTATGCGCCGCATTTGGTCGCAAACGTACTATTGCTACCGGCAGCGTTGAGACCTTTCTCAAGCAGCGTCAGGTTGCCCAGCTTGGGCACCCATTCGTCGTACTCGTCCGGTTTATCGAAAGCCTGACGCAATGCCGCGTCAGGCTTTTGCGGAAGAATGTGTTCAATCTCCAGCTTGGGGTCGAGGTAGTTGGCCAAGTCCCGGGTGTTGCGAGCGTCTTGCCATGCCAGTTGATCGACATGTTGTGCAAACTTGGCCAGGATGTACTTCATCCGGTACTTCTGAATGCGGTTGGCGGTCAGTTCCATCATGGCGTACTCGAAATCGCGTGCACGCGAAGCGATTTGCGGTCGAATGTACTTGGCTACGAACGTCTGGATGTCCGTCAGCGTTTTGGCTTGGCGCAGGTCGGCCGACCAGTCGCCAAACATCCACTCGAAATTCTTGGTCTGGGTGCGCGTGGCGATGAACACGAAGAACAGGCATTCCACGTGACGAGCCAGTTCGTTGAGCGCATCGGTAGGCAGATGTCGGGCCGCCAGCATCAATATGAAATGTTGTCGCGCCTTACCACTCAAGCGCTGGATATTGTCGAGGTAGCCGATGGGCCCACCGTTGGGTGCATGTTTCTGGGCAAAGTCACGGTAGGCATCTGCGGCGGCGACGAGTGTGCGGGCAAAGTCCAGTGGGTTGGCTGACAGGCCGATGACGCTAGCATGATCACTGAGCCATTCATAAAGTTCATCTTCGCGTACTGGCTTGTGTGTTTTGGTTCGAAAGTCCGGGTAGCTTGCCATCACGAAGTAGCGCAAGAAGCGCAGCGGCTTTTCGTTACAGGCTTCCAGGTGACCGTTCAGTTCTTTCCAAAGATCCTTGAGCTTGGGGTAAGCCTGCGGGCTGGTACGCATGAACAGCAGATTCTTCAAAAGATCCATGGCAGTCAGCCCGACGCCGCGGTCGTTGACCGTTTCGAACACCTTCAGCGCATGAGCCAGATTGGGCGTCTGGATACGGATCAGTTTGACGCGCTGGGTAAAGGCACCGAAAAACTTGCGTAATCCGTCCGGGTCACCGGCAAACTGTTCGCTCAGGAACTGCTCGAGCGTCGCGTAGGCATCCGTGATGGCCGTCATGGACTTGGTGGGTGTGGACAGCGTGGCATCGGTGTCGCCACGTTCGGCAATGCGCTCCAAAATGTCGTGGCTGTCTTCGTATTGCAGCTGCAGGCGGTAGTCGGTCATCTCATCGCCATCGACCATATGATAGTCGAAGATCATGTTGCCCAGCGTGCGCAAATCCTTTCCGCCCAAGCGGGCCAGTACGTCGCGAATGGCACACAGAAACAGGTAGATCGTGGTCATGCGCTGCTGGCCATCGATCAGGTCGAACGCCCCTTGACTGTTGCGGCATACCACGATGCTGCCGATGAAATATTCCCGGTCGGAAAGTAGCTCGCCGCTGGGACCGTAGAACTCGTCGTAGATATCCTCGGCAAACAACTGGACATCGCTTTCCGTCCATACGTATTCGCGCTGGTAGTCGGGGACGACGTAAAAATCCTTGTACATCTGCTCGATGGACAGGTCGTTGGATTCGATCTTGGGTGCTGAATTCATGTTTGGCCCCTGTGCTGCCGCTGCCCTGTACTACCGGCTCTCCAGTGATGCTTGCTCCACGCCGAGGCGCTGAAGAAACAGCATCTCATCTTCACGGTGATTTCCAAGCTCCAGCCGGACATACTGGCGAAAAGCCTCGGGAGCGCGGGTGGAGGTGGTCACAATGTATTGAAAGGCATCTCCCTGTCCAACTGCTTCCGACAAGAAAGCCCAGAACACGGGCTCGCTCAACTCCGCCTCGCGTGGAGAGTCGTGGAGCAGAAAGCCGGGATGATGGCTTTCGGCGTTTGCGCTGTCGGCAAGGCACACGAAATCTCCTGCCAGCATTTCCAGAACGGCAAGAGCGGCCGAATGGGAATTCCCCAGACAAAAGGGGCGTGGTTCATCTTCGTGGACGACACCCCATGAAATGCTTGGCAATTTCTTCGCAAGTGCATCAAACGCGGATGCCAGCTTTGCCTTGCGGGCCGTATAGTTTTCGGACGCCTTGCGGACTTGCAGTTTCAGTTGATCGATTTGAGTCTCCAGTGTGCGCAGCTGTGACTTTTGTTGCTCGAGCTCTGGCCACTCGGATCGACTTTCAACGATGTCGTCATAAGTTTCGAAGTTCTTGATGGCTTCTTTCAGTTGCTGGCGTTGCGCAAGCGCATCTACGCGACGGTTGTCCAATTCAGTTAGCGAGTTCGAGATTTCCATGAGTTCTCGATCCGATGGCTCAAGTTGTCGCCGAAATGTGGCCGCAGCTTCGCTGAATTTGGCTATACGTTGTCTATACATATCCGCGTCGCTGCCGCGAAGGACAGTTTGACGTTGCGAGTCTATAGATACTGTTTCCAGTTGCTTACGTACGTAATGACAATCTCCGAATAATACGTTTCCCGCAGTACACAGCGTGGGCAAAAGAGCCTGGAGTGACTCGGGTTTTTTCTTCAGTTCCTCAAGTGTCTTGCTGTTGCCGGCAAGTAGTGCTTCGTCTTGCGCGATCTTGTTCTCTGTGATTTTGAGGTTCCGCGCAATGGGTTCGCGTTGCGCAAGAACACGGCTGCGTTGCAGCTCCAATGCTTCCCGTTCACTATGACAGCGCTCAAGTTCCAAGTTGCAGGCTTCGCACCGTTGTTCAGCCAAAGCCTTCAAGTTGTGTACGGGGAACAGGCCGGTGGATCGAAAAGGTGAGCTTTCGGGTTGGCCAAGTGCCTCGGCAAGTTGATGTTTGACGTGGTCCCGCAGGATGTCGGGCCGTCGGCGTAGCTCTTCGAGCTTAGCTTCCTCTTGTGCCAGCTTCTTTTGTTGTGTCTTGAGCTGGTGAAGTACGCCAGGATCGTCCAGCAGGCCAAGCACCATTTTCATCAAGGTGGTCGGTGATTTGGCCGGAAAGGGAAAGCCGATGCCACTGCTACGCCAGTGGTAGTAGTCGAGGTAACGACAATTTTGGTCACGGGAGAGCCAGGCCAACAAATGTTTCCATTCGATGGGCTGGTCGGTACCTGGAAATGTGGTGGCGGGAAAACTTCCCACCATAGTCCGTTTCAGGGTTTCCACATAACTTGCGTGTTCGTTGGCTACCTCGTCGTGGGCCACAGCGGCCCAGCCCGCCTGGCGTGCTGCTCGATAGCCGAGCTGGTGCCGCCAGGGTTTGACGACCGTCCATGCTTCGTCATCGATATGTACCCGTGCTGCAGCAGCGCCTTCGGGAAAGGCGTGTTTGAGTTCGTCAAGCAATGACCCGTCGGCTGTCCAGTGCGGGTCTTCCAACACGAAGCGCAAAATTTGACAGAAAGCCGTTTTGCCAACGCCATGCCCGGTGCTTTCAGCTGACGGCGCCGACAGAACAAGGTTCACGCCGCGCGACAGAAGGATTTCACGCAATGGCTTGGAGGTATCCAGTGAGTCCAGTAACCATAATGTTTCCACCCATAACCGCGGGGTGGTGCGTTGGGGGTGGCTGGATGTTTGAACTTCGACCATGCGTGTCTACCTCATGCTTGCTTTCCATGTTTCTGACCGTTCGTGCTTGCCGACAGCTTCTGTGCTCGTGCAAGAGCCTGTTCGGCATCAGACTCTTGTGTTCGATAGGTGGTTATCAGTATTGAGGCGAGTTCACGAGTTCGGTTGTCACCGAGGAATGCCGTCAGGTCGGCATCATCGGGGATGTACAGATCGCCTGACGCGGGAAGACCTAGTTGCTCACGAAACCAGCGGGCCATATCTGGCTGTCGGCCTGACTGGTTCGAGCTTATCCATGTTTTCCATACGTCGATGTGCGGTGCTTCGGTTGGCAATTTGGTGATCAGTATGTCGAACAGGACACTTTCCGACAGAGGACCAGCCTCGTACAGCACATCGCACACCACTCCGGCAAGCCAGTCTTCGGCTTCACAGCAAGGCATGGCAGTGGGCAAATATTCGGGGAGTGGCTCATGCCGACGCTGTGGCACATGGGCCGGAGTAAGTTGCACACGGGGAAACGCCGGTAGGCTGGCGGGCTTGCTTTTGTTCAAAGAATCCCAGGCGTCGAGGACGAGGCGTTGGGTGCGGTATTCGCCGAATTCGCGCAGTTCGTTGTTTTTGAGCACGCGGAAGGTTTCGGAGGGGTAATCATCGCCTTCGATCTCGCTGGGGTCGAGGATGTAGCGCAGCTCGTCGCCGGTGAGGCCGTAGAGGTGAGCGTAGTACGCATCCAGCTCGGCGCGCAGTTGGGCGCGGTGGGTGAGGTCGAAAGCGAAGGGTTCGCCTTCGTAGCCCAGTTCGGCGGCCCAGTCGACCAGGTCGTGCGCGGTGTAGGTCAGCTCCAGCACGCGCGGGACGATGAAGGCAAGGTCGGTGTCGGTGTAGCGGCCGGGTGGTAGCACGGGAAACTGTTGCACTAGGAAAAAATTTAGGTTAACGCCACCAACTTTATTTCGCACCACGTAGTCAAAGACCAATGCGTTCAAATTTGCGTATAGCGCAACCATGTGCCTCATCGAAGCACGAGGCAAGAGACCAATTAGGGAGTTTGACAAGCCTACGTAGGGAACAATGCAAGAAATAAAGGTACGCTCATTCGAAGGACTGGTTACGCTTTTGAAAGTCGCCAGCCAACGATGGTTCCATACCTCGGATAAACACGCATCAACATCTACTTTGCTAATCCAGTACTGTGGCTTGACCGAGTAGTTGGGGTCAGTATGTTCACGATGAGGCGTTTCATTAGGTTGTCCTGGACGTACTGAATTCCCGGTGTTTACAACAACACTGGCCGCACGATGGTCGTAAGCTTGAACCATTTTGCCTTCGTACAAAGGTAGCCGGCCTTCGTCCGGTGCAGCGGCAAATAGGTGGCTGTCGTTGGACATGTGGAACATCGCTATGAAGCGGATGCCCCACGAGTTACCATCATTGCGGGTTTCATCAATGAGCACCGGCGCGGCGCGATAGAGCTTTTTGGTCAGCTCGGCATCGCGTTTGGTACGGAATACTGGACAGGTCAGAGTGTTGGGATTGATGAGGCGGAAGTCGTTCGGGGCCAGTGTGAAGCGACGGCGAGCATCGGCCAGTTGCGCGACTTGCGTGGCAAAGCAGATGAACGTGGCTTCGTCCGCAGCACCGAGGGTCAGCAGGCAGAACTTCTGGCGGCTATCAACCGCCGGGAATAACTTGTCGCGGTTCTCGAAGTCGTACAAGCTGATCAAGCGGCCGCGTTGGGTGATGTCGCCGAAAAATGCCTTGGTGCTGTCATCAGTGGCAATGCCTGTGGGAACGATGAAGCCAGCTCGGCCTGACTCGGCGGCGAGTCCACTGATGGTTTCGGCAAACAGGGCATAGGTGTTGACGTCGCCCACGCCGGTAAGCGGGTAGCGGCCGCCGTCCTCGCCCTTGACGTGGGCAAAAACACTGGTGGCCTCGGCAGTACGACGGGCGTGCATGAAGTCCGCATACAAACGCTGTTCGGCAGCAGCCACGTTGTCCATGCGCCCTTCTTCCGGGTTCAGGTGTGCGGCCAACATGCCTTCGGCCAGCCACTGGATGCGCTGGCTGCGTTCGGCTTTGTTTTTGGCCTGGGCGATGTCGCGGTTGCGGCTGGCGAAGAACTCCTGTTCCTGCAGCTTGATGCGCTCCCATGGCGGATTGGCCAGCATGCAGCTAAAGCCTTCAGCAGCAAACACCAGCGGGAAGGCCAGCGGCCAATGCAGCACGCGAGCATCGTTGCAGGCTGTTCGAGCGGCTTCCCGTTTGGTGACGTGGCCCGGTTGGCCATGCTGGCCGGCAAGTTCCATCAACACGCTGCCGGTGGTCGGTGTGAACGCTTTCGTGGCGCGGGCCTTGGGCAACAGAAAGGCCGCCATGTACATGTCTGCTGCATGACGCAAGGGGCTGTCGACGGCCTGGTCGGCAAAGACCTGCCAAGCAGCCTGCTTGGCGGCGATGTCGTCCAGGCTGGCTTCGGGCATGGCTTCCAGCGCGCGCAGGGCGTCGAGGCCGTGGTTGCGTGTGGTCGCCAGTTCGTATTGCCCACCGGTGGTCGCGGCATCGGCGCGCCGCTTCAGGTTTTTGAGTTCCGTACTGTTTTGCTGACTGAGGGCTTTGCATACGGCCTTGTCGTCGCCGGAAAGCGCTTTGAAGGCATCTTTCGGGATGCCTTGTTCCAGCACGGCGAGGTCGGCAAGACCCAGCAAGGCATCGCCGCATTGCAGGTGGTGGTCCAGAAAACCCAATGGCTTGTCCGGGGTCATGGCCTCCAGCCACAGCGACATGCGCGCCAGCTCCAGCGCCATGGGATTCATGTCCACGCCATAAATGCAGTGACCGATGACATCGCGCAGCGCGTGGCGGAAATCGTCACCGCTGGGGGTGCCCTGGGCGCGCAGACGCGCCAACTGGTTGGCCATGCGACGTGCGGCGGCAAGCAGGAAGTGGCCACTGCCGCAGGCGGGATCGCACACGGTGATGGCCAGCAGGGCCTGTTCCTGATCGTCGGCGGCGGCCAGACGTTGTTCAATCACGGGTTGCAGGGCCGAATCCAGCAACTCCTGCACCAGTACATCGGGGGTGTAGTAGCTGCCGGTGGTTTTGCGCTGATTGCCCTTGGCTTGCGTGGGGTCGGCAAAATCGAAGCGGCGGCCGTCGGCGCTGACGTCGGGTACCAACTCCAGCAGGCTTTCGTACACGCTGCCAAATTCCTCCGGGCCCATGTCGCGCCAGTTGATACGCACCAGTGCGCCGTCTTCGTGCATCCAGGTGAGGCGGTAGATGGCGGACAGCAGGGCGCTGTTGCCGAGGTCGGCGGCGTCCAGATCCGCGCACTGGTCATCGGCAAACAAGCCGCCGAGTGCGGGCAAGGCCAGTAGCGGTTGGCCGTGAGCCAGGCCGGTAAAGACCGGCTTCAGGCCTTGCCACACGTCATGATGACGGTCGAAGGCACGGCGGCGGCGTGAGCGCTCGCGCAGATGGTGCAGGGAATAGCCTTTGCGATACAGCTCAACCGTCTCGGCAGCGCTGTCTTCGGGATGCAGCAGGCCGCGTTCTTCGATGGTGAGCAGGAAGATCAGCCGGTAGACCAGACGCAGCAGTTGCTGGAAGTAGGCCGTGGGCGTGAGGGTGTGGCCGATTTTTTCACGCAACTCGGTATTGCCGGGGGTAGCAAGAAAGCCCTGGCCGAGGTCGAGCAAGGCGTCATGGACGGTCTGGCGCAACTTGTCGCGGGCGCGCATGCCTTCTTCGCGGCTGGCTTCGTGCCAGGTTTCCAGCGCACATGCCTGACGCGAATCGCCGGCGTTGCCGAAACGACTGGCATGGATCAACAGCCACAAGGCGGAGAAGTCGGCAAAGCGTTCTTCACCGAAGATGCGCTCCAGATCGGCCTCGATCCACGCCGGCCGGGTAAAGCTGGCGTTGTCTCGGGCCAGACGTACGATGCAACCGTTGCTGGCCAGGCCCCACAGTGCGGGCTCGGCGGCGTTCAGGTAATCCTGCAACAGGCCGAAAGCGCTGCGCTGGCGACCGTCATCGCCGAAGCGGATATCGCGTCCTTCCAGGCGCTGGTTGTGCGCGGCCACCACCAGTGGTACACGGCCTTCCCGTGCCTGGGCAGTCAGGGGGTAGAGTCGCTCGTCGATGCTGACGGGTGCCTGCTCCGGTGCGAGATCGGTAAAGCCGAACACATCGCGCAACAGGGTCGTGACGAAGCGTCGGGTCACGGCATGCGGTTCGTCGGTGTGGTTGCGGGCACGGTCAAAGTCGTGCCATTGCGCGGTGGCGATACGCCAGTAGCGGCCCAGTTCGTCACGCAGGTTGAGCCCTTTGGGGATGCCGTAATCGCTGGCCGCTTGGTGTTTGGCCTTGAGTGCGGCTATTTTGCCCAGCCATTCGGCAGGCAGCAGACCGCCTTCGATGGTGAGCGCTTCGAAAGCCAACAGCGCGTGGTCCGGGCGGCGGCTCATGCGGTCGCTCCCGGCAGCAGCATATACGTGGCGATGACATCCACCGGCTGCAGCGCCTTGACGGCGTAGCTACCGCGCGCATTGGCTGCATCGCGGACGCGGCGGTGGTCGGCCAACAGGCGTTGGGCCTGGGTTTCGGCCAGTGCCTGAAGGTCGTCTTGGCGTGTGTCGATCATTTGCAGGGCTTGGACTTTTTCGCGTTCGCGGACGCTGTCCGGCAGGTTGCCAATGGCTGGCGCGGCCAACCATGCCAGCAGTTTTTCACCGGTGAGTTCGGTGGGCTGGTTGCGACCTTGCCAAGCGACGGGGAGTGCCTCTTCCACCAGCAGGACGTGGTTGGTGCCACGGCGATCCAAAGTCAGTTGATGGCGCAGGCGCAGCAGCGCGATGGTGGTCACGGTATCCACGCTGGCACTGCGCCACACGCCGGTGCGCCCCAGGCGCGCGAGCTGGTGGGTGTCGGATGCTTCATCGCTCAAGGCACGTTCCAGCAGTTCGTCGGCCAGCGTGGTGACCAGCGGATGACTGCGATGGATGAAGGTGCAGCCAGGTGCCGTGGGCTGGACAAAATCCAGCGCCAGTTCGGATTCCATCTGTTCGGCCAGCAGACGCTCACGCAAGGCGTCGGGGAGTGCCCGCAAGGGTGCGTTGGCACCACCGCGGTGCCGTGGGTGGAGGGTGGCGCCGAGGCGTTCCATGGCGCGTGAAACAAAGCGTTGCACATCGTCGTGGTTGCCGAGTACATGCTGCATGCGTTCCCACTCGGGGATGACGTCTTCCGGGTGCAGGCTGCGCTGGGCAAAGATGGTCTTGTTTTTCTTGGCGCGCTCGGCCATGTCCGTCCAGGTGATGTCCAGTGCCTGGCTTTCTTCCAGTTGGCCGACATCAAACAGTTCGCCCTGGGTGCTGCGCGACTGGCGCAACATCACCGCCTTCATCAAGGCTTGGGTGAGGTTGTGTTCGTCGTCGGGTAGCGGCACGGGCACGCCAAGTTCCTTGCGGATGCTTTCGGCCTTGCGCAGGATGACTTGCAGGACGGCGCCATCGACCGGATTGTCGGAACCGTAGAGGAGCAAGGTGCGTACCACCTTGGCAGGTTGACCGAAGCGGTCCACGCGGCCTTCGCGCTGCTCATGGCGCGTCGGGTTCCACGACAGGTCGTAGTGGATGGCCGCATCGAAATGATCCTGCAGATTGATGCCCTCGGAGAGGCAATCGGTGGCAATCAGAATGCGCTGCTCGGCCTCGCTCATGGCCTCGACGCGACGTTCGCGTTCTTCGGGTGGATATTCGCCGGTCACCGCATCGATCTGAATGCTTTTCTTGAAGCTGCCGGTCAATTGGTCCTTCAAGTAATGGGCGGTGGCGATGTAGCGGCAAAAGATGACCGGGTTGAAACCATCCTTGAGCAGCGTTTTAAGATGTTTGGTCAACAGGGCCAGTTTGGGATCGGATTGGCCAGACAGGCCTTCTGCATGTTGCAACAGCTCACGGATTTCAGGGCTGCCGATATCGGCAGCGGGTGCCACATCGTCCTCGGTCAAGTCGTCTTCGGAGCCGTCAAACAGCTGCTCGATCATGCTTTCGGGTTCGGCGCCTTGCTCGGACGCAAGGCGCGTGCGCAGTGCCTGGACGGCGGCTGCCGGGCTGCTGGAAACACAGCGCATCAGCGCGAGGGTGCCCCAGAAGTTGAGGCGCTGGCGGCGTTCGTCACCCCCGGCGGCAGTTACTTCGGCGCAGTAGTCCAGGACGTTCTGGAAAAATTGTTCCCATTCGCCGCTGAGTTTGTAGGTGTCTTCCGCGGTTTCACGGCGAGGGAAAATGCCACCGTCGTGCCATTCGTCGATATCGGCGCGGCGGCGCTGCACGAAGTGCAAGGCCAAGGCTTCACGCAGGGCTTTTTTCTCTTGACTGGCGTCGGTGGCCAGTTCGGCAAATTCGGGTTTGAGCAATGCCAGCAGGTTGTAGAAGGCTTCCTGGTCGCCACTGTGAGGCGTGGCGGTAAGCAGCAGCAGGTGGCGTTCCACGTCACCGGCAAGATCCTTGAGCAAGGCGTAGCGCTGGTGCCGTGCATGCCCCTTGCCGATGCAGGTGTGGGCCTCATCCACGATGACCAATTCAGGGCAGGCGCGGATGAAGTCGTTGCGGTGGCGATCGCTCTTGATGTAATCGAGGCTGACGACCGTGATCGGATGCACCTTGAACAGAGATTCGCCGATGGGCAGGCCGCGCTCCAATCGCTTCACGCTGACAGCCGTGACGGCGGCGGCTTTGAGATGGAAGCGCTGTTCCAGCTCGTTGACCCATTGTTCGACCAAGTGCGGTGGGCACAGTACGGTCATGCGCTCGATTTCACCGCGGTCCATCAATTCGCGGGCAATCAAGCCGGCTTCGATGGTTTTGCCGATGCCAACGTCATCGGCCAGCAGCAGGCGTACGGGGTCCAGGCGCAGGGCCATGAGCAGGGGAACCAGTTGGTAGGTTCTGGGTTCTACCGCGATGTTGCCAAAGCAACGGAAAGGGCCGGCGCCGCGACGCAGTGCCATGCGCAACGCATCGGACAGCAGTGCGGCTTCATCCTGACTGCCTTCTTGCGAGGGTTTGGGTGCCGGGAAATGGGCCGATTTGATGCCGGGTTCAAGGTCGACATGGATCAGCGTACTGTCTTCCTTGCTCCCCGACAGGGGGCGCAGGCGCAGTTGCGGCGCCACGCTGCCCGGCTGAACAATCCAGTCGCGACCACGCACGCGGACCAGGCTGCCGGGAGCGAAGCGGGAGGCGATTTCGTTCATGCGTTTTCCGTACTCAAACCCAATAGACGCGCGACTTGCGCCAGTTTGGCGGGCCAGGTGGTGGTGTCTGGGGCAAAGCGCACAAAGGTATAACCTTTATCTTCCCATGCCGCTTGCATGTCGCGCGGGTTGTCCGGCAGGGCGATGGCGACGTAATGGTCGGGCCAATGCAGGATGAGGCTTTCGTTGACATGGGTGTGGGCCGGCGCCGGCAGGTGAAATTTTTCGGCGTGTTGCATCCACTCGGCGGCCCAGCCCGTAGGTTCCGGCGAGGTATCCGGGATGAGCGGCGCAGGTTGGCGATCCATCAACTTCGTGCGGATGTGCGCCAAACGCCACAGCTGACGGCGGACTTCTTGGTCGCGACGGTCGATTTGTTCGTGTTGCGGCTGGTTGTAGTAGGACAACAGGCAGCGGTAGCAACCGGCGACACATTCGGTGCCGTCCACATCATGCAGGTCGGCCAAGGGTGGCAACGACGCGTCTTCATCGTCCGGGATATCGAGGTGCATAACGCCGAGGGCGCGACGGGCTACTTGGGCCAACGCGTCCGGATCGAAAGCCAGGCGCGTGAGCACGCCGGCTCCGCCCTCGGTGGCTTCGTAAAACAGAATGCCTGAGCGCGCGGCTGCATCGGGCACGGGTTCGGCCAGAAGCTCCGATTCTTCCAACTGGAATTGGGCTTCGATGCCGCGTTTGAGTGCATATTGCAACGTGGTCAGCGTCCCCTCGCCCCAGTCGCCTTCCGGTTGTAATAGCAGCGCGTTTTTGTGGTCTTCCACGAAGGGGACGATACGTTGCGGGAGCACGTGGTTCGGGTCATTTTCTCCGTTGTCGGCATCTTCTTCGCGGGCAAACCAACCATTGGTCGGGTTGACGAGAAAGCCGTAAACGGACGGGTCGCGACGGCGGCGCATACCCTTGTTGATGCGAGTGATGGTAGCGCCGGCGCCGTAATGCAGTTGAAGGATGTCACCTTCGTCATCGGCTGCCCGGACACTGCGAACGTCCGGTTGGCCATTGCGTATGGCCCACTGGAAGGTGGTTTGCAGTTCGAAGGCCTGGCGCTGCCGGTCTTCATCGTTGGCGGTGATGCGTTCGGCTGGTTGCGTGTCGACATTTTCGATCTTGAACAGAGAGCCGATTTTCTGGGCATCGGCCAACGGCAGGCCGCAGGCGTGGCAATCGTTGGAGTGCTGGTCGAAGTGCGCGGCACCGCAGCCTTTGCAGATGCGCACGGCACGGGTGACGAGCGTGCCGCCTTCGGACGCGCTTTCCTCATTGGCGGCGGTGATGCGTACACGGACGACTCGGTAAGCGCGTCCCTCGTGGTAAACGAGGCTGCGCGGGCCGAATTCGGAGAGGCCGAGGAAGCGGGGACGTTGCAGGAACGTATCGCCTTTTTTGCCATTGCGGTGTCCGGGGACGTAGGCCATCAGTGGCAGGCGCGGGAAGTTGTACCCGGGCAGGAAGCCTTCGGTGGCGAGATACCGATACGTATAGAAGTCGCTGTTGCGGCTGCCCTTGTCGTGGAGAAGGAGATTGATCTGGTTGTCGGCCTGGTGCTGGCGGCGACTGGCTTCCTTGCGTTCGCGGTTGCTGGTTGCCGTGTAACAGTCCAGGACACGCCGGGCCATGTCGCGTTGACGGACGGCGGCATCAAAGAGGTCACGCCAGCGTTTGAAGGACTCACGAAAGGCGGCGGGTGCCTGTTTGATGGCGTTTGACGCAAAGTCAGCGGCATTGGTGTACCAGGGAGCTCGCTCGCCGGTCAGGTGGGACTCCACATGCTGCAATACTCTTGCCGCACGCTGGCGAGCGTGCTCGGCTGCCTGGTCCGTACAGAGCATTTGCATGAGGTCTGGACGGATCGGGCGACCGGGGAGATCCGGATTGACGATGGAAGCGATGGACGTTTCCAGCTCATGCTGGCTGCTCGCCAGCCAAATGGCATGGAGGTGGCTGAGGATTAGCTCCTGGTTAGCCAGGTCGATCATGGGCGCGCGAACAACACCGTGCACCATCGCTTCAGGGTTGCGGAAGAAGTATTGGTCGTGCGGGCTGCGCGCCGCGCAATAGGTCACTACCAGGGCGGCCTGGCCGCTGCGACCGGCGCGACCGGCTCGCTGGACGTAGTTGGCCGGTGTAGGTGGTACGTTGCGCAAGTAAACGGCATTGAGCGCCGATATGTCTACGCCCAGTTCCATGGTGGGTGAGCAGAACATGACAGGAAGAAAGCGCGCCGGCTCGCCGTATTGGGTTGCGAGATCCTTTGCTTCCCTATCGGCCAGCTCGTTTTGTTCTTTGGTCCCGTAGCGGAAGCGCGTTTCGCGAAGTTGGCGCAACTGTTGTTCCACCTGGGCCGTGTGTTCGCGTGACTCCAAGGAAAACAGACTGTCGGCGTTGTTGCCGAGGACCTGAGCCACGGCGGCATAGTGGTCGGCAAAGTAGTTGTTGAGACGTTGATAGTGGTTGTCGTGATCCTCCGTCCCCGAACCCTCACGAAACAAAACGCGGCCTCCGTTGAGCTGAAAGCCGGGGACGCCAAACAGTGTGTTCTCGTCTTTGCGGATGAAACCGCCGGTCTGTGCGAGGCGGATCATGTCATCGACTAGCGCGTTGTAGTCACTGGTGTTCAACGTGCTAGCGTCCGGGTTGCCCCAGATGTCGCTACTACGCAGTTGCTTGCCCAGTCGTGTACGCAACCCGCCACGCAGGATCAGATCCTCGTCCTTGCCATACCTATTCTTACTTTCCGGGGAGTTCAGGAAGAACCATCGCCAACTCGAGAGGCGCTCGTCGGCACCGAAAGTCCAAGGCATCTTGAGGAAGCGTTGTGCCTCGTCCTTCTGTTTTTCCAACTGCCGAGGGTCGAGCGCGCTTGCATCGACTGCCAGGCCGCGCCGCATGTAATCGAACAAGCAGCGAAAGGCTCGCAGGCGGACCTCGGCGCTGGCATTTTGCAGCAATGGTACGGTTTGGCGGAAGCGTGTTGCGTCGGCGCAAAACGTGTCCAGATCGACGTAATCGACAGTCAGGAGACCCAGTTCTTCCAGATTTGGATTGGTGTATCGCCATCCTCGACGCTGGTCGTACCAGGCTCGATAGGCCAAAACGAACCGCATGGCGTTTTGCGCTGTTTGCAGATCAACACCATGAATGGTCGGATCCTGCAGCCACTCGACACGGCGCGTCTGTGCCGGGTTCTGTCCACTCGGTATCGTCTGATCAAAGCCCAGAGCATGCCGGACTGCAGAGCCAATGTCGCTGTCGATCAGTCCGGCGGGCCCGGCTTGGCGCAGTGCACGGAATACCGCGCCGCGCAGGAGACTGACGAATGTGAAGTCGTTGAAATGGCCTGCCTGGAGCGCGGCATCCTGTCGGTTGTCCGTGAACCCGAGAAGCTTGCGCTTGTTGAAATCGACGCCTTCGCTTTGTGAATGCATCCAGCGTACGGCGCTGGATGCCAGCAGGGTGGTTGCCGAGCTGCGGCCTTCGGCCGAAAGTGACGAAAGGCGGTTGCTGTCCTTGCCTTGTGCACCGTAGGTGGCCCCGCAACGCAGGCAGAAGCGGAACTTGCCTGGGATGAACCACGCTTCATGGCCGGAACCGACGTGGCCGTTGGGTTCGACCTGGATCGACTCGGGACGCAGGCGTCGGTAATTCGGACGCAGGCGTAGCTCGCCCTTGCTCGTGAGCTGGAACCATGACTCCGGGTAGTCTTCCTCGCGACCCTGAAAGGCTAGTGGATCCTGTTTGGACGTAACGAGAACGAATCCTGGTCGTTCGTCGCATGCATCGGCATCACCGTCGGTTGTGTCATCCTTGTCGTCGGTTCCTCGGATTGGCGCGTCGTCGATGTCACGCGGCAACAACTGGAGGCCATCGGACTCGCGAACGTACCGTACAGACAGGTACTCCTGTCCGCAACTGCGGCAAAAATGGGCAGCATAGAGTCTTTTATCGGAATCCCCTGGAAGGAATTGCTGGCCTTCCAGTGCGACGGGACGTTGGCCTGGTACATCCAGCGTGGTGTACGCGGTACCGGCGCCGCTGATGAACTGGTGCAGACGGAAGGCAAAAAAGGCCCTGTCGCTAGCGTGTGGCTGTTGGATACGTTCGTTTTCCGGGTTGGCGGCGACCAGCAGAAGTTGCTGTAGTGCTTTGCGGCAGTCGTTCAGGTCACAACCGGACTCTTCACTGAGTTTCTGGCTGGCAGTGGCCACCGTCAAAGGCTTGGCACGGACCCATTTGCCTCCTTGGACTCGGGTAATGCCCAGACGGGTTTCTACCCAGATCGCTAGTGGATGAGTGCTTAGTTGCTCGTCCGATATGTTTTCGGGAATACCGCTTGAGATTGCGGCAGGAAGCTCTGGGCGTACTGATTCGGCTGTACGAGTGGGGTCGGTGGCTCGCTCCAGATCCTCGGTAATGATGTCCGAGGGGGCGATGTCGGTGGCAAACAGGGTGGAAGCAACCTCGGCCACTTTCTGGTTGCGCTCTTTTGAAGAGCCGCCACTGGCCATGGTGGCGGAGGTGCCGATGCAATGCAGTCCCTTGGGCGCCAGTCGCTCTCGTACGCGGCGCACCAGCATGGCGACATCCGCGCCTTGTCGACCACGGTAGGTATGTAGTTCGTCCAATACCAGGAACTGAAGGCCTTCGCAGTTTTCGATGACCTTGCGGTCCAGCTCGCTCTGCCGGGTCATCAACAGTTCGAGCATCATGAAATTGGTCAGCAGGATATCCGGTGGGTCGTCTTTGATGCGTTGACGCTCATCAGCATCTTCCTGACCGGTGTAGCGCCCGAATGTGACCGGACCACGTTTGCCGAGGAACTTTTCCAGTTCGTCACGCTGGCTGTTGGCCAGCGCATTCATGGGGTAGATGACGATGGCCCGAGTACGGGGCGTTGAGTCGGCCTGCTTAGCCCTCAGTACGGCATCGGCAATCGGAATGAAGAAGCATAGGGATTTACCAGAGCCTGTACCTGTGGTGACCACGAAGCTTCGTTTCTTCGCTGCCAGCTCGATGGCATAGTCTTGGTGTTTGTAAAGCGGAAGCTCGAAGCTCTTTGCTGTTTTGTCCAGCAGGAGGCCTGTGGACGCCAATTCGGCCGTGGTTCGCCCCTTCTGGTAACGCGGGTTGATTTGAATCAGCGGATCTGGCCAGTAGCGACCGCTTTGGTACTGCTGCTTGATGCTGTTGCTGATGTCTTCAGCATGAATCTGAGTGAACGACTGGGCAAATTTGCTGTAGTCCCCAATCAGATGTTGTCTGAGCTCGAAAACGTCCACAGTGTGGCCCCCGTGTTCCAAATACCCTGCTTCCTACAGCCATTGAACATGTAAAGCTTGGTCGACGGCAACTGCGGGTGGGTCGCTTCGTATGAACGATGACCGGTTTTACACCAAGCATGGGTGTCGTTGGGGACATATTTGCTAATGCCAAGGTCATTATTCTTAGTGGTAGTCGATTTGACCTGCTGAGTTTGTATACAGAATCAGGCACAACCAGACACAAGCCGGTTGTCGGGCATGCGGTCGACGTGATACGGGATGGATTGAGGTAACCAGGCACGGAAAAGCCCGCGTTCGAAGCGGGCTTTGTTTCCGTAAGTTGCTGTTTATCCATTGAAAATGGTGGCTATGGGTGGACTCGAACCACCGACCCCGGCATTATGAGTGCCGTGCTCTAACCAGCTGAGCTACATAGCCATGTGCGGCGCAGGCAACGCCTGTGCGCAGGGCGCGCAAGTGTAGTGGCGGCGGCCTTCCGGTTCAAGTGCTGCGTTTGTCGGCGTGTCTTGCCGGCTTGTGCGGGGTGTGGCAGCATCGTTGCCATTGGCCGCGTTCCCGCAGCGCGATGTGCGTGTTGCGGCAGCGGTCGCGAGCGGCCCGCGAGGAGGCCGGCATGATCGATGCTGACGGATACCGCCCCAATGTGGGCATTGTGCTGCTGAATGACGACGGACGCCTGTTCTGGGCGCGTCGCGTGCATCGTGACGGCTGGCAGTTTCCGCAGGGCGGCATGCGCAGCGACGAGACGCCGCTGGAAGCTATGTACCGCGAGCTGCAGGAAGAAACCGGCCTCGATCCCGCGCATGTGGAAGTGCTGGCCACCACGCCCGGCTGGCTGCGCTATCGCCTGCCCCGGCGCTACGTGCGCCGCCATCAGCGACCGGTGTGCATCGGCCAGAAGCAGGTCTGGTTCCTGCTGCGTTTCGTCGGGCGCGAGAAGCATCTGTGCCTGGATGCGTCGGAGAAGCCCGAGTTCGATTCCTGGCGCTGGGTGGACTTCTGGTACCCGGCGCTGCACGTGGTGTCGTTCAAGCGGCAGGTCTACGAGCGCGCCCTGCGCCAGTTTGCGCCGACGGTGGAGGATGCCTGCCGGGTGCGCGTGGGCCGGCCGCCAAAGCCCGAGGTAGAGCGGCAGGGGCCGTCACGGGTCGCATCGTCGTCATATTGACAATCATTCGCATTTGCGTTCAAATGGCATTCGAGAGGAATGCCATGTACGTCTGCATCTGCCAATCCGTGACCGACAAAGACATCCGCCAGGCGGCGGAGGACGGCGTGCGCAGCTTTGCCGAGCTGCAGGCGTGCACCGGCTGCTCGACCTGCTGCGGTTGCTGCGAGCCCGAAGCGCGCCGCGTGTTCAACGAAGCGGTACGCAAGGAAATCTGCCTCGATCTGCCGCTGACCGTCGCCGCCTGACGCCGCGCGGCGCCGTCGCCAACGCACCCGCGAACCATCCCCATTTGCGTTTCGTCATGCTTTTTTGCGTGGCGCTATAGTCGTGCCCATCCCCTCGAATCCGGAGACGGTCATGCAAGGCGACAAGCAAGTCATCGAATACCTCAACACCCAGCTCACCAACGAGCTGACGGCGATCAACCAGTATTTCCTGCATTCGCGCATGTACCGCAACTGGGGCTACAAGGAGCTGGCCGAGCACGAGTACCACGAGTCGATCGACGAGATGAAGCATGCCGACGCGCTGATCGAGCGCATCCTGTTTCTGGAGGGCCTGCCCAACCTGCAGCGACTCGGCAAGCTGCTGATCGGGCAGACGCCGGTCGAGGCGCTGGAATGCGACCTGAAGCTGGAACACGCGGCCCTGGCCGACCTCAAGCCCGCCATCGCGCACTGCGAGCAGGTTGGCGACTACACCAGCCGTGAATTGTTCGAGGACATTTTGAAGTCCGAGGAAGACCACATCGACTGGCTGGAAACCCAGCTGGATCTGGTCAAGGCGCTGGGCGAGGCCAATTATCTGCAGACCAAGGTGGGTGACTGAGCGACGCGCGCATATTGCCGTTGTTGTTGTAGGAGCCTGCCTGCAGGCGATGGTTGGATTATTCCGCTAATCGAGCCATCGCCTGCAGGCAGGCTCCTACACGCGCGCGCGAAAAAAGCGCGGGGTTGAGGGCATCAGAAAGGTTTGACGACCACCATGATCACGATGCCGATCAGGAGCAGCGCCGGAATCTCGTTGAAGATGCGCAGCGCGCGGCTCGACCAGCGCAGGTTGTCGCGCGCCAGTTGCCGCGTCATGCGCACCAGCATGACATGGTAGACGATCAGCAGCGCCACCAGCGCCAGCTTGACGTGGAACCAGCCTCGCGCGAACAGGTAGGCCGGGTCGTGCGCCATCCACCAGCCGACCAGCGACAGGCCGAAGATCACCGCCAGCGCGCCGCCGATGTGGGTGATGCCGAGCAGACGCCGCTCCATGACCCTGAAACGCTCGCGCAATGCCGGTTCCGTGGCTTCCACGTGGTAGATGAAAAGGCGCGGCAGGTAGAACAGCCCGGCAAACCAGGTGACCACGAAAATCACGTGAAACGCCATCAGCCAAAGCATGCGTCGACTCCGCAACCGAACCGGACGACAGTATAGGCGACCTGCCGCACGTCCCTTGTTCACGATCGCGGCGATGGGCCGGCGGCGTGCAAACCGGGCGCGCGCCCGCATTTCCCGCGCCTGTTCCTTGACGCTCCGTTCACGGGATGGCTATATAAGACTTTTCCCGGCACGACCGCATGAATTCCCGACCACCACCGCGCTATGTCGTCCAGACCGTGGACGACCCGGGTGTGCGCCGCCGCCGCTGGTTGTGGGTGGCCTTGATCTGGGCGCTCAGTCTGCTGGTCGTCGGCGGAGGCGTGTACCTGGCCACGGATCGCGGGCCGCTGGCCTCGGTCGATCGCACTGAAAGCCATCAGTTGCAAGAGGAAAACAGCACCCTGCAACAGCAAGTGGCCACGTTGACGCGTTCGCTGCAGGTGTCGCAGGTGGCCACGCTGTCGCTCAAGGACACGCTGGCCAAGCGCGAGGAAAAAATCAACGGTCTGCGCGCGGACCTCGCCTTCTACAGCCACCTGATCGGCGGCGGCGCACAGCACCATGGCTTGCGCATCCAGGACGTCCATCTGACGCGGGTGGGTAATTCGCGCGCCTGGAACATCACCGTCACCCTTACCCACAACGTCAAACGCGGCAGCGAAGTGAAGGGCGCCATACAGGTGGCCGTGGAAGGCATTCTCAAGGGGCATCTGACCCGCCTGTCGTGGGACAAGCTGAGCGGCCACGACGAGGCGACCGGCCTCGATTTCGGCTTCCGCTATTTCCAGCAGGTTCACGGCACGCTGATGCTGCCTGAAGATTTCATTCCCAATCGATTGCGCATCGAGGCCAATCCCGAGCACGGCAAATCCGTCGTCAGCAGCGTGGACTGGAGCGATGCACTCAAACCCGTGGAGAGCAACGATGTTCAGCAATAACCAACGCAAATCCGGCGATCACCATCACGGCCATGGCCATGCCAGCGACACCAGCCTGATCGCGCGTGGCACCACCATCCGCGGCGACGTCGAGTTTTCCGGGGCCCTGCACCTGGACGGCAGCATCGAAGGCGCGGTGCTGGCCGCCGATGACGGCAACGCGGTGTTCACGCTGAGCGCCGAAGGCCAGGTCGTCGGCGAGGTGCGCGTTCCCAACGCCGTCATCAACGGCACGGTCAAGGGCAACATCGTGGCCAGCGAACGCCTGGAACTGGCGGCCCAGGCCCGCGTGGAAGGCGATGTGCATTACCGCGTGCTGGAAATGGCCGCCGGCGCCGAAGTCAACGGCCGCATGATGCGGCTGGCCGACGAACCGCCGCGACAGCTGACCGGCCCCGCCAGCGAGGCCGCGGACGAGACGTCCGAGCAGGAAGCCTTGCTGACCGATGCCGACTGAGACAACGCCGGATCATTCAGCGTTGTCCCGGCTGTCGGGGTTGATGCGGGACGCGACCGCCATCATGTAATCTTGACAGGCCGCCCCGCGGCGGCCACGTGATTTTGCAGGTTCGCGCCATGTCCACATCCATCGAAACCGCCACGCCGGATTACCGCCACCAGGGCACACCGCTGGATTTCACCGCGGCGGCCGCGCACAAGGTGCGCGAACTGATCGACGAAGAAGGCAACCCGGCGTTGAAGCTGCGCGTGTACATCAACGGTGGCGGCTGCTCGGGCTTCCAATACGGCTTCACCTTCGACGAGGATCAGGCCGAAGACGACTTGGCCATCGACCGCGACGGCGTGCGCCTGCTGGTCGATCCGCTGTCGCTGCAATACCTCGCCGGCGCCGAGGTCGATTACACCGAGTCGCTGAGTGGCGCGCAATTCGTCATTCGCAACCCCAATGCGCGCACCACCTGCGGCTGCGGGTCGTCCTTCTCGATCTGATACCGCTTATGTTGCAGCCCCAGCCAGGCGTCGTCGGTTCACGCCAGAACACGTTTGCCGACCTCACTCTGGATCGCGCTGCCGAATACCGTGAAGACGCCGTCTGGCTGGCGGCGCGCGAAACCGCGCTGGACAGCCGCTTCCTGTGGCTGGACGACGCCGGCCGCATGCCGGTCGATCGCGCCACCGACACGCCGCGCTGGCTGGATGCTGGCGAACGCATGCGCTGGTGCCCGAATGCGCCGGCCAGCCTGCTGGGCATGCGTGCGGATCGCGCCTATTTCATGCTGCGCCCCGTTGACACCGACTTGCCTGCGGCATTGAGCGGGGACGACATCGCATGGACAGGCCTGCGCCAGGCCGGCGCCAGCCTGGATGCCTTCGACGCCGGACTTTTCGCCTACGCCAGCGCCCTCGCCCATTGGCAGGCGGCAACGCGCTTCTGCTGCACCTGCGGCGCACCACTGAAACTGGCGGCGGCCGGACACCGCGCCTGTTGCACGGGAGCCGCCTGCGGACAGCTGCATTTTCCACGCACCGATCCCGCCGTCATCGTCATCGTCGAACATGACGGCGCCTGCCTGCTGGGGCGCCAGGCCGGCTGGCCCGAAGGGCGCTACTCCACGCTGGCCGGTTTCGTCGAACCCGGTGAAACCCTGGAAGCCGCCGTGCGCCGCGAAGTGTCCGAGGAAGCCGGCGTCGACGTGGATGCCTGCCACTACCACTCCTCGCAACCGTGGCCGTTTCCGGCTTCGCTGATGCTGGGCTTCACCGCCACCGCGCGCCGCCGCGAGATCACCCTTCGCGACGGCGAGCTGGAAGACGCCCGCTGGTTCACGCCCGAGCAGATCGTCGCCGGCATCGGCAACGGCAGCCTGCTGCCATCCTCGCGCGTGTCGGTGGCCTGGCACCTGCTGGCGCATTGGCTGCGCGAGCGCGCCAACATCGACCTCGCGCAACTGTAGGGCGGGACACTCTCCGCCAAACGTGGTTCGTGGGTGCATGTGCCTTCTTTGGCGGGCAATGCCCGCCCTACCTCCCTCGGCTGAACCTTCGGCAACGATGACCGGTACAATCGAACCGCATACGCGCGGAGAACCGAAACGATGACATTCCGATTTCTTGCCGTGGTGATTGCCCTGCTGCTGGTGGCCTTCGTGCCGCAGGTGCGGACATGGCGCGATTGGCGCTGGTTCGACCGCTGGGTGGAACAATGCGGAAACGTGCATGGCGCCGGTCGCGTATTGCTGGTGCTGGCGCCGCCCGCCATCGTCGTGGCGATCATCGGCGCACTGCTCGGCAGCGCGAACTGGCTGGCCCTGGTGTGGCTGGCATTCGCCGTGGCGGT
>DASSTF010000156.1:0-14755 GCA_035708045.1 Rhodanobacteraceae bacterium | reverse complement strand
CACCATGGGAGACCATCAGAAGGTCATACACGAATCCTCAGAGGCCATCAGAGACCATGGGAAGCCATGTACCGTCACAGATGGGGGTAGATTCGGCATCTTCTAGGCCATGGGAAGGCCATCACACCATGGGAAGCCGTCGCGGACCCTGTACAGCCATCAGAGGCCATGAAAGCCATGAACGATCATCGAACGGTCATTCAAGGAGCATCAGAGCCTTGCGCCCATGACAGGGATCACCTACCATCGAACTGTAAGTCATTGATCCCATTGAACATCGATCGCGGCAGGAATGGTGCCGGCAGTCTGACTCGAACAGACGACCTACCGCTTACAAGGCGGTTGCTCTACCAACTGAGCTATGCCGGCGCGAAACGCCCATTCTAGCAGCACCCTCGCACGCGTCAGAAGCAGTTGACGGCATTGGCCTTCACTGCCGGCGCATCGACCAGGGCGTGCCAGTCGAATCCTGATTGTGCCGGCAAGGCGATGTCGATCCAGTATTCCGGAAGGGTTTCCTCGCGCTGATTTAGTTCCGGCTTGAACCCCAGCTGGCTGACGCGGGTGTAGCGGCGGCGCGCATTGTCCTCGCTGTGGAACAGGCCCAGCGAAACGGTGTTCTGCCGATCGCCGGCGGTCACCACGTAATAATCCTGCACACCCTGCTCGGCCAGATTGCGCGCCGCTTCCAGCGCCTGCTCCTGGGTCGGGAAGGCCGGCAGATAGACCCACCAGCCGGTGGATCGGGTCACCTCGTCCTGATGAAACTGGATTTGCGGCACCTTGGGCATCAACGCATCGAAAGCCTGACGCATGCCCGATTGCGTAGTGAACGGGCCTATGCGCAGGCACTGTCCGGATGCCTTGATGGCATGGGCGGCGGACACCTTCGCGGCAGTCCCGGGTTGCGCGGACAAAAGCCTGAGTTCGGGCACCCCGGGATCCGTGACCGGCGGCATGGCATGCGACGGCCTGCCGAACAACAGCCAACCGGCCACGCCGACATTCAAGGCAATCAGCAGCAACAGCAACAGGCGCCAGAACATGGATCATCCCAGGGAAATCCGGAGGGCATTGTAGCGAGGTGTGGGCAGTCCCGGCGTGACGCCGTTTCAAGATGTCGCATCGAGCGGGTAGGGCGGGCACTGCCCGCCAGGAAGGCTCACCCACACGCAAGCCATATTCGGCGGGCAGTGCCCGCCCTACCCAAAGGATGCATCGGCCCACACGGCCAGGCCCTTGAGCACGGCATCGGGATAGGTCGTGACGGCATGCTCCAGCAACGGTTCGAGCACCTGCGCGTCGCCGCCGCCAAGCAATACCTGCGGCGCGTCGCCAAGACGCCCGGCCATGCGCACGATGAAGCGGTCGGTCAACGCCGCGCACGCCTGCCAGCTGCCGGACACCAGGGCATCGGCGGTGCTGGCGGCCACATCGGCCAGTTGCCCCGGCGATTGCGGTCTGACCTGGGCGGTGGCGCCGAGCACGGCCTGCTGCATCAGGCCGGGGCCGGGGGCGATCAGACCGCCCAGATGCCGCCCGTCCGCCGCCAGCGCATCCAGCACCAGCGCGGTGCCGCAACTGATCAGCACGCACGGGTCACGCCCCTCAGCATGGGCCGCCACCATGCCCAGAAAACGATCCACGCCCAACGCTTCCGGTTGCGCATAGGCATTGCACACGCCGCAGGCCTCGGCAGGTGTACGCACCCATGTCACCGGCAGCCCGAAAGCGGATTGCATGGCGGCTTCCACGGCGGCTTCGCGCCCGGCATCCACCACCGATGCGGCCCAGATGCCTTGCGGCAACGGACTGTCTGCCAAAGCCCGGGCCATGGCGGTCGCCGCATCGTCTTGCCAGGCCATGGCCTGCGTCGGGCCCATGCCTGCATCCGCGTCGGCCATCACCCACTTGATGCGGGTGTTGCCGAGATCCATCAGCCACTTCACTGCGCGCGCACCGTGACCTCGGCGCTGTCCACACGGACCTCGCCCTGACCGGTGCGCACCAGCAAGGCGCCCTGCGTGTCCACGCCCGCGCCAACGCCTTCGAAGGTGCCTTGCGCGCCGTGCAGACGCAGCGACTTGCCGCGCAACAGATCCAGGCGGGCGAAGTCGTCGGCGAAGGCGCTGAATCCGTGGGTTTCGAAGCCGCGCAGGCTGGCGCGCAGGCGCGTCACCAAACGCGCCGCGACGAGATTGCGATCCGGCGGCTGGTCATCGCACAACCCGGCCAGATCCATCACCGGCTGTTCGATGCCTTCGCGCATGCTCGGCGGCAGACGCACGTTGACGCCGACGCCGACAATGGCCACGCACGGCCCCTGATATTCGCCATTGAGTTCCACCAGGATGCCAGCCAGCTTGCCGCCCCTGGCCAGAACATCGTTGGGCCACTTGAGACCCGCGTCCGTCAAGCCAACGTCTTCCAGCGCCTGCGCCACGGCCACGCCCACGGTCAGCGACAAGCCGGACAGGCCGGCGAAACCCTGCTCGAAACGCTTCAGGCACGACAGATAGATGTTGAGCCCCGGCGGCGACAGCCATGTGCGGCCGCGCCGGCCGCGCCCCGCCTGCTGCCCCTCGGCCAGCACCACGTACAGATCCGGCAGACCGTCCTGGCGGCGGACCAGTTCGCTGGAGGTGGAATCGAGCTCCCAGTGCACTTCCAGCAAGCCCTTGTCGGCGGCATCCAGCCGCGCTTCGATCTCGGCGGCATCCAGCATCTGGGTCGGCCACGGCAGACGGTAGCCCAGGCCGGTGCGGGCATCGATCGGCAGGCCGCGCGAACGCAGGGCGTCGATGTGCTTCCACACCGCCGCGCGCGTCACGCCGATGCGCTCGGCCAGGCCGGCGCCGGAAACCGACTTGCCGGAAGCCAGCGTTTTCAATACTTCACGAGGTTCCAGAATATTTTTCATCATGCGCGACATGGGGTACGACAACTGAAGGCAGCGCTGATGATCACCGAGCTGCCGGCTCGACAGGCAACCAGCCTGCCTTCACCGCCATCTCGACCCTCTGCGAACAGACGGATCCGGTGACGATTGCGCCGAGTGGATCAGCGTTGCCTCAAGTCTAAGGCTTCCGTGAACGATTGGCGCAACCACGACGAGCAGCATGTTGCATCGCCGTAAAATTTATGCTGGCGCCGACCCGCATTTTCTGCCACGATGCCACATTGGAGTGTCAGTTCCCCCGGGGGTTCTCCATGAAAACGTCCCTGCTGCTGCTCAGTCTGGTCATGGGTGCCGGTGCCGTCGGCACGGCCCAGGCCACCGATGCAACGACGTGCCCGCAATTGCTGAATGTCAACAGCCAGACGCTGGCCGCCGCCTCGACAAGCGGCAGTGGCGTCCTGTCGGATTTGAGCAACCTGCTGTCCGGCCACCAGAACAAGAACGATACCACCGCTGCCGACAGCCATGCCGCCGCCACGCATGCCGATCAGGGTTACGGCCACCAACCGGGCCCGACGCCGTCGAACACGCATCACGCCAACGGCAAAACCAGCGGCCACAACAACGACAGCACCACCGCACCGGTAGCCATCCGCAGCGGCGGCAGTCCCGCACCGGCCGACACCAATCCGGACAACCCGCCCACCCTGGGCTGGCAATCGCTGCTGCCCGGTTCCATCCAGTAAATCGTTCCGGCCGGTCGCACCTGTTGGCTTGCCCATGCCGTTCCGGCGTCAGCTGCCGGCGGCAAAGCGTACCCGGAAGCAGGCACCGCCCAGCTCTTCCGAAGGCCCCACATCCAGCTGCGCGTTGTAGGCCTTGACGATGTCCTGCACGATGGCCAGACCGATGCCGTGTCCATGCACGCGCTCGTCGCCACGCACGCCGCGCTGCAGGACGCGCTCGATCTGGTCGTCGACGATGCCGGGGCCGTCGTCCTCCACCGTAATCACCAATCCGTTCCGGCCGCGTCCGGAAGATGCCGCAATGGCATGGATGGACAACAGCACGCGATGGCGCGACCACTTGAAAGCGTTTTCCAGCAGGTTGCCCATCAACTCCAGCAAGTCGCCCTGTTCGCCATAGAAAAAGCATCCCGTCTCCTCGATGTCGAACTCGCACAACACGCCCTTGGCGGCGTAGACCTTTTCCAGGCTTTGCACCAGATCCTCGGCATGCGTCGCCACCGGCACCGGCGTGGCGAAAGTCTGGTGGCCGGAAGTGGCCGCACGCGAGAGCTGATAGGCCACCAGCTCGTCCATGCGCCGCACCTGGGATGCCAGATCCTGATGCAGATCCGCGGCCACGTCGCCCGCATCCAGCCGCGCGCGGATCACCGCCAGCGGCGTTTTCAGGCTGTGCGCAAGATCGGCCAGCGTGTTGCGATAGCGCGCCAGATGCTCGCGCTCGCTGTGGATGAAGGCATTGAGGCTGTGCGTGAGCGACGACAACTCGAACGGGTAATGGGCGGTCAGGCTTTCGCTGTCGCCACGCTTGATGCGTGCCAGATCCACCGACAGTCGTCGCAGCGGCGAAAGGCTCCAGCGCAACAGCCACAACTGCAGGATCACCAACACCAGGCCCAGGGCGAACAGCCACACGAACAGCGTGCGTCGGTAGACCGCCAGCTGGTTCTCGAACTGCGTCTGCGTCTGCGCCACGCTGAACACCAGGTGCACCGGCTGATGCGAGGGTGTCTCGTAGACCACGCCCAGGCTGTACACGTACACGTCGCCGACGTCCGTCTCCAGCGGTCCGCGGAATATCGGCTTGCCCGGCTCGAGCTGCATTTCCAGCGGCAGGCTGCGACCGATGGCCGAAGGCGATTCCCAATGGAATCCGTTGGCGCCGTTGATGATCGCGTACAGGCCCGACCCCGGACGCAGGAAATTCGCGTTGGGCATGGTGTCGGGCACCAGCACCCGACCGCCCCGATTGACGTCGGTGCCGGCCAGCAGCGCATACACGAAACCCTGCAACCGATCCTGCAGACCGCTGCGTGCGCCTTCGTAATAGGCCCGATCCAGCGCCAGTCCCGTCAGGCTCAGGAACGCGACCAGCACCAGGACGGTAGCCAGAGTGGAACGCGCTGCCAATGACAAAGGACGCCGCGATGACACGAGAATTCATGCTCCCCTGATGAGCAATCAGCAGACAACCAGCAGCGTCAGGCCTCGTCTTCCTCCGTTTCATTGCGAGGTATGGCAAAACGATAGCCACGCCCGCGCACCGTCTCGATTGGCTTGATGCTGCCTTCCGGATCCAGCTTGCGACGCAGGCGGCCGATGAACACTTCGAGCACGTTGGAATCGCGGTCGAAATCCTGCTGATAGATGTGTTCGGTCAAGTCCGCCTTGGAGACCAGCTCGCCGGCATGCATCATCAAGTATTCCAGCACCTTGTATTCGTAGCTGGTGAGATCCACCGGCTTGCCTTCGACCGTCACCGTCTGCGCCGTGGTGTCCAGATGGATCGGCCCGCAGGCCAGAATCGGCTTGGACCAGCCGCTGGCGCGGCGCACCAGCGCGTTGATCCGGGCCAGCAGTTCCTCGACGTGGAACGGCTTGACCAGATAATCGTCGGCGCCGTGCTTGAGTCCCTCGACCTTGTCCTGCCAGCTGGAGCGCGCGGTCAGGATCAGGATCGGATAACTGTGTTTTTCCTCGCGCAACGTTCGCACCAGCTCCATGCCCGACATCTTGGGCAGGCCCAGGTCGATGATGGCCAGGTCGAACGGTACCTCGCGACCGAGATACATGCCCTCCTCGCCATCCTGCGCCGTATCCACGGCAAAGCCGTCACGTTTCAGGCGTGCCGCCAGCGTCTCGCGCAGCGGTGCCTCGTCCTCCACCAAAAGGATGCGCATCTAATGAGTCTCCTTGTGTGTCTTGTCGGAAGGGGGGACGGTCTTCGAGCGAACCGGAATCACTCGCACATGGCCGTCCGGCGTCAGAACCTTGATGAGGTATTCAGTCATGTTGCCATATTGACGCGTGCCGGCACGCAGCACCTTGCCATGCGTCTTGCTCTGCACCTTGGCCACGGCCTGTTCGAGCGTGGCGTGGTTCATGATGATCAACGTCGGCTCTTCGGCACTGCTGGCGGCCCGTGCCGGAGGCATGCCCGCCCACGCCGTCAACGGCAGGCAGCCCAGGCATGCCAACTGCAGCGCGTGCGTCACCAATTGCTTGTTCAGCCGTTTATCCATTAGGCCATGATGCCGTGATGGCTTGAATTCGTGCTGAACCTGAACGAAAGACCGGTTCAGTCAGGCCGCTTCCGACAGCCGCTCCACCGCCGCCAGCGCCTCCTCGACCAGCGCCCAGCCGGCCTCGTCCCGATGCATCCCCTCGCTGAGAATGCGCCGAAAGCGCCGCGCCCGCGGCTGGCCTTGATAAAGCCCCAGCACATGCCGGGCGACGTGTTTGAGCGGATTTCCCGCCTGTTGCTCGGCTTCGACGTGTGCACGCAAACGCTTGAGCACCCCGGCGCGGGTGCGCAGCGGCGTGCCCCACAGCGCCGTTTCCAGTTCGGCCAGGATCCACGGGTCGCGGTAGGCGGCACGCCCCAGCATCACGCCGTCGACGAATCGCAGATGCTCGAGCACTGCGTCCACCGTGGCAATGCCGCCGTTGATGACCACCGTCAGTTGCGGAAACTCGCGCTTCAGGCGGTACACACGCTCGTAATCCAGTGGTGGGATGTCCCGGTTTTCCTTGGGCGACAGGCCCTCGAGCCAGGCCTTGCGCGCATGTACTTCGAGCACTTCGATGCCCGCCTCGCACACGGTTTCGGTGAAATGCTGCAGGTCGGCATAGGCATCCTGGTCGTCCACGCCGATGCGGCACTTCACCGTTACGTCCACGTCGACGGCCCCGCGCATGGCGCGCACGCACTCGCCGACCAGCGCCGGTTCGCGCATCAGGCAGGCGCCGAAACGGCCCGATTGCACACGGTCGGACGGACAGCCTACGTTTAGGTTGATTTCGTCATAACCGGCCTCGGCGCCGTAACGCGCCGCCTGCGCCAGTTCCGCCGGATCGCTGCCGCCGAGCTGCAACGCCAACGGATGCTCGTCGCCGTGACGCAGCAGGTATGCCCTGTCGCCATGCACCAGGGCGGCAGCCGTGACCATCTCCGAGTACAATCGGGCGTGCGGCGACAGCAGGCGATGAAAACGACGACAGTGGCGATCCGTCCAGTCCATCATCGGCGCCACGCATAGCGACCACGGCCCTAAGCCGCTGTTTTCGCGTGAATCTGCGCTATTTTGCTTGCTCTGCATTCCCGAAGATTCCCGGTTGATCCTTGCCGATCCCGGCGTCAGTGTGCCAAATTTGCACCCACTAGGCATTGGTACATCGGCATGGCGACATTCCAGCATCGCGGCAAGAAGTGGCGGGCTATTGTACGGCGAAAGGGGTTTGCCTCGCAGTCCATGAGCTTCCCAACCCTTGGCATGGCCCGGACATGGGCGGAGCGTATGGAGCGCGAACAGGCGCAGCGTGTGGCCGCCGGCAAGACGGATGTGGACTACTGGACGGTACGGCAGTGCTTCGACTGGTACTTGGATCCAGAGCGAGGGCATGAGCCGTGGGGGCGCACCAAGGAAGCGGATCTGAACCGGGTCAAAGGGTACGCCATCGCGGACAGGATTGCCGCTGAGCTCAAGTCACCCGATTACGTGGCGCACATCGAGGGGCGCCGGCGGACAGGCGCGGGACCGGCGACGGCGGGCAATGACTTGATCTGGTTGCGCGTCGTGCTCGAAGCCGCGCGCGCGGGAAAAGGGGTGCCCGTCAACATGCAGGAAATGGACGATGCGGCTAAAAACCTTCGCGATCGGCGGTTGATCCAGAAGTCGAAATATCGGGATCGGCGGCTGGAGCCTGACGAGGAAGAAAAGCTGCTCACCTACCTTCGAGGCCGCGACGCGCGTTCCGACATCCCGATGGTTGACGTCATGCTGTTTGCGCTAGCCACGGCTCGGCGCGAGTCGGAAATCACGCGCTTGCGATGGGATGACCTGCGACCGGATGTGGGTACGGCATTCCTCGACGATGTGAAGCACCCTCGCCACAAGACAGGCAATCGCAAGGAGTTCCGCATGACGCCCGAAGCATGGGCCATCATCAACCGACAGCCGCGCACAAACGAACGCGTGTTTCCGTACAATCCCAAATCCATCGGCACGGCCTTTTCCGATACCTGCAGCGTGCTCGGCATTCAAAATCTTCGCTTCCATGACCTGCGCCACGAAGCCACCAGTCGCTTGTTTGAGCGCGGTTACGCTATTCATGAGGTCGCACAGTTCACGTTGCATGAATCGTGGGCCACGCTGAAACGCTACACGCATCTGAAACCTGCGGATGTGCCTGACAAGCCCCGGTCATCGGCCACCACCTGACGTCGGCCAGCTACTAATTCACACAGGATTGGTAGCAGATTAGTAGCAAGGCTCCGGTCGGTTCAGGCCTGACTCGCGGGGCATGACCATTTTCCTGACGCCACGAAAATGATGCTGTAGGGATCGGCTGAAAGGTGCGTGGGGTTTGCCCGTGCTGGATGTCAGGGACTCACAGCACGTCCGCCAGCGCACTGGCCGCCTGATCGGCGGCAGCAATCACCGTGCGGATGCTGCGGCAAAGCGCCTCGTGATGCGTGAGCTGGAAAACATCCTGCTCGATCGGCCCGTTCTCGTCGGGATTGGGCACGGGGATCTGCGGCTGCGGCTCGCCCAGTGCGACCATGAGGCAGGCTTTGCGCGCGGCGTCGATGGTAATGCTGGCCAGCGAGTCCGGCGCGACCGATGTCCACCACGCGACGCACACGGGGTTGCCGTTGGCGCGCTGGCGATAGGCGCCGTCCACCAGTTCCACCGCCACGGTCAGCAGGTCGAATTCGGGCGTGTCAGGCCGGTCGGCAGGGATGCAGGAGCACAGCACGGTTTGGCCGCTGTCCAGTTGCACCGTCGTGGCGGCTGTCGCAAGCGGCGCGGCTTCGGAGGCATCGACCTTGGCGAAAGCGAGGACTGCCGTGATGGCGTCACTGCTTGCCTGTGCCGGCGTGTCGGGTTGCTTGGTGTAGCTCATGGTTTTTCCTTACGGCGAATCAGGTGGGTGGCTTCATGTTGTGGTGCGCCAGCCAGTTTTGGCCGTCCGACGAGGCGAGAAAGAACACGCCACCGGACATGATCTTGACGATGTCGATGGTTCCGGCGGTCGTGACTGATGCCTCACTGCTGCCAGCGCGCGTGTACAGCGACTGGCCTTGTGTGTCCTTGGCCCGAATGCGTGAGCCATCGGGCTGTCCAAGCCACGCAATATCCGTGCACGTGAGCTGGCAGCCGTTGGTCGTCGTCACCGTCACACCGTTGGCCACGCCCAGCTGCACGCTGTCGATCTGCTGCCACCACTCCAGCCCCGTAGATGGCTCGACAGCGCGGATGTAGTCGCCTGTGCGGTAGGTCTTTTGCAGCTCCCCGGCGGTGATGATGCGGGTTTCGCTGGCGCGGTGGATCATCACGTATGCGTCTGGTGTAATGCAGCCAAAGTCGCCGCCGCCCGAGCCCGATCCGGATGACGGAAACGTGACCGTGATCTGTCCGACCAGTCGCCGGCCATCGCTGGCAAGCGACGTGATTTGGCTGGTGGTGGCATGCAGTGTTTTGGCGCCGCCGCTGGAATCCGGATCGTCGTAATACAGGTAATAAACGCTGATCCCTCCGGCATGGCCGCCGGAAACGGAGGCGGATGAGGCGCTGTAGGTCAGTGCGATGGAGCCCGCCTGCAACGTCGCCGAAGAAACATTGATCGTCGCCGTGCCATCCGATGATGCCGTATACGAAATGTTCCCGCCCGACCAGCCAGCGCCGAAATTGGCATAGCCCACGGCGACCTGGTTGCGCAGGTCGCCAAGGCGCGCGCCTGAGCCGGCGATGCGCACATCATTAATACGGACGCGGGGGAAAAGCAGCGTCGACTGACCCGCGTTGGCGAAAAAACGCAGCTGAAAATACGCAGCATTCGACGGCGCGATACCTTGCACTTCGATCAAAGGATATACGCCGACTCCGGTGCCGGTTATATTGGAGATAAAAGTATCGTTGGCGTCATACCACGCAACCCGCAACGAGAGCGTCCCGCCCGCGTAGCAATATGCCCGGCAGGAGGCGTAGACACTATCCCCCGCCTGAACCGGATATTTGCGGTCAAGACGCGGGCCATTGCCATCCATCGTGGTCGTCCAATCGAGCCCGCTCTGTCCGGGATAATTGGACGGTTGCCGATAACCTAGTGGGGCCGCTTCACCAAACATGCTCCAGCCAGGAACTTTGCCGTCTACGATGGGCGCAGTGAAATTCGCGTTGGCGACATCTACCTCACCATACGTGCCGGTCGCGCGGCGCTCGAAGCTGGGGGAATCATCGATATAATCCAGCGTACGGTCGCCAAACCGTGTGATACTGTCGCCGCCGCGTGCGAGCGCCGTGCCGTCGCTTAGTCCGGTCGAAGGGATAGCGATGTTTGCCGACCCATCGAAGTCCACGCCCGCAATGGTGCGGGGCGTGGCAAAGCGGGTACGCAGGTAGCCGCTGGCGTCGAGTGCCGTGTTGGCCCGGCTGACAGCCGTCCCGATGTCGGTGCCTTGCCGGATGGTGGTGCCATCCCAGACAGCGGTGAGGCGACCCGAGGTATCGACATATCCTGCGCCGGTGCGGCGGTAGTTCGTGCCGTCCGGCACGCTGTCGATAGTGCCGGTCAGGTTGCCGCGCGGGATAGCAATGTCCGCCGTGCCGTCGAAGTTGATACCGGCGATTTTGCGGGCAGTGTACCAACCCGTTTTGATTTTGCCGGACAAGTCGATGGCCATTCCTACACGGCCATCAGAGAGGGGTGCGGGAATGTCACTTACGTCGCCGCCAGTGAAGCTGGCCGTTTGCTTTCCCGCAAGGGAGTCGAATTGGCGGAGTCGAGCTGCACGCCAATCATAAAAATTGGTGATGCGTCCAGTACCGTCCAGATACGGCAATGCGACCCGTCCGTAGTTTATGCCCGATGGCAAATCATCTTGCGTGTGATTGCCGATGGTGGCGGTGCTGGCGGACTGGTTCTGGCTGGTAATATCGCCCGCTTTTGTCCAGTCGGATTGTGCGAAGCTGCCGCTGGCTGTCTTGGCTGTGGTGCAGGCGTACACCACGCCGTTTTGCGTCCACGTGTCGCCCACGTCGTAGGGCGTGGTTGGTTGCGTGGTGAAATTGCGCCGCTTATGGTCGGCGGTGTCCTGTGCCGCTGCGGCCAGCGCGAGCGCCTTTTGTGTGGCCGTGTCGCTGATGACCTGCCAGTAGTAGGTGGTTCCGGATTTGGCCCAGCGCCAGCTTGCGCCAGGCGTGCCGGAGCCGCCAGCGCTGGAGCCGTCCCAGCCGTTGGTAAAGGTATCGCCGAGGTGGGCGTCCTTTTCCGCTGTAGTTGTCCAACCGTTTGCAGGAGCGTTCGTGGTGGCAGCGTCGTAGTCGTAGAAGTAACTGTTGATCGCGCCGTCGATCTGCGATTGCAGGTCGGCAATCTTGCTGTCGTAGATCGTGGCTTCGACGTAAGCCGTCAGCTCGCTGTCGGTGTACGCCTTAGCGTTCGCCTCGGCATCGGCGGCGGCTTGCTTGGCGGCGGCATAGATGGCGTTCAGCAGCGTCTGGCGCGCGGCGTAAACGGCGTTGAATTTGCCGCGGAAGGTGGCGCCGACGATGGGCGTGTTGCCCGTCTTGTCGTCCCATGCGGTGGGTGTTGTCGGCAGGCTGCCGAGGTAGGTGGTGAGTGCGCTGACGGCGTTGTCGTAGGCGGTCTTTTCGGTGGTGATGCTGTAGGCGTCGGCTTGCGCGTCGATGCCCGCCTACTCGGTGGTGATGACGCTGTAGTCGCGCATGACCACGGGCTTTTCGGGGCTGGATAGCACGTTGTCACTGGCGATGTCGGCCAGTGCGTCGTTGGCCGTGTCGGCGGCGTCTTGCGCGGCCTGAGCGGCAGCGGCAGCAGCGGCCACGTCATCACCCAGCTTGTCCACGGAGACGCCCTGCGATGACACGACGTTGCTGTATGGCCCCGCGCCGTCGAACCAGTTTTGCGCATGCACGCGGTAGTAGTACGTGCTGCCGCTGGTTTCGGGATCGGTATAGGACGTGCCCTGCAATTTGGCGCGTTGCGTCCACGGGCCGGTAGCGCTCGTGCCGCGCTCGATGATCCACCAGATGCCCGTCTGCGCGAGCGGGATCGTCCAGCCTAGGTGCACGCCATCGGCGACCGATTGCGCCGTCAGGCTGGGCGTGCCTTGCGGTGCGGGGACAGTCGGTACAACATAATCGCTCGGCACCCATGCGGACTTTGCGCCGCAGCTGCTGACCGCGCGGGCCTCAAACTCGTAGGTCTTGGACTAATCGAGGTTCTTGACGGCGATGTCGCCGTAGACGCTCACGCGGTGCGGGGCACCCCACGCTTCGTCGCTGTCCTTGACGCGCCAGCGGATTTCGAGATATTCGGCGGCTGAGTCGGCCATTACAGGATCGTCCGGCTGCGGGGTGGAGTGAAATTGGGGTTATCGACGCTCAAGCGGGCGCGCTTGTTGTGGTGCAGGATGCCGTTGCACCAGAAGCAGCCGTCGTTGATGTCGATGTGCTGCACCTGTCGCGCGCCAGCGGAGCGCAATACGGTCACCTGATGCCAGCCTTCCAGTGTGGCGACATCCCTGCCGGCGACATCGGGAGCCAGTTTCAGGCCATCGCGTCGTGTCGGAATGGGTGCGGAAACGGAGCAGATCAGCGCCCGGTTGCGCGTCTCGATTTCCACGCACGGCATGAGTTTGGTTTCGCTGTAGCGCACGGTGGCCACGCCGGGTTGCAGCGTGACGGGATCGGCGGTGACGATGGCATCGCCTACCTTGATGTCGCCTGCCCGCTTGTCGGTGCCGTCGGCCATGCGCACGATGGCATCCACGGCGGGGCAACCGCCGCCTCCGCGATGCGTGACGAAGCGATAGATCCCGCTGCTGGGCGAGCCGTTGCTGACGTTGGCCTGCGAGTCGATCACGCCCGCGTTGTTGGGGGCGCTGTTGCTGGCATAGATGTGCACCACGGGCGGTTTGGGTGGGGCGCACCACGCTTTGCCGCTGATGTCAGACACGAAAGCGGGCGGCGTGCCGCTGTCGGCTGTCCAGATGCCGGGCGCGGCATCAACCGCCGTGATCTTGGCGGTCAGGTCGTTGTCCGGTTCGATCTTGGTGATGATGAGCGGAGCGACGCCGTGATTCACTTCGCCGATCAGGAACAGGTCGCCCGGCTCCATGTCGGGGATTTCGCCGGCAAGCGTCAGCGTGTCGATTGGATCCTCGACCGTCCCCGTCCCCGTCCAGTCCAACACGGCTGCATCACCAGCACCGGGGCTGGACTCGCCTTGCGGGGCTTGGCCTAGCGCGATGGTGCCGTCGTTATTGTCGGTGTAGTCGGTGACCGTTACCGCCGGGGGGGTGTAAGCGCCTCTCGTGGTCGCATTGGCGTACAACCCAATTGCGCCGATATCAAACGAGGCGCCGTCATAGCTCGCGGGAACCGGGTTTCCGGCTGGGGTGATAAATAACGCCCCCACGATGTCATAGGCAGGCATGGTCGCCGGCAGTGTGACGACAATCAAAAAAGTGTCGTTGCCAAGGTTTGCAAACGTCGCATATGGTGATGTGGCTCCCGTCAGGACGTTTACAGTCTCGATAGATCTTGGGGCAGAATCCCCGGCTCTTGCAACTTGGATGCCGAAATACCCAGACCCTGCAACGTAATGGATCTCCGCGACGAATATCGTCGGTACATTTGACTGGGTGGTTTGCCTGGAAAGTTGGATGTACCCAGTGCTGCCACTCGAAAAGGTGTAGCGCGTGGCCGGCGTCGCGCTCGGCATGATGAAAGACGAAGCCGCCGCAGTTACCGTTGAGCTCATACTGGCAGCGGTCAGTGAATTGACAAGGTTCGTGCGCGGCTCATTCGACAGCTCAACGCGGCCCTGCCAGTCGGTCTGGTGGATGGCGGTGATGGTGGCGTCTTTCGTTACCGCGCGGCCATTGGCGTCATACAGTTGGAATTTATCGTCACTGCCGTTGCCGCGAGCGAACTTGGTCGCATCGGCCGAAGTGGCATGCGAGTCGCTGCTCCAACTACTGATGGTCTGGGTCGCCTGCTCAGGGATTACATAACCGTCCGCGTCGGGGGCGCCGGTGCCTGGCCCCGTGCGAACGCGGAAGGCGTAGGTCTTGCTCGAATCAAGCTCTACCGGCCCATCAAGTGTTACCGTGGTTCCGTCCACAGCCTTCACGCGCCCCCAGGCCTTGCCCCAGCCGATCAGGTCATAGGACGTGTGCACGAGGTCGCCGCGCTCGCACACAAGGTTCTCAATGTCAGCCATCCATGAGTAGGTGGTTGGACGCAGATGCATGACGGCAAGGTGATAACGTCCCAGGTGCCACGCGGCGTCAGGATCGATGGTCTGCCGCGCGTCCAGCTCCTCGAAGATGGTCGCCTTGGTGTTGCCGCCAGATCCGTCTTCGTTGTAGCCATCCCAATAGACCAGACGCGTATCTTCCTGATCGTTGGCTTCCGGGTTGGTGAACTTCACACGCAACGCATGCGGCGGCTCGATGAAGGTGCGCGAGTAGCTGAAGTCCCAGCTGTTGGCCGGGGTGAACATCTGCACCGGGACGGTCTGCTCGACATCGCGCACGACCGAATACAGGCTGTTGCGCAAGCCGAAACTACCCAAGCCT
>DASSTF010000155.1:0-2105 GCA_035708045.1 Rhodanobacteraceae bacterium | reverse complement strand
GCCCAGGGGATGGCGGGAGCGGCATCCGCTTCATTGCGCCACCGCGCCAACCGGTACACCGCCGTCTTGTACACATCCTTGAGCGGCGCATAGGCTCCGCACATGTCGCCATACAGCGTGGCGTAGCCGACGGCCATTTCGCTCTTGTTGCCGGTGGCCAGCAGCAGCTTGCCGTGCTTGTTGCTGAGCGCCATCAGCATGGCGCCGCGGATGCGCGCCTGCAGGTTTTCCTCGGCAAGATCTGGCGCCTTGCCGGCAAAGGCCGGCAGCAGCGTGCCCAGCATGGCCTCGAACGACGGCTCGATCGGCAGCACGTGGTAATCCACTCCCAGCGTCTCGGCCTGGATGCGAGCGCCATCGTGAGAAATTTCGGAGGTATAACGCGAGGGCAGCATGACGGCGGTGACGTGTTCCGGGCCCAGCGCGTCTGCCGCCAATGCCAGCGTCAATGCCGAGTCGATGCCGCCGGAAAGCCCCAGCAGCACGTCCTTGAATCCGTTCTTGCCGACGTAGTCGCGGATGCCGCGGACCAGGCCCGCATACAGCACGGCCTCGTCGTTTTCATCCTGCGCCGCGGGCCAGCCTTCGGCATGCAGGGTGCGGGTGGCGGCGTCGAATTCGCAAAACAGCAATGCATCGCTGAAAGCCGGCGCGCGCGCGGCGATGTGGCCATCCGGATTGACCAGCATGGAGCCACCGTCGAACAGCAGGTCGTCCTGCCCGCCGACCAGGTTGACGTAGGCGATGGCGCAGCCGCTGGTGCGGGCATGGCGCGCCAGCATGGCCTCGCGCTGCGCCTGCTTGGTGGTGTCCCAGGGCGAGGCGTTGATGACCAGGGCCAGTTCCGCCCCGGCGCTGGCCGCCTGGGCCATCGGCGCGCTGCCCCAGATGTCCTCGCATACCAGAAGGGCCACACGCACGCCGTCGAGATCGAACACGCACGTGGCGTCGCCCGCCGTGAAGTAGCGCTTTTCGTCGAACACCGCGTAGTTGGGCAGCACCTGCTTGTGCGCCAGTTGCACCACTTCGCCACCGCGCAACAGGGCCGCCGCGTTGTACAGCGCGCCGCTGTCGTGCCGATGCGGAAATCCCAGCACGGCGGCGCAACCATCGGTATCACCGGCAAGGGTTTCCAGTTCGCGATCGCAGGCAGCCAGAAAGCTGGGGCGCAGCAGCAGATCCTCGGGCGGATAACCGCTCAGCGCCAACTCGGGGAACGCCACCAGCGCGGCATGGCCGGTCTTCGCCTCGGTCAGCAGGCGTCGTACCCGCGCGGCGTTGTCGGCTACCGCGCCGACGGGGAAATCATGCTGGGCCAGCGCGAAACGCAGTCGTGTCATGGTCGGGTTTGCCTTGCGCCTGTCGATTTTGCGGGTGGTTACCGCGATGCGATGTGGGGAAATTTTTTGACACGGATAAACGCGGATAAATTAAAAGCCGATTGATTGCTCCTGAAATTCAACCACAAATCACCGTTCGCCCTGAGCGTAGGCACGAAGTGCCGAAGTCGAAGGGCTGTCCGGAAGGCCCTTCGACTTCGCTTGCCAAAGGCAAGCTACGCTCAGGGCGAACGGTAAAATCTGGAACTGAATTGCAGAGCTGATCAGGGCAGCTTCCGCTTTACCCGTGTCCATCCGCGTTGATCCGTGTCCAAAACAAAACAAGGGCCGCGACGTATCGCGACCCTCGTATTGTAGCGGCCTTCGCCACCCCGGCTGACATGCACCAACCGGGACGTAACGGCGATTCAGCGCATCTTTTCCGCCAGCGCCTTGCCAAGATCGGCGGGTGACTTGACGGTGGTGACGCCGGCTTTTTCCAATGCCGCGAACTTGGCCGCCGCCGTGCCCTTGCCACCGGAGATGATGGCGCCGGCATGGCCCATGCGCTTGCCCGCAGGCGCGGAGGCGCCGGCGATGAAGCTGACCACCGGCTTGGTGACGTATTCGCCGATGAACTCGGCCGCGTCTTCCTCGGCGCTGCCGCCGATCTCGCCGACCATGATGATGCCTTCGGTCTGCGGATCGTCCTGGAACAGCTTCAGGCAGTCGATGAACGACAGGCCGTTGATCGGGTCGCCGCCGATGCCGATCACGGTCGACTGG
>DASSTF010000154.1:0-24923 GCA_035708045.1 Rhodanobacteraceae bacterium | reverse complement strand
CTCAAGAAGGTCGGCGACTACTACAACTACGGCGAGCCGACCGTGCGCGATTTCGTTGCCGACGTATCCCACATGGGGCTGGAGAAGGCGCTGGCGTCGCGCAAGATGTGGAACGAGATGCGCATGACGCCGCGCGACCTGGTCGACGTGACCGGCGCAACCTACACCTATTTGATGAACGGCGTTCCGCCCGCCGGCAACTGGACGGGATTGTTCCGGCCCGGCGAGCGCGTGCGGCTGCGCTTCATCAACGGTTCGGCCAACAGCTATTTCGACGTGCGCATCCCGGGCCTGAAGCTTTCCGTGATCGCGGCCGACGGCCAGGATGTCGTACCGGTCGAGGTGGACGAGTTCCGCATCGGCACCGCCGAGGTCTACGACGTCATCGTGCAGCCGCAGCGCGATCGCGCCTACACCGTCTTTGCCGAATCGATGAGCCGCGACGGTTACGCTCGCGGCACATTGGCGCCGCGCATGGGCATGGAGGCGGAAGTGCCGCACCTCGACCCGCTGCCCACGCTGTCGATGGTGGACATGATGGGCGCCATGGCGGGCGGCGGCATGGCTGGCATGCAAGGCATGAAAGGCATGAAAGGTATGGATCATGGCTCGATGCCGGGTATGGACATGAGCGGCATGTCCGGCATGAATCTCGATCCCGCCGGCATGAAGAAGGCGCACCACGCACGCACGGAATACGACAATCCGAATGTCGACATGCATGTGGACATGCCGCGCACGAATCTCGACGACCCGGGCGTCGGACTGCGCAACAACGGTCGCCGCGTGCTGACCTACGCCGATCTGCACACCATCGGCGGCTCGCTGTATCCAAAAGAACCGATCACCGAGGAGATCGAACTGCATCTGACCGGCAACATGAATCGCTTCGTCTGGAGCTTCGACGGCTTGAAGTTTTCGCAGTCGAAACCGGTGCATTTCCCTTACGGCAAGCACCTGCGCTTGATCCTATGCAACGACACCATGATGACGCATCCGATCCATTTGCACGGCATGTGGAGCGAGCTGGAGTCGCCGGATGAGACGTTCCAGGTACGCAAGCACACCATCAGCGTGCAGCCGGCGCAGCGCGTCACCTATCGCGTAAAGGCCGATGCACTGGGTCGATGGGCCTACCACTGCCATCTGCTCTATCACATGCAAGCGGGCATGTTCCGCGAAGTGGTGGTGTCATGAAAACGCTTTCGTATAAAAGCCTTCTTTGCCTTGGTCTGGGGATGGCGTTCGCCGCCTCGCCCGTGTTCGCGCAGGATGCCATGCAAGGCATGGACATGTCGCACATGCACCACCAGACAAAGAAACCGGCCGAATCGGATACGCAAAACAAGCCGCCGCAAAGCAAGCAAAAAGAGCAAGCGCAGAAACCGGCCACGCATTCGATGCATGACATGGATATGTCGTCCATGCAAGACATGCCGGCGCAACCGCCACCGAACCTGACGGGGGAGATGGAACGCCTCGACATCGGTTCGCAGATCGGTATCCGTCCCGTAGTACGTGGCCTTGCTCTCGAACCCATGCAGATGGACATGCAGGGCATGCAGATGCAGGGCGGCAAAGCGCCGCCGGATGCGCGCAGCGCGGACTACTCCGACGGCATCGGCTATGGCTCGATGCCGGGCATGCACATGCTGGATGACGCGGCGCTCGGCATGCTCTTGATCGACCGACTGGAATACTTCGATGGCCGCGATGGCAATGGTGTCGCACTGGATGCACAAGGTTGGTACGGCACCGATGCGAACAAGTTGTGGTTCAAGGCCGAGGGCGAGCACAGCGCGGGGCGTTTGCAGGATCTGCGTACCGAAGCGTTATGGGCGCATCCCATCGGCATCTACTGGAACACGCAGCTTGGCGTGCGCCACGATTTTGGTGCCGGCCCGGGGCGCACCTGGGCGGCGTTCGGCATACAGGGCCTTGCGCCCTACTGGTTCGACGTCGAGGCCACCTTGTACGTCGGCCAGGCCGGACGCACGGCGTTCCGTTTCGAATCCGAATACGAAATGCTGATCACGCAGCGGCTGATTCTGCAGCCCAGCTTCGAGGTCAATTTTTACGGCCGCGACGATCCGCAGCTCGGCATCGGCTCCGGCCTGTCCGACGCCAAATTGGGACTGCGACTGCGTTACGAATTCACCCGCAAATTCGCACCCTACGTCGGCGTGGAATGGGAGCGCAAGTTCGGCAAGACCGCCGACTTCGCACGCCATGCGGATGAACCCGCCTTCGATCCGCGCCTGGTCGCGGGTCTGCGTTTCTGGTTTTGAAGGAAATCATCATGAAGCGACATACCGAACATGTCATCACCATTGTCGTCGTGCTGGTCGTGATTGCGGTCGGCCTCGGCGTTTTCGTCTACTCGGGCATCTACAACATTGGTGCCGACGATCACCACACCAAACCGGTGTTTGCGACCCTGCAAACCTTGCGTGATCGCTCGATCCACGCGCGCTCCGAGGACATCAAGGTGCCGAACCTCGACGATCCGCAGCTGATCCTGAAAGGCGCCGGCCAATACGCGGCGATGTGCACGAGTTGCCACTTGCAGCCGGGCGTGGAAAATTCGGAACTGCGCGAGGGCATGTATCCGCAACCGCCCAACCTGTCCAAGGTACGTGTCGATCCGCGCGATGCGTTCTGGGTCATCAAGCACGGCATCAAGATGAGCGCGATGCCGGCATGGGGCGTCAACCACGAAGATCCCGCCATGTGGAGCATGGTCGCGTTCCTGCAAAAACTTCCCGACATGACACCCGAAGAGTACAAAGCGATGGTCGCCAAGGCGCCACCGGACGAAGAAATGGGCATGGGCGAGAGTGGCCACAGCCATGGTCACGGCAGTGAACCTCACGGACACTCGACGATGCCGGGGATGACTATGCCGGCGGCCGCGGCCACCACGGCTGTGACACCGGCGTCACCATCGACGGTCAGCCATTGATCGCCATGAGCCAGGGAGCACATCAATCAATGGAGCGCGGTTGATACCCATTTGATTCATTCGGCATGGCCGGTACCGCCCCGCTACGCGCGCGTAGCGGGGCGGCCAGGTGCGTGGATCGAAGCTGAACGCATGAACTTGCCGGCAATTGTGAGGAGTGGCGCCTCGCCGTATGCTGGCCTGGAATCCTTCCGACGACGCGAGTGCACCGGTGCGCGCAAATCACTGTCCGAAGTCGTCTGCGCACGCAAGCGCGAGCGAGCGCCAAGCATGATTGTGCCCACCTACGCCGTCGTCGCTCTTGCCGGCCTGATGACGTTCGGTTTTGCATTGCTGGGCGCTGCACTGTGGCGACCGCGCGTGCAGACGCTGGAAGTGCCGGACAGCTGGAAGCAATACCACTTCGGCTTCGCCACCTATGCGCTGATCTTCCTCGCCTTCGACATGGAGATGATCTTCATGTATCCGTGGGCGGTGGTGTTTGCGGGGATCGGGGTCAAGGCATTTCTCGACATGCTGGTATTCATCGCGTTGCTCGGTGGCGGCATCGCGTATGCCTGGGGCATGGGTGGACTGAAATGGGAATAGTGTGGGCGAGCATCGCAACTTTGGGCGTGCTGCTCGCGGGAGGGCTGCTGACCTGGTGGCTGGAGCCGCGGCTGCTGAAGGCGTTCGGCAGCACCGAGCCGGGGCCGGCAGCACCGCTCGACATTCGAAAAAATCCGCGGCCGTCGCAGGCGGATCCCTTGACGTACTACGGGGCGCCGATCATCGCGTTGTTCGGCGTGGTGTGGGCGACGGTCTGTCTGCCGTGGGGGCCTGCGCTGATACCGGCGGACGTCAACATCGGCCTGTTCTATTTCATCGTGGTCGTCGATTTCGTGGTACTCGCCGTCGCGCTTGGCGGCTGGGGCGGCAATACGCCGGGCAGCGTCGAAGCGTGCTATCGCATCGTCGCGCAGCTCGCCGCCTACGTGGTGCCGCTGGGCTTGGCGATCATCGGCCCGATCATGATGGCGCGCTCGCTTTCGACCGTGCATATCGTCGAGGCGCAGCGCGATGCGCATCTGTGGTACATCGCGCCGCAACTGCCGGGATTCGTGTTGTATCTCGTCACGGGGTTGATGCAGGTGTACCGCGCACCGTTTCTGGAACCGTTCGCGGCGTGCATCGATCGCGGTGTGCTCGGCGCCTGCGGCGGCTGGCCCGGAGTGTTGTGGCGGCTGGCGCTGGCGGGCCTGCTGTTTGTGGTGGCGGCGATGGGTGCGGTGCTGTTTCTCGGTGGCTACGCCGGTCCGTGGTTGCCGGGCTGGCTGTGGATGCTGATCAAGACCCTTGCCGTCATGGTGCTGATGCTGTGGCTCGGCCATCGGGTGCGATTGCGGGGGACCGCGGACATGCTGGCGCTGGCCTGGAAGTTCCTGATCCCTGTCGGACTCGCCAACGTCTTGCTGGTCGGCATACTGATTCTGCTCGGCGTCGGCCAGGGGCCGTTTCCACTGGTCGGGAGTGCACCGTGATCGCGCCGGTCGTCGAGTGGATCGCTTTCGGAGTGTTCGCATTCATCGCGGTCGCCGGGGCGCTCGGCATGACCACCACCATGAGCATGTTCCGCAGCGGCATCTTTCTGATGGCTTCGTTCATCGGTGTCGCCGGCTTGTTCATTCTCCTGCTCGCCGATCTGATCGCGCTGTTGCAGGTGATGATGTACATCGGCGGCATGCTGGTGATGATCCTTTTCATGCTGCTTTTCATGCACGATCCCGGGGGCGCCATGATGAGCACGCACATGTCGCTCAAGGGGCCGGAAAAGTGGTTCAGTCTGGGACTCGCGCGCAGGCAGACGCACGGCAAGCACCCGCATGGCCAACACGAAGGTGATCACGGCGGACACGGCGATGACATGCCGATGCAAGACATGTCGATGTACACCGCGATCAAACGGCCGGCGGCGATCCTCGCCTTGCTCACGGGCGCCTTGCTGATCGCACTGCTGGTTTGGCGGCCGCATTGGGCAGTGGTCCATGCCCTGCCCGATCAGGATTCGCCGACGCGCATCGGCGAATTACTGATGGGCAAATACATGATCGCGTTCGAAGGCGCGGGCCTCATGATCCTGCTCGGCATCTTCGGCGCGGTGCTGGTGCAGCGTCCGGCAACGCCTCCGCCGGCACCGGATCGCGACCAGCTCAAGGCGGCAATCGACGAGACGCCGCCACCGATCGAGGACGACACGCTCGAACCGGAAGTGCTCGACCTGCGCGAGGACGAGGACCGATGACTCCGATCCCGCTCACCGCATTCCTGATCATTGCGGCCATCCTGTTCGCGATCGGGCTGTACACGATCCTCGCACAGCGCACTGCGGTGATGGTGCTGATGGGAATCGAGTGCATCCTCAACGCGGTCGGTCTCAACCTGATCGCATTCTGGCGGTTCACCGCGCCCGGCGATTATTCGGGGCAGATCTTCACCATCATCATCATTACCGTCGGCGCTATCGAGATGGCGCTCGGTCTCGCGATCATGATGCTGCTGTACCGCAACCGGCAAACGGTACAGGTGGACGATTACACGGAGCTGAAAGGGTGACCGCGCTGGCGCTGGTGCCGCTGGCGCCGTTCGTGGCGGCGCTCGCAATTGCCGCGTTCGGCAAGCGTCTGCCGGCGCGCGGCGGCTGGCTGGCGGTGCTCGGCATATTGATCGCGACGATCGCGCTGCCGTTTTTTTTCGACCAAAGAATCAACGTCGGTATCGAATGGTTCACCCTTGGTCATTGGCATTTCGGCTTGAGTCTGCATCTCGACGGACTGTCGTGGGCGCTGGCAATGCTGGTCGCGTGGGTGGCGCTGGCGGTGAATGTCTACGCGGTGCGTTACATGCGACCGGAAGCCGGTCGCGTGCGGTTTCATGCCTGGATGACGTTCTTCGTCGCGAGCATGTTGACCCTGATACTCGCCGGCTCGCTGTTGTTGCTGTTCATCGCCTGGGAGGGGGTGGGCGTCGCCTCGTACGCGTTGATCGCGCAACGCCACGAGGAAAGCGAGGCGCAACGCGCGGCGCTCAAGGCATTCCTGATGACCCGGCTGGGTGACTTCGGCCTGCTGCTCGGTTGGCTGATGACCTTGCACTTCACCGGCACTACCGACATCGCGACGCTGCTGAACGCAGCGCAATCCGGAAGCCTGCCGCAAGGCGTGCCGCTGCTGCTGGCGATGCTGTTTCTCGCCGCGGCGATCGGCAAGAGTGCCCAATTGCCGCTGACGGCCTGGTTGCCCGACGCCATGGCCGGCCCGACGCCGGTCTCGGCACTGATCCATTCGGCAACCATGGTCGCGGCCGGCGTGTATCTGGTGACGCGGTTGTTCCCGCTGTTCGCTGCTGCACCGCCGGCACTGGAGGTGGTGCTGTGGATCGGCGGCGTCACCGCCGTGCTGGCCGCACTGGCCGCCACGGCACAAGCCGATCTCAAACGTATCCTCGCCTGGTCGACCGTTTCGCAGCTGGGCGAAATGTTCATCGCGCTCGGGCTCGGTGCGCCCATTGCCGCGACGTTTCACCTGATCACGCACGCCGCATTCAAAGCCTGCCTGTTCCTCGGCGCAGGCGCGGTCGAGCGCGCCACCGGTTCACACGAACTCGGCCAACTGGGCGGACTGTATCGCCGGCTGCCGTGGATCACCGCCGCGTTCGTGGCCGCGGCATTGTCATTGGCCGGCCTGCCGCCCTTCTCCGGTTACTGGAGCGAGGAACGCATACTCGCAGCTGCCGCCGCGACACATGCCGGTTGGGCAATCGTGCTGCTGGTGCTGATCGCTTTGGCGGGGGTGTATATCGGCCGCGCGACGATGGCCACGTTCGGACCGTGGCGCCAAGCGCCGCGTCAAAATCGATCGTACAAACCGTGGATCATGCTGGCGCCGACGCTGGCACTGGCGATCGCGGCGCTCGCACTCGGCGGGCTGGTCCATCAGCCGATCGGTCGCTTGTTGCCGTTTGCCGAATCGCCACCGATTGCGGATGGGTGGTGGAAGACCGGCGCGATCATCGCGGGCGTGGTGGGATTGGCATTCGGCGTCTGGCGCACGCTGCGTGGGCCGGTGCCCGCGTTGGGCAAGTGGCCGGGCGTGCTGGGCGCAGGCGTGCATCGGCTTGCCGATGCGACCGCGCACGCGGCGTTGTCGATCAGCACCGCGTTGTGTGCGCTTGAGCGCGGTTTCGACCGACTTGCACAACGTGTGGTCGCCGCAGCCTGGGCGATGGCACAAGGTACTCGTATCGGCGAAGACCGCGGGCTATGGGTCGTCAATGACGGTTTTGCCGAAATGCTTGGTGCAGCGGGTGAACGGTTGCGTCCGCTCGAAAGCGGCAAGGTCTTTTGGTACAGCGCCGGCGTATTCGGCTGGACACTGCTGGCGGGTATCGCCATCACGCTGGTCGTGTGGTGGTTATAGGAGAACATCCGAAAATGTGATACGGGTTGAATGGGTCGAAGCATGCTCACGACAACGATATTTCTGCCCCTGCTGTTCGCCGCGATCGCCTCGGCGCTGCCCTCGCGCAATGCCGGCGCCATTCGCTGGATGGCCCTGATCGGCGCGAGCCTGACGCTCGCCGCCGCGCTCACGCTCGCCGCGGGTTTCAATTACGCGGATCACGGGTTGCAGTGGCGCATGACCACGGCGTGGATTCCCTCCATCAACGCGAACTACGACGTCGCCGTCACCGGCATTTCGCTGCCGCTGATCGTCCTGACCGCCTTGATGCTGGTGGCGGTGACCCTGTACACGCTGCGCGATCACGACCGCGCCAAAGGCCATGCCTGCCTGTTCCTGCTGATGGCGACCGGTTTGATGGGCGTGTTCGCGTCGCAGGATCTGCTGCTGTTCTACCTGTTCTTCGAAATCGCACTGGTGCCGTTGTATTTCGTGATCGGTATATGGGGGCACGAGAACCGGCGCTATGCGGCGATGAAGTTTTTCCTTTACACGCGCGCCGGGTCGCTGGCGATGTTGCTCGCGTTCCTTGGCCTGTATCTGGCGATGACGCCGCACACGTTTTCGCTGCCGGCGATCATCGCCGCGCAGCCGCTCGCCGGCCATGCGACCGCCGGCGGCTTGGTGTTGCTTGGCCTGCTGATCGGATTCGGGGTGAAGCTGCCAACCGTGCCGATCCACAACTGGTTGCCGGATGCGCACGTCGAAGCGCCGACCGAGGGCAGCGTGTTCCTCGCGGCATTGCACCTGAAGCTCGGCGCCTACGGCTTGATCGCGGTGCTGTTGCCGACGGTTGCCGCCGCGGCAACACAATGGTGGATCGCGCTGGTCGTGCTGGGTCTGGTGTCGCTGGTATACGGCGCGTTCGCGGCGCTCGGCCAAGGTGATTTCAAGCGACTGGTCGCTTACAGCTCGATCAATCACATGGGTTATGTCATGCTCGCCGCGGGCATCTGGGCAGCCACCAGCGATCCGGCGGTACGCGCACTGGCGCTGGCCGGCGCCGTCTTCCAGATGGTGAGCCACGGGCTGCTCACCGGCGCGATGTTCTTCATTGCCGGCACGTTGCAGGACCAGGCCGGAACACGCGAGCTCGCGGCCTACGGTGGACTCGGACGGCGCGCACCGGTATTCGCCGTGCTGCTCGCGATCGCCGCATTCGGCTCGCTCGGCATTCCGGGCTTGTCCGGATTCATCGCCGAATTCCAGGTAATCGGCGCGACGCTGGCCGTGGACTTGTGGGCGGCGCTGGCGGTGATCCTCGGCCTGATCGTCACCACCGGTCTGTACCTGCGCGTGGTGCTGGTGATGCTGATGCGCCCGGCGACCTCCGATATCCTGCACGAACCCGCACCGCGCCGGCTCGCCGTAGTCGCCGTTCTCCTCGCGCTTTCGGTGCTGATCGGCATTGCGCCCGGGCTGCTCGAATCCATGATCGCCAGCTCGGCATCGTTGCCATGAAGCTGTGGGCGATCATCCCCGAACTGATCCTCATCGTGCTGTGCGTGGCGCTGGTGCCGCTCGCCGGCTGGATGCGCGGACGCTGGCGACAAGTACCGGGCTGGATCGCGCTGATCGGCCTGGCGGCATGCATGGCATTCACCGCACGCATGCTGGGTTGGGCACCCTTCACCGCGTTCGGTGGCGTGTACGCGCTGGATCCTTTCGCCGCGGTGTTCAAGCTGCTGATCGAGCTCGCCGCATTTATCACCGTGATCCTGCTGATGACGCATTTTCGCGGCCACGTGCAGGCGACCCACGCGCCGGTCGCGGTGCTGTTCGCGACGCTCGGCGCGGTCGCGCTGGTGTCGAGCAATGATCTGGTCACGATCGTGCTGTTCATCCAGATGATGAGCATGGCGAGCTACGTGCTGGTGTCGCTGGAACGCTCCAGCCGCCGCGCCAACGAGGCGACGTTGAAATATTTCATCTACGCTGCGGTAACGCTGGCGGTGATGGCCTATGGCCTGAGTTTCCTCTATGGCCTCACCGGCAGTCTCGATCTGCGCGCGATCGGCGCGGCACTCGGGGGCGCCGACAAGCTCTGGGTCGCGCTGGCGCTGGCGTTGATTCTGGTCGGCTACGGCTTCGAAGTCACCATGGCGCCGTTCCATGTGTGGGCGCCCGACGTATTCGCCGGCACCAGTGCGCCGGTTGCGGGTTTTTTGTCGGTGGCGCCCAAGATCGCCGCGATGGCCGCGCTGCTGCGCTTTGTGCTGGTGGCGCTGCCGGATGGCCTCGTCGGCTGGCCGTGGTGGATTGCCGGCGGCGCGGTGGTGTCGATGACGCTCGGCAATCTGGTTGCGCTGCGGCAAACGCGGCTGAAGCGCCTGTTGGCGTACTCGACCATCGCGCAATCGGGTTACGTTCTCGCCGCCGTTGCCGTCGCCGGTCGAACACCGGGCGCAGTACCCGCCATCGTGTATTACCTGGCGGCGTATCTGTTCATGAACCTCGGCGCCTTCGCGGTCGTCGCTCACCTCGAGCGCGCAGTCGGCACCGACCGCTTCGACGCCTTGCGCGGGCTCGGCCGCCGTGCACCTTGGGCGGCAGGACTGCTGGCGCTGTTTCTGTTGTCGCTGGCCGGCATTCCGCCGCTGGCCGGCTTCATGGGCAAGGTGCTGGTGCTGCTGCGCATCGTCGACGGCGGAATGCTGTGGCTCGCGATTGCCGCCGCGGTCAACATGGCGATCGCGCTCTACTACTACATGCACGTGATTGCGCAACTATATCTGCATCCTGCCCAGCACGACTTCGCCCTGCCGCCACGCGCCGGCTGGACCGCCGGCTATGCGCTATGTGCGGCTGGCGTCCTCGCACTCGGTATCTTTCCATGGCAGTTCGTTGCCTTGGCCCAACTCGCACGGCACTGGCTACCGTGAGTTCCACTCGATCAATGCTGATGTATTGACCGGTCACGCATTGCATAGCACACTGAACCCATGAAACGTGGTTGGCACATCACGCGACGCACCCGCCTGCGGCTGACGCTGCTGGCGGTACTGGCGTTGTTGTGCCAGCAGATGGCGTTCGCCGCGTATGTTTGCGCGCCGGTCGACATGCCGACGCACGATGTGGCAATGGCCATGCACTGTCAGGACATGTCGATGACGCGGCATGCGACGCCTGCGCAGCAGGCATCCGCCTTGTGCGCCTACCACTGCGCGCACCAGCCGACATCGATGCACGATGCGCAGTTGCCGAACGTGCCGCCCTCGTCGCTGCCTGCGATCGTGCCCGCGCCACCGTTCGTGGCTCAGCTGCCGCTCGCACGCGTTGCGCACACCCGCACGACGGTACGACGCATGCCGCCGTTGCCACCCCCGCTACGCTACCGGGTGCTGTTGATCTAGACCTCCCGAACTGCCACCGCGACGGATGGGCCGTCGCGGGCGATTGTTCGTGGAGGTCTCATGTTTTTTCTTTCCGCTCGGCGGCGCCTGTGCGCGCCGCGTCTTCTGCTTGTCATGGCGTGCGTGTCGATCGCGTTGCCGGCTTACGCGGCAAGCGACAACACCATCTTGAGTCTGGATACCGCGACGCACATCGCGGCAGGGCGTGCGCCACAGGTACAGGCGCAGATGCTGCGTACGCAGGCCGCGCGGCATGACGCCGTGCGTGCCGGTCGCCTGCCCGATCCCAAACTGACGTTCGGCATCAACAACCTGACCGCGACGGGCCCGCAGGCTTTCGACGCAGCGGCGGCGCCCATGACCATGCGCAGCATCGGCGTGAAGCAGGCGATCCCTTCGCATGCCAAGCGCGCGGCCGAAAAAGCCGTCGCCCAGGCGCAAGTGCAACTTGGCGGCGCCGATGTCGTCAGGGTGCGGCTTGCGGTCAAGCGGGCCACCGCCGGCGCGTGGGTGCGGCTGTGGGCCGCAAAAACCGAGCGCAAACAACTCAAGGCCTTGCATGCGCAGGCCGCGCTGGCGGTCAAACTCGCCAAGGCCCGACTCAAGGGCGGAACGGGCAGCGCGACCGACGTACTGGCCGCGCGCTCGGCCGTGGTGCAACTGGACAACCGGATCACAGCGGTGGACGCAACCATGGCGTCCGCGCGTGCCGCATTGCAGCGCTGGGTGGGCGACGCTGCCACCAGAAACCTGGCCGAGGCACCGGATTTTTCGATCCTGCCGGTACCGCCAGCGATCTTACAACGCGCGCTCAACCGGCAAGGCCCGCTGTTGGATTGGGCTGCGCGCGAGGATCAGGCGCAGGCCAAACTCGCTTTGGCCGAAGCCGGCAAGCATCCCGACTGGAGCGTCAGCGTGATGTACGGCAACCGCATCCGGCTCCCCGACATGATCGGCATCCAGGTCGGCGTCAGCCTGCCCCTTTTCTCCGGCAATCGGCAGGATCAGGACATCAGCGCGCGCCATGCCGAGCGCGATGCCGTGCAGGCCGCCCATGAAAACGCGCGTCGTGCACAACGCGCGGCGGTGGCGACCGACCTGGCCGAATGGCAAGGCGACACGCAGCAGGTAGCCACCTACCGCAAACAATTGCTGCCGCTGGCGGCGGATCGTTCGCGCACCGCGCTGGAGGCATATCGCGCCGGCGGATCGTTACAACCGTGGCTGGAAGCGCGCCACGACGAAATCGACACGCGCGTTGCCTACGCCGAAGCGCTGGCGGCCTGGGGCAAGGCGTGGACGCAACTGGCTTATCTGATTCCAGAAAACACTGACACGACGCAGGAGCGACTGCCATGAACCGAACAATCATGAAACGTGTCGCCGCGACGCTTGCCATAGTGATCCTGTTGGCCGTCGCCGGGGCCATCGGCTATGTCATCGCCAGACAGGCAACAGCGCCCGCCCCCGCCACGGCAAAGGCCGAGTCGTCGCAGCGAAAAGTCCTGTATTGGTACGACCCGATGAAACCGCAGCAGCACTTCGACCATCCGGGCTTGTCGCCGATGGGCATGCAGATGGTGCCGAAGTACGCGAGTGGAGACGGCACGGCAAAAAACATCGTGCGCATCGATCCGGCCGAGGTGCAGAACCTCGGCATGCGCACCGCCGTGGTCAAGATCGGGCGGCTGTCCGACACCGTGCAGGTACCGGGTTCGGTCGCATGGGATCAGCGGCTGGCGACAACGATCAGCGCCCGCACCAACGCCACCATCGAAAAGCTTTACGTGCGCGCGCCGTACACGACGGTCAAGGCCGGACAGCCGCTGGCGGAAATCCTGGCGCCGCAATGGAGCGCGGCGGCGGCGGAATACTTTGCGCTGAAAGATGCCCAATCGGCCACGGGGAAAGCCTTGCGCGCGGCCGCGCTGGAACGGTTGCGCGCACTGGGCATGGACAAGGCGACCATCCGCGGCCTGCATGCGGGCAGCGACACCATCACCTTGCGCGCGCCGATTGACGGCGTGGTTCGCCAGCTCGATGTGAAGGAAGGCCAGCAGGTCGGCAAGGGTGCGCCGATCATGCGCATCAATGGACTCGACAAAGTCTGGATCAACGCCGCCATTCCACAGGCGCAGGTGGCGGACATCGCTGCCGGCACGCCGATCACGGCGACGGTCAGCGCTCTGCCGAATGAGGTTTTTCACGGCAAGGTGGCAACCTTGTTGCCCGATGTGGATGCGGCGACGCGCACCCAGCGGGCGCGCATCGTGCTCGACAATCCCGGCCATCAACTTGCACCGGGCATGTTCGTCGATCTGCGCATGGCCGGTACACCGGGCGCGCCTCACCCGTTGGTGCCGACCGCAGCGATCATTGCCGATGGCACGCATACCCGCGTGATCGAGGCGCTGGGTGACGGTCGTTATAAACCCTTGCGTGTGCAAACGGGTCGCTCGTCGGGCGGCATGACGGCGATTGTTTCTGGCTTGCACGGCGGTGAGCGCATTGTGACATCCGGGCAATTCCTGATCGATTCGGAAGCGAGTTTGTCCGGGGCACTGGAACGGTTGAATGCGGGGCATGAAATGACATCTGGCGAGGTCGAACCCTCACCCCCGGCCCCTCTCCCGAAGAGAGAGGGGAGCAAAGCCATGTCCGGCATGAGCATGCCGATGCCGTCGTCATCAAGCAGCGGCGGAGGCAAGCAATGATCGCCAGGATGATTCGCTGGTCGATTGCCAATCGCGGCATGGTGCTGCTGGCCGCGTTGGCGTTGGCCATTGTCGGCACGATTTCAATGTTGCGCATTCCGCTCGACGCGCTCCCGGACCTGTCGCCCACCGAAGTGATCGTGCATACCTCCTGGCCCGGGCAGTCGCCGCAGATCGTGCAGGATCAGGTGACCTATCCGCTGGCGACCACGATGCTGTCGGTGCCGGACACGACGGCGGTGCGCGGTTATTCGTTTTTCGGCGATTCGTTCGTGTACATCGTGTTCGCCGACGGCACCGACCCGTATTGGGCGCGCTCGCGCGTGCTCGAATACTTGAGCGAGGCGCGCGACAAACTCCCGCAAGGCGTCGACCCGGTACTCGGCCCCGACGCCAGCGGCGCCGGCTGGATCTACCAATACGCGCTGGTCGACCGCACCGGCAAACACGACATCGGCCAGCTGACCGCATTGCAGAACTGGTTCCTGCGCTACCGCCTGAAAACCGTGCCCAATGTGGCGGAAGTGGCCACGGTCGGCGGCATGAAACGGGCATGGCAAATCGTGCTCGACCCGCAGGCGCTGGCCGCGCGCGGGCTGACCGTGGCGCAGGTCGAAGACGCGGTCAAGGCCGCCAACGGCGCCAGCGGCGGCTCGGTGATCGAACAGGGCGAAGCCGAGATGATGGTGGCCAGCGTGGGCTATCTGCAATCGCGCGAGGACTTCGCGCGCATTCCGGTCGCCACCGGTAACAACGGCACGCCGATCCTGTTGCGCGACGTCGCAAAGATCCGGCGCGGACCGACCTTGCGGCGCGGCGTCGCCGAGCTGGACGGCCAGGGCCAGGTGGTCGGCGGCATCGTGATCATGCGCTACGACCAGAACGCGCTGGAAACGATCCAGTCGGTCAAGGCGCGGCTTGCCCAATTGCAGAAAAGTCTGCCGCCGGGCGTCCAGATCGTCACCACCTACGACCGCTCCAAACTGATCCACTCGGCCGTCACCGACCTTGGCGAGAAACTGGCCGAAGAATTCCTCATCGTCGCGCTGATTTGCGCCTTGTTCCTCTGGCATCTGCGCTCGTCGTTGGTGGCGGTCATCACGCTGCCGCTGGGCGTGCTGGTCGCGTTTATCGTGATGGATCTGCAGGGCGTGTCGGCCAACCTGATGTCGCTGGGTGGCATCGCGATCGCCATCGGCGAGATGGTGGATGCCGCGGTGGTCATGATCGAGAACACGCACAAGCATCTGGAAGCCTGGCATCTCGCACACGAGGATCGCGATCAACCCACGGCGCGGGAACGTTGGGGCCTGGTCGCCGACGCCGTGTCCGAAGTCGGCCCCGCCTTGTTCTTCAGCCTGCTGGTGATCACGCTCTCGTTCGTGCCGGTGTTCGCCCTCGGCGCGCAGGAGGGCAAGCTGTTCAAGCCATTGGCTTACACCAAGACCTATTCGATGGCCGCTGCCGCCGGTCTGTCGGTGACGCTGATTCCGGTGCTGATGGGTTATCTGGTGCGCGGGCGCATTCGTCCCGAACATCGCAATCCGTTGAATCGTGCGATGACGGCCATCTATCGACCGATGCTGGCGTGGGTGTTGCGTGCTCCGCGCACGGTGCTGATCGTCGCGCTGATCGTGTTGCTGACGGCGCTGTTGCCGCTGTCGAAGCTGGGTACGCAATTCATGCCGCCGCTCAACGAAGGCACGCTGTTGTACATGCCGACGGCCTTGCCGGGCATTTCCGCCGGCAAGGCCGCACAGTTGCTGCAGCAGACCGACCGTATGCTGAAGACCGTGCCGGAAGTGGCGCACGTGTTCGGCGTCACCGGTCGCGCCGAAACCGCGACCGACAACGCGCCGCTGAGCATGTTCGACAGCACGATCACGTTCAAGCCGAAAAGCGAATGGCGTCCGGGCATGACCATGGAGAAGTTGAAACAGCAGCTCGATCACGCGGTACAAGTGCCCGGGCTGACCAACCTGTTCGTGTACCCGATCCGCAGCCGCACCGAAATGCTCGCCACCGGCATCAAGACACCCATCGGCATCAAGGTGATGGGGCCGGACGTGGCGCAGTTGCAACGCATCGCCACGCACATCGAGAGCGTGGCGCGGAAGGTGCCCGGCGTCAGCTCCGCGATTGCCGAACGCAGCAACGGCGGGCGCTATGTGCGGATCGACATCCGCCGCGATATCGCGGCGCGTTACGGGCTGAGCCAGCAGAAAATCCAGTCGTTGATTGCCACTGTCGTCGGCGGCGCCTCGATCGGTCACACCGTGCAGGGGCTGAAACGATTTCCGATCGTCCTGCGCTATCCGCGCGCCGCGCGCGATTCGCTGGCGGCATTGCGTACATTGCCGATCGTCACGTCCGGCGGTGCGCAACTGACACTGGGGCAAGTCGCAAACATTCGCGTCGTCAATGGGCCGCCGATGCTCAAGAGCGAAGACAGCGTACCGGCGACGTACGTTTACATCGATACCTCAAGCAGCGATCTTGGCGGTGTGGTCGACACATTGAAGCAGGTCATCGCGCAGCAAGTGCAGCTGCCGTCCGGTTATACGTTGGACTGGGCCGGACAATTCCAGTATCTGCAACAGGCCAAGGAGCGCTTGAGTCTGGTGGTACCCGCCACCCTCGTGATCGTGTTCCTGCTGATCTACCTGATCTTCCGCGACGCCGCCCAGGCCGCCATCATCCTGCTGACCGTGCCGCTGGGTCTGGTGGGGGGGCTGTGGCTGGTCTGGCTGCTCGGCTACGCGGTATCGGTGGCGACCGTGATCGGTTTCATCGGACTGGCGGGCATCACCTGCGAATTCGGCGTGGTGATGATGCTGTACCTGCGTCAGGCCTGGCGACGACGAATCGATGCCAGTCAATTGACCGACGCAGGGCTGGACGACGCCATCCACGAAGGCGCGCTGCTGCGCGTGCGCCCCATCGCGATGACGGTGGCGGTGATCTTCGCGGGCCTGCTGCCGATCATGCTCATCGGCGGCACCGGTTCGCTGCTGGTGCGCAGCATCACCGCGCCGATGGTGGGCGGCATGATCACCTCGCCGATCCTGTCCATGCTGGTCATTCCGGCGGCGTTCCGGTTGCTCGAACGCCGTCGCTTGCGCAAACGCAACGAGCGACAATCCATGCAACTTGAGGAAAGCCAACCATGAACAGTACGGTGACGGCGATTCCCCCCACCGATTGAACCGCATGCTCCTAATGACTTCATGAACGGCGACACACGCCATATCGTGACAAGCATCACGCTGTGCGGCATGCTTGCGCAAACTTTCATCACTGTCGCCATGATCGAATTCGGACACGGAACGCACCCGGGCCTGCGGCGCAAGGTCAACGAAGACACCTACTATGCCGATCCGGCGCTGGGCCTGTTCCTGGTGGCCGACGGCATGGGCGGGCATGCGCACGGCAAACGGGCGGCGTCTCTGGCGCGTGACCATGTAACGGCCATGGTGCATGCGGGGCAACCGCTCGAAGCCGCCATTCGTGCGGCCGATCGGGCCATCCTGGCGCAGCCCGGCGACAACCGCGGCGCGTTGCCCATGGGCACCACGCTGGCGGCATTGCGCATTCGCGGCACGGATTTCGAGGCCGCGTGGGTGGGCGACAGCCGTATCTATCTGTATCGCGATGGTCGCCTGCATCAGCTTTCGCACGATCAGTCGCTGGTGCAGGATCTGGTCGATCATGGCGTGCTGGAAGCCTGTGAAGCATCCAGCTCACCGCACCGCAACGTGCTGACCCAGGCGCTGGGCGTCACCGCGCCCCAGGATCTCCAGATCGGCACGGTAAGCGGAAACATCACGCCGGACATGCGTTTTCTGCTGTGCAGCGACGGCCTGACCGAACACGTCAACGACGATGCCTTGACCGCGGCGGTGGCCCGTGGCGATCTGGCTGCGCAGGAAATGGTCGATCTGCTGCTGCTGCAGGCACTGGACGCGGGCGGCCATGACAACGTGACGGCCATGGTTTTGCGCTGCCACGCCGACTAGGCGAAGACACGGATTGCGCAAACAGGGTGGGCGCACTTGGCGCTTTCGCTCTACTCCACAACTTCCTGCAGTCGTCGCCAGACACTCTTGCCGCCGGAGGCTTTGTCGAGCGCTTCGAGGCGCTTTTCATGGGCTGCGCGCTCATGCTCGTTGGCGCGCAGGATGCGCGGCCTGCGTGTCAGTTGGGTGGTGATCGCGCCGTTGCCGGCGGTGGCATCCGTGGAGGCATGGTCGAACGCCAGATCCAGCGCCGACTGGCCGGCGGTCATGGCCAGGTAGACGTCGGCCAGCAGCTGCGCATCGAGCAGGCCGCCGTGCAGTTCGCGATGCGTGTTGTCCACGCCCAGACGCTTGCACAGGGCATCCAGGCTGTTGCGTTGCCCCGGATAACGCTCACGCGCCATGGCCAGGGTGTCGAGCACGCTGGCGTGGTCGGTGGTCGTGCCGTGCTCGCCGCCCAGACGCGCCAGTTCGGCGTCCAGGAAACCGACGTCGAAGGCGGCGTTGTGAATGATCAGTTCGGCGCCTTCGATGAAGCGCAGAAAATCGTCGACGATATCGACAAAGCGCGGCTTGTCGAGCAGGAAATCATCACGGATGCCGGTGACTTCGCGCGCGCCCTCGTCGATGGCGCGATCCGGATTGAGATAGGTGTGGAAGGTGCGTCCGCTCGGTCGGCGGCCGACCAGCTCCACCGCACCGATTTCAATGATCCGATGACCTTTGTGTGCTTCCAGGCCGGTGGTTTCGGTATCCAGCACGATCTGGCGCATCACGATTCGACCTTGAATTTTTCGGCTTCGGCGCGCGCGGCCTTGTCCACGCGTTCGTTTTCGATGTGTCCTGCATGGCCTTTCACCCAGTGCCAGTGCACCTGATGCGCATCGGCCGCCGCTGCCAGCCGCTGCCACAAGTCCTGGTTCTTGACCGGCTTGCCGTCGGCGGTGCGCCAGCCGCGCGCGCGCCAGCGCGGCAGCCAGTCCTCGATGCCCTGCATGACATAGCGTGAATCCGTGGTCAGGCTGACATGGCAGGCGCGATTGAGCGCCTCCAGCGCCATGATGGCGGCCGAAAGTTCCATGCGATTGTTGGTGGTGTGCTGCTCTCCGCCGGAAAGCAGCTTCTCCCGATCCTTGCTGCGCAACAGCGCCGCCCAGCCGCCCGGCCCCGGATTGCCCAGGCAGGCGCCGTCGGTAAAGATGTCCACGCGGGCGGGATCGGCCTTGCCCGTGGTCTTGCTCATGCACACTCCCGTTGTGTTCCCGGCACCCATGCCCCATGCCGCTTGCCACTCTCCTGCCGGACGCGGCGGATAGGTTTCAGCGACATGATCGCGGTGCGTTGCTTGCGCGCCGTCAGCACGAACGCGCCGCCCAGCCATGCATTGTCCCGACGCGCCCCGGCCACCGGCAAAGATGCGCCGCATCGCCGCACCTGAAGGGTATCGAACCCATGGGCGGCCAGGCACTGGCCAACCCATCCCGGCGCCGTCAACATGGGGCGTGGCCGGGGACGGCACAGCAGCCAGGGTGTCCAGGGACTGAACGGGTGGAATCCCGTCACGGCCAGGCATCCATCCGGTTCAAGGACACGGACGGCCTCGTCCAGCAGGTTCACGGCGTGGCGCGTCCATTCCAGCACGTGTTCAAGCACCACCATGCGGAAGGATTCGTCGGCAAACGGCAATGCCTCGTCCACCCGCGCCAGCACGTCGCCGCGCCATCGGTCATCGGCAAGCCTGAGCCGGGTCAGGCAAGCCACGCGCGGCCAGTCCAGGGAAGGCGGCTCGTTCATGGACAGATACAGCCCGTGCGCGCCGGCCTGCCCGGCCAGCGTTCGCGCCAGCACGCCCGATTCGACACGCTGCAGACTGGCCACAACGGGTTTCGCCATCAGGAAATTGCCAGGCTCGGACATCATGGATACGCGTTCACAAGTATCGACATAGGTTAACAGGCGCGTCACGGAAGCCGCGATCCGCCCCTGTTATATTTTGCACCGATTCAAGCGCACGGAACCGCGCCGGCCATTTTGCACCACGCGGAGACCATTTTGCGCCTTGATCCCCTGCCTGCCCTCAGCGACAACTACATCTGGCTGCTGGCCAACGCCAACGGCCATGCGCTGGTGGTCGATCCCGGCGAGGCGGAGCCGGTCGAAGCGGCCCTTGCCCGCGACGGCCTGCAGCTCAAGGCCATCCTGCTGACGCATCACCATGCCGACCATGTGGCTGGCGCCGAAAGCCTGCGCGCCCGTCATGCCGCCGTGGTCTACGGCCCCGATGACGATCGCGTCCAGACCATCGACGTGCGCGTCGGTGAAGGCGATGTCGTGGAACTGGACGCCCCGCGCGTCCGTTTCCAGGTCTGGGCGGTGCCCGGCCACACGCGCACGCACATCGCCTTCGTGGGCGAAGGGCTGCTTTTTTGCGGCGACACGCTGTTCAGCCTCGGCTGCGGGCGGCTGTTCGAAGGCACACCGCAACAGATGCTGCAATCGCTGGATCGCCTGTCCACACTGCCCGGCAGCACGCAAGTCTGCTGTGGACATGAGTACACCGTGTCCAACGCGGCCTTTGCCCGCAGCATCGAACCGGACAACGCGGCATTGGCGCAGCGCACCGAACGGGCCCGACAAGCCACGCAGGCGGGTCACTCCAGCCTGCCTTCCCGCTTGGATGAGGAACGCGCGGCCAACCCATTCCTGCGCATCGATGCCGCTGGCGTGAAACAGTGGGTCGGCATGCATGCGCCACATGCCGCAAACAACCGCGTCGAACGTTTTGCCGCTCTGCGTGCCGCCAAGGACGGGTTTCGCGCATGATCCGGGGTCTCCTTTTGCCAACCTCCGCACTGGCCCTGCTGCTGACCGCCTGTTCGACGCCGGCGCCACGGCCCGCCCCGCCTCCCATCCCGGCGCCGGCGCCGGTAGTCAAATCACCACCGATGCCCGAGTCGCAACCGGTCGTCTCCACGGCACCCGTGCCCCAACCCGACACCTGGCAACGCCTGCGCGCCGGTTTTGCCATGGATGATTGTGTGGCGCCGGCCCTGCGCCGCGCCCACCGTGAGACGCGCAATCGGCGTCGCTTCGAACAGCGCATGCAGCAATTGCTGCCGCTCATCGACTTTGTCCAGAGGGCTGCCGACAAACAGCACGTCGCTGGCGAATTCGCCTTGTTGCCCTGGGTGGAAAGCCATTTCCGCCAAACGCCACCGCGCCGACACCGGCCTGCCGGCATGTGGCAGATCATGGCGATCACCGGGCGTGCCATGCACCTGGAAATGAATCGACACTACGACGGGCGGCTGGATCCGATCGCGTCCACGCACGCGGTGATGAAGCTGCTTTCCGGCTATTACCGCAAGTGGCACGACTGGCGCCTGGCCGACATGGCCTACAACACCGGCGAATATCGCCTGCGTCGCATCCTGAAATCGCACGGCATGCCGCCGGCCAAGCCGGTCATTCCCACCCTCCCCGTGGGGCGCACCACCCGACAGCATCTGACACGGCTCCTGGCCATCGCCTGTGTCATCCGCAATCCGCAGCGCTTCCAGGTGCGCTTGCCGAAACTGGAACCCGATCGGCGCCTTCGGATCGTGTCTCTGCCCGCTCCGGTCAGCCTGCGGCAGGTGGCGCAGGTGGCGGGCATGCCGACGAAACGCCTGCATGAACTCAACGCCGGCTACCGGCTTGCCGGCGTCACGGCGGGAACCCCGATGCAATTGCTGCTGCCGACCACCGCGGCGCAGACGTTGCGCACGGCCATCGCATCGGGACGCCTTCACGACGATACGCGCCAAATGGCCGCCCACGCAGCCGCCGCATCCAGTTACACGGTCGTTTCCGGCGATTCGCTGTGGAGCATCGCCCAGCGTTTCAACCTCGATATCGAGCAACTGCGCCAGTGGAACGACCTGGACGACTCCGTCCTCCACCCTGGTCAGGTCCTGCAACTTTCACCGCCGTCGTCCGGTTGATATGCACGTCGGCGCGCTGGCGCGGTAGACTTCCGCTTTCGCCCGCGATTGCCGCGGGCCACCGTCTGCTGCCATCCGGAGGACACATGGGATTTTTGCACGGTAAGCGTGCCCTGATCGTGGGCATCGCCAGTCAACGCTCGATTGCCTGGGGCATCGCCAACGCGATGCATCGCGAGGGCGCACAACTGGCTTTCACCTATCAGAACGAGCGCCTGAAGGACCGGGTCGACGAGGCCGCCAATGCCTTCGGCTCCAACATCGTGCTGCCATGCGATGTGGCCGAGGATGCGCAGATCGAGAACCTTTTCGTCGAGCTGGGCAAGCACTGGGACGGTTTCGACATCCTCGTGCATTCGGTCGGTTTCGCGCCGCGTGAAGCGATCCAGGGCCAGTACCTGGACAACCTGACCCGCGAGAACTTCGCCATCGCCCACGACATTTCCAGCTACAGCCTGGCGGCGCTGTCCAAGGCCGCGCGTCCGATGATGGCGAACCGCAACGGCTCCATCCTGACCCTGACCTATCTGGGCGCCGAGCGCGCACTCAACAACTACAACGTGATGGGCGTCGCCAAGGCCAGCCTGGAAGCCAATGTCCGCTACCTGGCTTTCAATCTTGGCCCGGAAGGCACGCGCGTCAACGCCATCTCCGCCGGCCCCATCAAGACGCTGGCGGCCGCCGGCATCTCCAACTTCCGCAAGATGCTCGATCACGTGGAAGAAAACGCGCCTCTGCGGCGCAGCATCACCACGGAAGAAGTCGGCAACGTGGGCGCTTTCCTGTGCTCCGACCTGGCTTCCGGCATCACCGGCGAAATCACCTATGTCGATGCCGGCTACAACATCCTGGGCATGACCGGCATCTGAGAAAGCCGCTGATTGATCGGACGCAACAGCATTTGGACGCGGATCGACGCGGATGAACGCGGATAGAGCACATTTTTGATCCGCAGCTATCGGCGCTGATCCGCGTCAAAAAACCGCGACGGGAAACCTGAGCCGGATCCCGTCCCGCAGCGCTTCCTGCGCCGGCTTACATGCGTTCCTTGGCGATCTTGATGTCCGCGTTGCTCTTGAGCAGCTTCAACCACTCCTCGGTGGCCGCCGACGCATAGGCCTGGCGCATCTGCTGGAGCAGCATCTTGCGCTGCAAGGACGGTATCTTGCTCACATCCCCGGGATGCACGGCGTTAAGCGCCAGCAGGGCGAAGCTGCCGTTGCCCAGCGAGGCCATGGCGAATTGCGGCTTGTCCTTGCCGGGACGCGGCATGGTGAACGCCTTGTCCAGCAGCGCCGGAGAAACACCCTGCTGGTGACGACCGGCACCCTTCAACGTCTGTACGGCGAGCTGGCTGCCCTGCTTGGCCACCTGCTCCAGGCTGCCGGTTTTTTCGAGGTCGGCAAACATCGCCTGGGCGTGCTTTTTCGCCTTCTCCTCGACACGCTGGTCGAGGATCTTCTGGCGAATGTCGCTATCCACCATCTTCAGCGGCTTCGGCGCCGCCGGCTTGTGCTCGACCACGTGGATGACCACGATGTGGTTGGGGCCAAGCGTGATCGGATCGGACGTGTTGCCGTCCTTCAGAACGTTGCTGGAGAATGCGGCCTTGACCACCTTCGGATCGGCCGTCACGCCACTCTTGCCGCCATCGCGACTGAACAGGCCGGAGCTCTGGATGTCCAGATTCAGCTTCTCGGCGGCCGGCTCAAGCGATGAAGGATTCTGATAGACAAGATCGGTGAGCTTGCCGGCGATTTTGCTGTACTTCTGCTCGCGATCGGCCTTCCTGACTTCGCTCAGCAGCTCATCGCGCACCGCACTGAAAGGCTTGATATCGCCCTCGCGAACGCCGCGCAACCAGATGATGTGGTAGCCGTCCGGCGACAGCACCGGCTGGGAAATCTCGCCCTTTTGCATCGAGAACATGGCGTCCTCGAAAGCCTTGTTGGTCACGCCCTTCTGCAACCAGCCGAGCTTGCCGCCCAGCAGCTTGGAACCGGCGTCGTCCGAATACTTCTTGGCCAGCGCGGCAAAGTCGGCACCCTTGGCATGGGCCAGGGCATCCACCTTCCTGGCCTCGGCCAGCGCCGCCTTCTGCTGGGCCGGCGTGGCGTTTTCCGGCACCTTGATGAGGATGTGCGAAACCAGCCGCTGGGCCGGTTCGACGAAGCGGCTCTTTTCCTGCTCGTAGCGCGCCTTGAGGGTGGCGTCGTCCACCTTGGCGTCGATCTTGAGCTTGGAGGCATCCAGTTCGATGTACTTGATGGCCACCCGCTCCGGCGTCATGAACTCGGCCTGGTGCGCCTTGTAGTACTTGGCCACATGGGCGTCCGACACCTTGGTGCTTTCCAGCGCTGGGCGCGGCAGCACCACGTAATGCAGGTCGCGCGTCTGCAGTTGCAATTGCAGGTAATCGTCGAGGTCGGCCTTGCTGATGGTGCTGGTCGAGGCGATGGCATTCGGCAGCAGTTGGGTTTCCAGCTGCGTCCTCACCTGCTGCTGGAACATCTGCGGCGTCAGCCGATTGCTGGCAAGCACGGCACGGTAGGAATCGGGATTGAACTTGCCGTCGACCTGGAAGGCGCCGATCGAACCGATATGCTGGCGAATGGCGTCCTTGGTGACGACAAGGCCGAGGTCGTCCGAGGACGTGCGCAACAGATAGCGGTCGATCATGCCATTCAGGACGCGCTGCTTGACCTCGGGCTTCGCAAAATAGTTTGCGTCGAACTGCTCGCCCTGCGTCTGGCTCATCTGCCGGCGCAGGTTGTTCATCTGCGTCTGGTAGTCCTGCTGGGAAATTTCGTGCTTGCCTACCTTGGCCACCCAGGTTTCCTGGTTGCCGACCACGTAGCTGCCAAGCCCCCAGCCCGCCAGCAGCAGTGACAGGATGCCGAAGATGATGATGGCCGGCCAGCCTTGAATTTTGTCGCGCAGACTTTGAAGCATGAAAGTATTTCCGACTATTTGACGCAAATGACAAAGGCGCCACGCGGGCGCCCTTGCTCGGTATACCACCGAAGTGGGTGGCGGAGTGGACGGGACTCGAACCCGCGACCCCCGGCGTGACAGGCCGGTATTCTAACCAGCTGAACTACCGCTCCGGCTGGGGAGGGCGGATTGTACAGAGGGTCCGCGGGGGTTGCTACGGGGCCGGCGCGGCGCCGGGCCGGCGTGCGCACCGTGGGTGCTGAGGGATTCGAACCCCCGACATTCGCCGTGTAAAGGCGACGCTCTACCAACTGAGCTAAGCACCCACCCGAGGCGGACTGTAGCAGGGCCTCAGTGCGCCGGCACCGGCTTCAGCGGCTTGCGCCCGTTGCGCCGCGCGCGCTTGGCATCATCCGCCGCGGCCGCGGCCACCGCCGGCTGCTGCGAGGTGCCGCTTCGTCCCTC
>DASSTF010000153.1:0-7002 GCA_035708045.1 Rhodanobacteraceae bacterium | reverse complement strand
ATGTTGGCGAGAACCGCCGAGCGCGTCGTGCCGTAGCTTTCGCCGAACAGGTACTTGGGCGAGTTCCAGCGACCGTATTTGGACAGGAATTGCCGGATGAACTGCGCGAAGGCATGCGCGTCGCCATCGACGCTGTAGATGTCCTTCTTGCGCTGCTCCATCTGCTTGGCACGCTTGGCTTTGTCCTTGTTGTTGGCGATCAGGCGGCTGAAGCCCGCGCCCGGCGCGTCGATGAACACCAGATCGGAAGCGTCCAGCAGGCTGTAGTCGTTGTTGACCAGCTTGTAGGGCGCCGCCGGCGTGTGCGAGTGATCGGAGGTGACCACGCGGCGCGGACCGAAGGCGCCCATGTGCAGCCACACCGTGGCCGAACCCGGCCCGCCGTTGTAGATGAAAGTGACCGGACGTTTCGCGGCATCAGCTCCCTCCTTGAAATAGGCCGTGTAGAACATGCTCACGGTGGGCACATCTTCCTTGTCGCCAGTGCCATGCAGCACCAGCGTGCCGGCCACCGCCTTGTAATTGATGCGGCGGCCTTCCACGTCGACCGAGCCATGGCTGACCGAGGATTGCGGATTGACCAGCGATGCATCGGGCGCTTTCGACGACTCGGACGACTTGCTGTTCTTGGCCAGGCCAAGCGGCGACACGGAAACCAGGGCGGCCAGTGCCGCGGTCAGAACAAGTTTGCGCACGAATACTCTCCTCGAATCCCCATGCACGCGCACCACGCGCGCGCCAAGGCTTGAGGCTACCGCCACGGCGATTCCGGGCACATGCCCCGGAAGTCACTCCCGCAGCAGCTCGACGAGCCCTTGCGCTCCGCGTCTTGCCAGCGTGATGACACGGGCAAAGTCTTCCGTGCCGCCTTGATAGGGATCGGGCACCTCGGACGGCGGCGCCACGCCGGCCACCTCCAGAAACAACCCCACACGCGAGCGCAGCTCGGGAGGGCACATGGCCCGCAAGTCCGCGAGGTTGGAGCGGTCCATGGCCAGCACCATGCGATGGCGGGCGAAATCATCGGGCCGCAACTGACGCGCGCAATGCAGGGAAAGATCGTAGCCGGCCTCCGCTCCCGCACGTGCCGCACGTGGATCGGCGCCCTGCCCCACATGCCAGTCGCCGGTACCGCAGGACGCCACCGCCACATCCAGTCCGGCGCGCGCAAATTCGGCGCGCACCACGGCCTCCACCGTGGGCGAACGGCAGATGTTGCCCAGGCAGACGAACAGGATCCCGTTGTTTTCTTTTTCCATCATGCCATTACGCTACTTTCTGATCGTGAGTCCACGCAGGTCGGGCACTGCCCGACAAACAAGTCCCAAGTATCCCGCAAGCTTTCCTCGGGCAGTACCCGACCTACGCAGCAGGCGAAGGCGGTCAGGAAACCTTGCCTTCTTCAAGCCACGCCTGCGCGCGCGCCAGATCCGCCTCGGTATCGATGCCCGGCGGAAACGGCTCGGGCGTATCGCACACGGCGATGGCGTGGCCATGTTCCAGCGTGCGCAGTTGCTCCAGCGATTCGGCACACTCCAGTGGCGTCGGCGGCAATGCGGCGAAGCGGCGCAGAAAACCGGCACGATAGGCATAAATGCCGATGTGCCGCCGGAACGGCATGTCGCCGGGCAAGCTGTCTCGTGCCTCGGCGAACGCATTGCGTGCCCACGGCACCGGCGCACGGCTGAAATACAGCGCGTGTCCCACCGGCGATGCCACCACCTTGACCACGTTGGGGTCAAACAACTCATCGGCCTCGACGATCGGCGTGCACAAGGTAGCCATGGGCGCATCCCCGCCAGCCAATGCATGCACCACGGCGTGGATACCGGCCACCGGCGCAAACGGCTCGTCACCCTGCAGATTGACGACGATCGCATCATCGGCCCAACCAAGCACCGCCGCGCACTCGGCCAGGCGATCGCTGCCCGAGGCGTGATCGGCGCGCGTCATGCACACGGCAATGCCTTCGCCCGCGCCTTCCAGCGCGGCGGCGATACGCTCGTCATCGGTCGCCACCACCACCTGCCCGGCGCCGGCGGCCAACGCCCGTTGCGCCACGTGCACGATCAACGGACGATCGCCCAGCAGGCGCAGAGGTTTGCCCGGCAGGCGCGTGGACGCGTAACGCGCGGGGATGGCGATGATGAAAGGAGGCATGTCGGCGGTCATACCGCAGAGTTTGACACCCGAAAGCATGCTTGCAAACGCCCCGAACCACGATTGCACAACACCCCCCGAACGCAACCCGCAAAAAAGTGTAGGAGCGAGCCTGCTCGCGATCGGTGTATCCGAATGTATCAGGTACACCGATCGCGAGCAGGCTCGCTCCTACCTACGATGAGGGGTGGAGGTGATCGATGCGGAACCCGCAATGATTGGCCAATTCGACGAAACCGGGGAACGAGGTGGCCACGTTGGCGCAATCGCGGATGTGGATGGGCGCGGCGGCGACCAAGCCGGCCACGACCAAACTCATGGCCAGGCGATGGTCGCCGAGACTGTCGACCGAGCCGCCTTGCAGGTTGCCGCCGGTGATGCGTGCGCCGTCCGGGGTTTCGTCGACGTCGATGCCCAACGCGCGCAGGGCCGCGGCCATGCCGGCGAGGCGATCCGATTCCTTGACGCGCAGTTCAGCGGCGCCGCGGATGGTGGTGGCACCGTCGGCGACGGCGGCAGCCACGAACAGGGCGGGAAATTCGTCGATCATGTCCGGCACCAGTGCTTCGGGTACCTCGACGCCATGCAATGGCGCGTAGTGCACCACCAGGTCGCCAACCGTTTCACCGGCGACCGTGCGCGCGTTTTCCACGCGGATGTCGGCTCCCATCAGACGCAGCGCCTCCAGCAGGCCGGTACGGCGCGGATTGAGGCCGACCTTGCGCAGGGTGAGCTCCGAGTCCGGCACGATGCAGGCCGCGACGAGGAAAAACGCCGCCGAGGAAAAGTCCGCCGGCACATCCACGTCGACGGCATGCAGGCTCCCGCCAGACGACAGGCGTGCCTCGCCCGGCACGAACGCGATCGGCCAGCCGAAGGCGGCCAGCATGCGTTCGGTGTAGTCGCGCGTGGGTCGCACTTCGCGCACCATGGTGTCGCCTTCGGCATACAGCCCGGCCAGCAACACGGCAGACTTCACCTGTGCGCTGGCCATCGGCGGCGTGTATTCGATGCCGGCCAAGTGCTGCCCGCCATGTACGCGCAGCGGAGGCCGTCCGCCTTCGGCGGTGTCGATGCGCGCGCCCATGGCCGCCAGTGGATCGGTCACGCGACGCATGGGGCGGCGCGACAACGAACTGTCTCCCACCAGCACACTGTCGAACGCCTGCCCAGCCAGCAAGCCGGCCAGCAGGCGCATGCCGGTACCCGAGTTGCCGCAATCGAGCACGTCATCCGATGCATGCAAGCCATGCAGGCCCACGCCATGGACCACGCGCTCGTGCGGCCCTGGGGTTTCGATGTCGACGCCGAGTTGCTGCAGTACCCGCGCGGTGGCGCGCGTGTCCTCGCCTTCCAGGAAACCGCGGATATGCGAGGTGCCTTCGGCCAGCGCCGCCAGCATCAGGGCGCGGTGCGAAATCGACTTGTCGCCGGGCACCGTCACTTCGCCGTGCAGGCCGTCGCCGGGCCGGCTAGTCCAGTCCACGCTCATGGCAAGGCATCCAGCAGGCGCTGGTTTTCGGCGCGGCTGCCGACGCTGATGCGCAAGGTATTCGGCAAGCCGTAGCCGCCCATGGGGCGCACGATCACGCCGCGTCCGAACAGGTGGCGTTCCAGCGGTGCGGCATCGCTTTCGGCATCCAGCAGCAGGAAATTGGTTTGCGACGGCAAGGTGGCGTGGCCGCGCGCATGCAGTTCGTCCGTCAGCCAGGCGCGCTCATCGCGATTGAAGCGGATGCTGCGCGCGAGGTGGTCAGCATCGCCCAGCGCGGCAGTGGTCGCCGCCAGTGCCACGTGATTGAGATTGAACGATTCGCGCAGACGTTCCAGTACGGCAGCCACGCTGGTATGCGCCAGCAGGTAGCCGGTGCGCAGGCCGGCCAGGGCGTAGGCCTTGGAGAAGGTGCGCGTGACCACGAGGTTGGGATGGCGATCCTGCAGGGTGCGCGCCGAAGCCAGCCCGGCCGCCTCGGCATACTCGCCGTAGGCTTCGTCCACGACCACCAGCGTGTTTTCGGGAATGCGCGCAAGGAATACTTCCAGCGCCTTGCGCTCGAACCAGGTGCCGGTCGGATTGTTGGGATTGGCGAGATAAACCAGCCGCACGTCGTCGCGCCATGCGGCCGCCATGGCTTCCAGGTCATGCCCCAGCGGCGCCGCGGCATGATTGCGCGGCAACGCTGGCACGCGAATGGCCGGCGCGCCCACGCCGGCGGCGGCCAGCGTGAACACGGCAAAGCTGTACTCGGAGTACATCACCGCCTGTCCCGGTCCGGCGAAACACTGTGCCAGCAGGATCAGCAGTTCGTGCGAACCGTTGCCGAGCACGATGCGCTCGGGAGCCACACCGTGATGTTCCGCCAGCGCCGCGCGCAGGATGCCACCGCGCGGATCGGGATAACGGTGCACACCGGCCAACGCCGCGCGTGCCGCCGCCAGCGCGTCCGGGCTCGGACCCAGCGGATTTTCATTGGAGCCGAGCTCGGCCAGTTCGGCGCCGAAACGCCTGCGCAACGCCGGCAGGTCGTGACCCGGGTCGTAGGCGCGCAACGTGCGCACGGCGGCGTTGGCGAGACGCCCGGCGTCGAAACTCATGGCACCGCCACCGGGTAGGAGCCAAGCACCTTGATGCGCGCCGCGAACGGTTTCATCTCGTCCAGCGCCTTGCGCACCGACGCGTCATCGACATGGCCGGCCATGTCGATGAAGAACGTGTACTGCCACTTGCCCTCGTGCGCCGGACGCGACTCGATACGGTTCATGCTGAGCTGATGTTCGGCCAGCGGCGCCAGCACGTGCGCCAATGCGCCCGGCTGATCCTTCACGTACACCAGTACCGAGGTGCGGTCGTTGCCGGAGGGCGAAAACAGTTCACGCCCCAGCACCAGGAAGCGCGTGGTGTTGTCGGAGCGGTCCTCGATGGGGCCGGCGATCTGCTTGAGGTGATAGACCACACCCGCCGACTCGCCGGCGATGGCGGCGGCATCGTCGGCATTGCGCGCGCGCCGCGCGGCCTCGGCATTGCTGGACACCGGCACCAGCTCGACGCGCGGCAGATGCTGGCGCAACCAAGAGCGGCACTGCGCCAGCGACTGCGGGTGCGAATACACGCGCTCGACGTCGTCGATGTTGCCCGTGCGCGAAAGCAGGAACTGGTGTACGCGCAATTCCACCTCGCCGCAGATCTTGAGATCGGAAGTGACGAACATGTCGAGCGTGGACTGGATCGTGCCCTGCCCCGAATTCTCCACCGGCACCACGCCGAAATCGGCGTTGCCGGCTTCCACTTCCTGGAACACTTCCTCGATGCTGGACAGCGGCAGCCCGTGCGACGAATGCCCGAAATGCTTGCGCGCGGCCTGCTCGCTGAAGGTGCCCTGCGGGCCGAGATAGCCGATCTTGAGCGGCTCCTGCTGGGCCAGGCAGGCCGACATGATCTCGCGGAACAGGCGCACCATCTCGGTGTCCGAGAGCGGGCCGTCGTTGCGATCAACCACACGCCGCAGCACCTGCGCCTCGCGCTCGGGGCGGTAATAATCCACCGCCGCAGCCAGCTTCCCCTTGGCCTTGCCGACCTGCTGCGCCCAGCGCGCGCGCTCGCCGATCAGTGCCTGGATGTCGCGATCGATGGCGTCGATGCGCTCGCGCGCCTCGGCCAGGGTGAACTTCTTGCCCGTTTTCTTTACATCGGCCATGCTACTCAACCATGTCGTTGCGCGAAATCGCGCATGAAAGCCACCAGCACTTCGACGGCATCGAGCGGCACCGCGTTGTACAACGAAGCACGCATGCCGCCGAGCACGCGATGACCCTTGAGACCGATCATGCCGGCCGCCTCGGATTCCTGCAGGAACAGCGCGTCCAAAGCCGCGTCGTGCAGATTGAAGCGCACGTTCATGCGCGAGCGCGCAGCCACGTCCACATCGTTGCGGTAATAACCGTCCGAACCGTCGATGACCTGGTACAGCAGCGCGGCCTTGGCCCGATTGCGCTCGCCGATGGCGGCGAGTCCGCCCTGTCCCAGCAGCCATTTGACGGTCAATCCGGCGAGATACCAGCCCCAGGTGTTGGGCGTGTTGAGCATGGAATCACGCTCGGCCTGGCCGGCGTAGCGGAAGATGTTGGCCATCGGTCGTGTCGCGCGATCCAGCAGGTCGCGGCGGATGATCATCAGCACCACACCGGACGGCCCGAGGTTTTTCTGCGCGCCGGCGTAGACCAGCCCGAAGCGGCTGACATCCAGCGGCTGCGAAAAAATGTCCGAGGACATGTCGGCCACCAATGGCACGCCTTCGAGGGTCGCCGGAATATCGGCAAACTCCACGCCGTGGATGGTTTCATTCGGCGTGTAGTGCAGGTAGGCCGCATGCGGATCGAGATTCTCCGCCTCGGGCAGCGTACGGTAATCGTCGCCGGCGCTGGAGGCCGCGACATGCACGTTGACGTAGGGCGCGGCCTCATGGGCGGCCTTGTCGCTCCAGTGGCCGCTGACGAGATAGTCGGCACTGCCGCCTTCCGCCGCCAGGTTCATCGGAATCTGCGCGAAATGCTGGGTGGCGCCGCCCTGCAGAAACAGGATCGCGTAGTCGTCGGGAATGGCGGCCAGCTCGCGGATGTCGCGATCGATCTCGGCCGCCAGTTGCATGAACGGTTTGCCGCGATGCGACAGTTCCATCACCGATGCGCCCTGGCCGCGCCAATCGAGCAGTTCCGCCTGCGCCTGGCGCAATACGGTTTCCGGCAAGGCCGCCGGACCCGCGCTGAAATTCCACACTCTGGCCACGGCCACACCTCGTCGCGTCACGATCCGGTCATTATGCGGCGTCAAGGATGGCTGGCAAG
>DASSTF010000152.1:0-7986 GCA_035708045.1 Rhodanobacteraceae bacterium | reverse complement strand
CCCGGCCTCGTCGTCGGAAAAGCCCAGCTGCGCGAAATCCTTGACCACGATGTCGGGATCGAAGATGCGCATCACCACCTTTTCGCCGAAGGCCGTGGGCATGGTCGAGATGCGCAGCTCCACCTCGCGTCCGCCGACCGAACGGGTCTTGATGCGGCCATCCTGCGGACGGCGCTTTTCGGCCACGTCCAGGCGCGAAAGAATCTTGATGCGCGAAGTGACCGCCGTCATCACCGGCATCGGCAGCTCGAACACCTTGTGCATCACGCCGTCGATGCGAAAGCGCATGTTGCCCGATTCGCGGCGTGGCTCCAGGTGGATGTCCGAGGCGCGCTGCTCGAAGGCGTACTGCAGCAGCCAGTCGACGATGTGCACCACATGGCGGTCGTCGGCGCCGACCTCGCCGCTTTCCCCCAGTTGCAGCAATTGCTCGAAATTGAGCAGCGCCGAGCCGGGCGTGCCTTCGCCCTTGGCATCCTGGGCCAGACGGATGGACCGCTGCACGCCGTAGAACTCGGCCTGATAACGCTTGATTTCCTGCGGATTGGACACCACCAGACGGATGTCGCGACGCAGCATGTGCGAAAGATCGGTCGCCCAGTGCAAGGCAAACGGCTCGCTGGTGGCGAACGTGATGCCGGCGTCATCCGCCTCGACCGGCAGGATGTGGTGGTTCTGCGCGTAGGCGCGACCGACCACCTGGGTCACCGCGGCCACGTCGATCTTCATCGGATCGATCTTGAGGTAGGGCTTGCCGGCCTTGTCGGCCAGCCATTCCGTCAGCACCTCGATGCTCAGCGGTCGCCCGTCGCTGTCGCGGCGGTTGTCCAGGCGTGCCTTGCCGATCACGGTCAGCGGGTGCAGCGCCTGGCTTTCGCGACTACCGGCCGTCAGGCGGACGCGTTTGGCGTCTTCACCGCTGATGAGGCCGTCCACGACCAGCGCGGCGAGTGTCTCGTCCAGCTGCAGGCGACCGTGGCGTCCCAGCAATGCCGTGGATGAAGAGGTGGCTGCCATGGGTTCTCTGACGTCGGAAAATGGGCTGCGTTCGGCGGGGAACACCGTGCTCCGGCTATACTAGCGCGCTTCGTTTCACAAGACAGTCGACCATGTCCGCACCCACTTTCCAGGAAGTCATCCAGACCCTGAGCCGCTACTGGGGCGAGCAGGGCTGCGTGCTGATGCAACCGCTGGACACCGAAGTGGGCGCCGGCACGTTCCATCCGGCCACCTTCCTGCGCGCGCTGGGTCCCGAGCCATGGGCCGCGGCCTACGTGCAGCCCTCGCGCCGTCCCACCGACGGCCGCTACGGCGACAATCCCAACCGCCTGCAGCATTACTACCAGTTCCAGGTGGTGATGAAGCCGAACCCGGACGACATCCAGGAACGCTACATCGGCTCGCTGAAGGCGCTTGGCATCGACCCGCTGGTGCACGACCTGCGTTTCGTCGAGGACAACTGGGAATCGCCCACCCTCGGCGCCTGGGGCCTGGGCTGGGAAGTGTGGTTGAACGGCATGGAAGTCACCCAGTTCACCTATTTCCAGCAGGCCGGTGGCCTGGAATGCAAGCCGGTGACCGGCGAAATCACCTACGGCCTGGAACGCCTGGCGATGTACCTACAGAACGTGGACAACGTCTACGATCTGGTCTGGACGCAGGCGCCGCACGGCCCGGTTACCTACGGCGACGTGTTCCACCAGAACGAAGTCGAGCAGAGCACCTACAACTTCGAGCACGCCAACGTGGAAAAACTGTTCGCGTGGTTCGACACCTGCGAGGCCGAGGCACAGAAACTGGTCGAAGTCGGCTTGCCGCTGCCGGCCTACGAGCAGGTCATGAAGGCCAGCCACACTTTCAATCTTCTGGATGCGCGCCGCGCCATTTCCGTCACCGAACGCCAGCGCTACATCCTGCGCGTGCGCGCCCTGTCGCGCGCGGTTGCCGGGGCGTATGTCGAACAGCGTGAAAAGCTGGGCTTTCCGGGCCTCAAACATCAAACCCCTCTCCCGATGGGAGAGGGGCAGGGGTGAGGGTTCGGGCGGAGCGTGATGTCACGCCTTGCCCGAACCTCCACTCGCCCTTCGGGCACCCTCTTCCGGAAGGAGAGGGAGGCATTGTCACGAGACGCTATCGACCATGACCAACCACCAACCACTGCTGATCGAACTGGGCACCGAAGAGCTGCCGCCGAAGGCGCTCGACACGCTGGCCGCGGCCTTCGTACGCGGCATCTGCGACGGTCTGCAAAAACGCGGTATCGCCGCCGACACGGCCAACGCGCGCACCTTCTGCACGCCACGGCGTCTGGCCGTGCATGTGCCGGACGTGGCCATGGCGCAGCCGGATCAATCCGTCGAGCGTCGCGGCCCGGCGGTGCAGGCCGGACGCGATGCCGAGGGCAAGCCTTCGCGCGCATTGACCGGCTTTGCCGCTTCCTGCGGCGTCGAAGTGGATGCGCTGGAGACCATCGAAACCGACAAGGGCGCATGGTACGTCTACCGCGCCGTCCAGCCCGGGCAGGCCACTGCGGATCTGTTGCCGGACATCCTCGTCGAAGCTTTGAAAGGTCTGCCCGTCCCGCGCCCGATGCGCTGGGGCGACCACGACTACAGCTTCGTGCGCCCGGTGCACTGGCTGGTCATGCTGCACGGCGACCGGGTCGTCGATGCCGAGTTGATGGGACTCGTCAGTGGCCGTGCCTCGCGCGGCCACCGTTTCCATCATCCCGAGCCGGTCGACATCGCCGATGCCGACAGCTGGCTGGACAGCCTGCGCAAGGCGTACGTACTGGCCGACCCGGCGGAGCGCCGCCAGCGCATCCGCGACGAGATTGCGCGCGTGGCCAAGGCAGGCAAACCGCGTCTGCCCGACGATCTGCTGGACGAGCTGGCCAACCTCACTGAGTGGCCGGCGGCCGTTGCCTGTGCATTCGAGCGCGATTTCCTGCACGTGCCGGCCGAGGCGCTGATCACCACCATGGAGAGCAACCAGAAGTTCGTGCCGGTATTCGCCGACGACGGACAGCTGAGCGAGCACTTCATCGGCATCGCCAACATCGAATCGAAGGATCCGGCCGAAATCCGCAAGGGCTACGAGCGCGTCATCCGCCCGCGCTTCGCCGATGCGCAGTTCTTCTATACCGAAGACCTGAAAACGCCACTGGCCGATCTGCAGAAGGAACTGGCCAACGTCACCTATCAAAAGGCCCTGGGCAGTCTGTGGGACAAGACCTGCCGCGTGGCCGAGCTGGCGCGCGTGATCGCCAATCGCGTCGGCGTCGATGCCGGCGAGGCCACGCGTGCGGCCAGTCTGGCCAAGTGCGACCTGCTGACCCGCATGGTCGGCGAATTTCCCGAGCTGCAGGGGGTCATGGGCCGCTACTACGCTGCCGCCCAGGGCGAGTCGGCGGCCGTCGCACAGGCGCTCGACGAGTTCTACATGCCGCGCCAGTCCGGCGACCGCATTGCCGAGGGGCAACTGTCGCGCGTGCTGGCCGTCGCCGAACGCCTGGACACCCTCGCCGGCATCTTCGCCGTGGGCATGAAGCCCTCCGGCAACAAGGACCCCTTCGCCCTGCGCCGCGCCGCGCAAGGCCTGGCGCGCACGCTGGTCGAAGGCGACCTCGCCATCGACCTCGACGCCGCCTTCCGTGAAGCGCTGGAACTCATCCCCGAAACCGCCTTGTTCTCCTCTTTCCACGAGAGAAAGGCCAAGGGTGAGTCGGCTTTGCTCCCCTCTCCCTCCGGGAGAGGGGCTGGGGGTGAGGGTACGCCCAAGGCGAAACGTCGAGGCCAGCCCGAACCCTCACCCGCCTCTTCGGAAAAGTCAGCCGGCGACCGCCGTCGCGCACTGGCCGGCGAACTGCACGATTTCGTCCTCGAACGCCTGCGCAGCTACTACGCCGACCAGGGGTTCAGCCACGGCCAATTCGAAGCCGTGGCGGCCGTGCACCCGCGCACGCTGCCCGATTTCGACCGTCGTCTGCGCGCCGTCGCCGATTTCGCCCGTCGCCCCGAGGCCGAAAGCCTTGCCACCGCCAACAAGCGCGTCGGCAACATCCTGCGCAAGCAGGCCGAAGCCGGCACCGAAGTCGCGTCCCGCATCGACGAAAACCTGTTCGAGGACGACGCCGAGCGTGCCCTCGCCAAGGCATTGGCCGAAGCCAGCGGCAACAGCGGGCAAGCCGTCGAGGCGGGCGACTACACAGCCGCGCTGACGCACCTGGCGGCCCTGCAGGCATCCGTCGATCATTTCTTCGACAAAGTCCTGGTCATGGCCGAGAATCCGGCTGTGCGCGCCAACCGCCTGGCCCTGCTGGCAGCCCTCAAGAGCCAGTTCATGGCCATCGCCGACATCGGCTGCCTCTGAGGCCTTCCGCATGCTGCGGGAAGGGGCGCCGAAAGCGGGTTTTTTTGCTAAAAAAGTGTTGACATCGTGTTACCGGGAGGGGTAGCGTGGCGTCTGCAGGTATTTCACGTGCAGCCGTTTCCGCACGCGATGCCGTTGCAGTTGGCAGCAGCGATCCTCAGCAAGTCAGGCGCCTTGGGAAGGCGTTCGCTACAAAGCTTGCTCGGGTTCGCCGTTGTGAGTTGGGTGGTCAGGTTGGCTGAATCACCGCCTTTTTCAGTAGCCTTAACGGCTTATCTGGGGAGATTTCTGTAATGAATAGCAAGCGTTATTTGACGCGTCGTGCGTTGCCGAAGCGCAACGCCTTGGTCGTTGCTCTCGCACTGGGCATGGGCATTTCAGGGCTGGCCTACGGCCAGGCCACCAGCGGTACCATTTTCGGTAATGCCCCGGCGGGCGATACCGTACAGGTTGTCAGCAACTCGGGAGCCACCCGTACGGTCACGGTTGGGGCTAACGGCAGTTACACCATCACCAATCTGCCATTGGGTACCTATACCGTCACTCTGATGGAAAACGGTCAGACCGTTTCTTCCCGCAACAATGTCCAGATCAGGGTCGGTGGCGGCGTAGCGGTCAGCTTTGCCGGTCAGCAGAATGCCCAGAATCTGGCTGCGGTGCAGGTGACTGCCAATACGTTGCCTGCCATTGACGTCAGTAGCGTTTCGAGCAGCACGGTCATCACCGCGCAGCAGTTGAGCAAGCTGCCCGTGGGCCAAAGTGCTGAGTCCATCGCCTTGCTGTCACCGGGCGTCATTTCCGGTAGTCCGAAGTACAATGGAGCCATCTCGTTCGGTGGCGCGGGCCAGACCGAGAATGCCTACTATGTCAACGGCTTCAATACCACTGAGCCGTTCAACAACGAGGGGGGTTCGGGCTTGCCGTATGGCGTTATCGCCCAGCAGCAGACCTACACCGGTGGCTACTCCGCCAAATACGGTCGTTCCGACGGCGGCGTGATCAGCCAGGTCGGTAAAAGCGGCACCAACGAGTGGCATTATGGTGCACAAATCTCGTGGATTCCCGCGGGACTGAGGGGCACGTACAAGAGCCAGTACTATCCCGTGCTGGACAATTTGCCTCCGGGCTATGCTCCACTACAGCCCCAGCTGCAGGGCAAGATGCGTTGGTACGGCGGCGGCCAGAGCAGCTGGGATACCAAGTATTCCGCTTATGTTGGTGGTCCACTGGTCAAGGACAAGCTGTTTGTGTTCCTGGCTGCCGAGGTGACGCAGGGCAAGACCACTGCCACACCCAACCGTGGTGGCTACATCAACCATTACAGCAACCATGGCCACAACATCTACGCCAAGATCAACTGGAACATCAACGACAACAATATTCTGGAATACACCCGCTGGTCGTACTCGAACGACAGCGGTAAAGGCGCCCAGTACGAGTACGACTATGACACCTTCACCGAAGGGGCCTATCATTCGACGAATGCTGTCAGTCGACATCAAGCCGATTACGACATCTTCAAGTACACCAGCTACTTGAGCGACGAGGCCACCTTGAGCGTACTGTACGGTCGCGGCAAATACAGCGACCCGATTCGTTATGCGAAGATGAGCAACCTGCCCTACATCAGCGCAGGCCCCGGCGATCAAAACCCGGCCTATCTGAACCCGGGTGAAGTCATCCGCCGCAATGCGCAATCACTGACCTCGATCATCTCCCCCAATCGTGGTTCTGCTACGCGCGGTCTGCGTGTCGACTTTACTTACCAGTTGGGAGACCACAAGTTGGGTGTTGGTATCGACAACATGTGGTTTTATGGTGTTGATCAGGGTGGGTTGACCTCTGGTCCGGGGTATTTCTGGAGCTATTCCATCCAGAGTACTACGGATCCGATCAGTGATGGCTTGGGGGTTGGCATTCCGTCCAGCAAGTACGTTGTTGACCAGCAGGTCTACAACGTGGCCAGCAGCATGTCCATGTACCAGAAGGCTTGGTATGTGCAGGACGAGTGGCAGGTTACGCCCAATTTCCTGCTGTCTATTGGTGTGCGTAACGACCGCTTTGTCAACAACAATGATGCCGGCGTCGCCTTCGTCGACGAGAAGAATCAGTGGGAACCGCGTATTGGTTTCAGCTGGGACATCATGGGCGATTCCAGCATGAAGTTGTATGGCCACATAGGTCGTTACTACCTGGCTTTGCCGAACAGCATGGCGGAACGTTCCGTCAACGTTTCGCAATTCACCGATCAATACTTCACATACACAGGTATTGACAAGAATGGCGAACCAACGGGTTTGACGCCTGTTCCAGGCTGGAATTCCGCGACGGGTACGAACACCACGACGCCATCTGGCCCGGTATCGTCCAACAACGAGTTGGGTCAGGCCAAGGATCCGAACACTGTGACTGCCAAGGGTCTGAAGGCGATGTACCAGGACGAGTTCATTCTTGGTTTCGAACAGAAGCTTGGAGAGGATTACGTGTGGGGCGTCGAAGGGATGTACCGCAAGTTGGGTCGATCGATTGATGATCGTTGTTTCTTGGCCGATCCGAGTAAGAACGTCATTGCCAAAAAATTGGCTTCGATGGGTCTTGATCCGAGCAATTACGGGATCCAAGATCCTGGCTGTCGTACATTCAACCCGGGCGAGACCAACACCTACTGGGTGGTCAACAATGTGGATCAGTCGTATCAGGCGGTGACCATTACTCCGGAGGATGCAGGTTATGGCTCGGCACCTGGTCGTTCCGGCATGAAGCCGAAACGTGACTACTACTCGCTCAATCTGCACATCGGCCATCCGTTCGACGGCAAGTGGTCAGCTCGCATCGACTACACCTTCTCCAAGTTGTGGGGCAACACCGAGGGCCAGACCCGTTCCGATGTTGGTCAAACCGATGTATCCAAGACGATGGATTGGGATTTCCCTTCCCTCATGTGGGGTTCCAACGGATATCTGTCCAACCAGCGTCGGCATGTTTTCAAGGCACGTGGTTCATACCAGATCACCCCGGAGTGGTTGATCTCGGGTACTCTCCTCGTGTCTTCCGGCATGCCCAAGGCTTGTCTCGGTTATGCCAACCCCAACAACCCGACGGGAAGCTCGGATCCGGTGGGTTACGCGCCCTTTTACCGTTATTGCGCGGGCGAATTGGCGCCACGTGGTAGCAATGGGTATTGGCCGTGGACGAAGCAGTTGAACCTGGGCATCCATTACACACCGGCATTCGCCGATCACAAGCTGGGTATCAACCTGGATATTCACAACGTGTTGAATGCGCAGGAACCGCTCAACAATGCGGCGTATCCAATCATGGAAGTCGCACCCGGCTACGTTTACCAGTACTGGGGCATGGCTGGAACGCGTCAGTCGCCGCGTTACGTCCGTCTGTCGGTGGAATACAACTACTGATAGCGGAAACTCCCAACAAAAGGGATTTTGTGAAGCGCCACCTTCGGGTGGCGCTTTTTTTGGGTGCGCCCGGCAGGGCGCACCTGCTTGGAGGTGAAAGTCCTCTACTCACCCGGCAAGGGGAAGAGTTAGCCAGAGGCAAGGGCGGTGCGGGTGACCGATCGTCTGGAGGAAGCCCGAGGCAAAACGCTGGCCTGAC
>DASSTF010000151.1:0-6133 GCA_035708045.1 Rhodanobacteraceae bacterium | reverse complement strand
CGCGGCGGCGGACAACCTGACGCCGGTCACGCTGGAGCTGGGCGGCAAGTCGCCGGCCATCATCGGTCCGGGCGCGCGCTTTGCGCATGCGGTGGAACGCATCGTCTACGGCAAGAGCGTCAACGCCGGCCAGACCTGCATCGCACCGGACTACGTGCTGCTGCCGCGTGCGCGTGTCGAGGAGTTCATCGACAGCGCGCGGCGCGTGTTCGCGCGCATGTTTCCCGATGCCGCTACCCATGCGCCGTACGCCAGCATCATCACCGAACGCCAGTACCGCCGTCTGCTCGACCTGCGCGACCGCAGCGTGGCTCGGGGCGCGGTTGCGCACGCGCTGGCCGATGCACAGGATGACGCGCAACGTCGCCTGCCGCTCACCTTGCTGACCAAAGTCGCCGACGATGCCGAGGTCATGCGCGAGGAAATCTTCGGTCCCTTGTTGCCGCTGGTGCCCTACGACAGCCTCGATGACGCCCTCGATTACATCGCCGCGCGCCCGCATCCATTGGCCTTGTACCTGTTCGAAACCGACAAGGCAGTGCAACGCAAGGTGCTGCAGCGCAGCCAGGCCGGCGGTGTCACCATCAACGACACGCTGTACCACATCGCGCAGCATCGCCTGCCCTTTGGCGGCGTCGGGGCATCGGGCATGGGCGCGTACCACGGCGAGGACGGGTTCCGCACGTTCTCGAAGATGCAGCCGGTGTTCCGCCAGTCGCGCTTCAACGGCATGGCGCTGCTCAATCCGCCTTACGGCAAACGTTTCCGGTGCATGCTGAAGTTGCTGATGCGCCGCTGAAGCTGCGGTCGGGTCGTCGCGCTGGTTGAGACGACGCCATGACACACTGCATCCATGCACGTCGATCCCTACTCGCCTCACGCCATCAAAGGCCGCGGCGCCGCTTCCAATCCGGAAGGGCGCTTTGCCGCCACGCGCGCCCACGCCGAAGACGATGGCTGGCAAAGCGCGCTGCTCGACGAGGACGCGCCGCGGCCGCGTACTGAGGTGACCGCCGAGCGCGCGCGCAGCGTCATCACCCGCAACGACTCGCCCGACGTCGGCTTCGACCAGGCGCTCAATCCCTACCGTGGTTGCGAACACGGTTGCATCTACTGTTTCGCGCGGCCCAGCCACAGCTATCTCGATCTGTCGCCGGGACTGGATTTCGAAACGAAAATCCGCGCCAAGACCAACCTGGCCGACGTGCTGCGCGTGGAGCTGGCCAAACCGGGCTATCGCGTCCGGCCCATCAACATCGGCAGCAATACCGATCCGTACCAGCCGGTCGAAAAACACCAGCAGTTGACGCGCGCCGCACTGGAAGTGCTCGCCGCCAGCCACCATCCCTGCACCATCGTCACCAAGAATGCGCTCATTGAGCGCGACCTTGATCTGCTGACGTCCATGGCGCGGGAGAACCTGGTGCAGGTGTTCATCTCCGTCAACTCGCTGGAAAACCGTCTGGCTGCGAAACTGGAACCACGCGCCAGCGCACCACATCGTCGCCTCAAAGCCATCGCCAATCTGACGGAAGCGGGCGTGCCGGTCGGCGTGCTGGTGGCGCCCATCATTCCGGCCCTGAACGACCGCGACATGGAAGCCGTGCTCGAACGCGCCGCCGAAGCTGGCGCGCGCATGGCCGGCTACACCGTGGTGCGCCTGCCGTGGCAGCTCAAGCAGCTGTTTCGCGAATGGCTGGATCTGCACGTACCCGAGCGTGCCGACCACATCATGAGCCTGATCCGGCAAATGCACCACGGTCGCGATTACGACCCGGACTTCCGCACCCGCATGCGCGGCAGCGGCGTCTTCGCCGAGCTGTTGCGCCGCCGCTTCGCCGTCGCCTGCCGCAAGCACGGCTTCGCCCGCTCGCGCGAGCTGGCACTGGATTGCACGCGCTTCGTGCCACCACGCAAACCCTCGCCACAAGGCGAGCTGTTCTAGAACCCCGCATCATCGCGGGTAGGGCGGGCACTGCCCGCCAAGCAACCTACCCTGCGCGTCGGAAAGGTTCGTGCATGTACAGGCCGTGTTCGGCGGGCAGTGCCCGCCCTACGTATCGAGAGGTCATGCCGTCAGAGGGTTCCTGACCGTCTAAACGCCCGGCACCAGGAACGGGTGCGGCAGGTTTTTCCAGCGCTTCCAGCCTTGTCTTCCGAACCAGCCCAAGGCCAGAACGAAAACACCCCATGTCAGACCAATGACAAGATCGGCATCGATGAAGGCGCGAGGCTCGCCAAAGGCGGCGATCATGCCGATCAGCGAGCAGGTGACCAGGATCATGAAAGCCAGCGAGAGCCATGCATGAATCCGGCGCGCCCGCCCGTCACCCGCCCAGGCGATCAACGGCAACACGATCAGACATGCCGCGTTGCCCACGAACAATCCCGCGGTCACGACCAGAAGGGATCGATTGGCATGCGCGGGCAGCACGTTGAGCAAACTGCATACGCATTCGATGGCAAGAAATTGCAGCGGCGGCTTGGTGATGGCCTGCAGGATCCACCGGCGTGAGTGGTCAGCCGGTTGCAGGCGAGGCAGCAGGGCCAGCAGCGGCATTTCCGCGTTTGGGCGCGAAAACAGGCGCAGCAGGCGCGAGTTGGTGGCAAGGATGAAAACCGAACTCAGCAGCGAAGCCATCAGTACCGTTACCAGGTTCAGTGCCTGCCATGCATTCAGGCCGGACGATCGGGCGGCAAACCAGACCAGTGCACACGCGGCCAGCAACGCGAGGACGAAAGGTGTGCGTTGGGCGGCCTGTGCCGATGAGGTTTGCGGCAGCAGGAATCCACCCAGAGCCATGCGCAACGAACGGCGCGGGTAGCGCGGCCCCAGCTTTCGCATGTCCGGTTGTGCCCGCAAGGGATTGAGCCAGGTCGCGTGCAGGTGCTCGGACAGAAACGTCACGAAGCGGTTCCAGTTCGCCCAGGGCTCGGCTTCCCGGCTCGTGAATGGAGACATCGTGACCCAGCCTTCCCACTGCGCATTCAGGCAAAGGCGGCGCCAGTAAAACACGCAGATGCCTACCAGAATCACATCCACGCCAGCCAGGGCGATCAGAAAAACGGGCGTGTGTTCGTACACCTCATGCATGAACCAGGATTGCACAAGCACACCGCCGATAAGGCCGTAAGTGGGGGAATGATTGATGCGACCATGCTGACGTGGCGTCAGCAGTGATATGGCTTCGGTGGCGCAAACACCCAAACCGAGCAGGGTGGCGGCGATGACCCCGGATGCCGGCAGGAGGGCGGCAGCGGTCAAGGTGATCGGCAGCAGCATGACTACCGTCAAGTCCAGCATGGCGATGGCCGCTTGAAGCCGGACATGCGGCAGCTGCCAGACCCGTGCCAGATGCGCCCAGCGAACACACGGCGTATATACGACCAACGTAGTCACGAGCAGACCCAGCGTCAGCACCGCCAGGCCTAGCCGCGCACCGAATGAAGCGGGTCGAAAGCTCGCATTCAAAATGACGCCGCCTGCGCCCAGCACGTAGAACACCAGGGCCGTGATGCGCTTGCCGGTCGATAATTGCCGCAGATGGTGATGAATGGCCGATGTCACGCTTCAACCCTCCCGCGCCAGAAACGGGTGCGGCAAACCCTGCCAGGCGCGCCAGCCGTTGACGATGAACCCGCCCAACGGCGCCAGCAGCAACAGCCACCAGAAAGCCAGCGCCAGGACGCCCGGCAGGGAAAAACCCATGCGTCCGAACAGCACCGCAAGCGCATAACCGCCGCTGAAAAGCGACAGCACGAACAGGTACACGGTGAGCACGACCATGCTCGAACGGGTGATGTGCTGATGGCCCACGATGCCCAGCAGCAAGGCCGCGATCAGCAGCATGCCGAACAAGGTCAGGCCGGCCATGGTCAGGGTGATGCCGAGCGTAATGCTGCCGTGATGCCAGCACGCCACGATCCAGGCCAGCGCCGCCCAGACCAGCCATCGGGTGATGGGCAAGCGCAGGCCAACGTGGAGCAAGGTGGCCTTGATGCGCGACGGAGCATCGAGATGCGGCAACAAGGCCAGCAAAGGCAATTCCGCATTCGTCCGCGACCAGCGTCGATGCAGGCCGAGCAAGGGCGAAAGGGATGCCAGGCAACCGATCGCCAGCATGACCCCGCCCGCCAAGGCGAGCAGCACATGCCAGAGTGTGCGTTGGCCATCCGGGTCGCCGTGAGTCATCAAGGCGACGAACGCCACGCTGAATGCCAACACGAGCATCCCGTACAAGACTTGTCGCCAATAACTGCGACGCGTGAGTGGCAACCAACTGGTGCCGAGTGCCACGCGCAGGCTGCGTTGCAAATGGCGGGGCCCGGTATGGCGGACATCGACCTCCGGCTGCAACCAGTTCGGACGCTGGCGGATGAGCTGCATGTCGTCCATGTGCAGGGTCGGCGCCGAGCGGTCGTTGCCCAGATACGTGGCAGACAGGTTGCAGATCAGCGGACGGCGCCATCGCGAATCGGAGATGCCGCCTGCCGACACCCGGTACCAACGTGCGATGGCGAGACAAGCCAGAGCCACGCTGGCCCAACCCAATGCCATCAGAAAGCCTGCGTCGCCTGGTCGCGGCACCCAGATGGGAAGCGGGGTCATCCAGCTTCCGAGCACGGCGGGGGCCATGCACACGGCAAAACAAACATAGTGTGGCAACAGCGCCAGCAGGAATGCGCAGGCGGCCGCGAAAAAGCAGGCGACGCCAACGGTCAGGCCGGGACCGCCGACCAGCGCGAAAAGGATCGCCGGCAAGACACTGGTCAGTACGGCATAAAGCGCGAAACTGGTATACACCTGTGCAGTGATGCCGGGCAGGCGCAAGGCGCGTGCGGCCAATGTCAGGCGCAGGCAACAGGGCATCAGGTAAAGCCAGATCAAGATTACGGCGATGCCGGTTAACGTCCCCGATATGAAAGGCCAACCGGAGCCGACCAGCGGTTTCAGCAATACCGCACCGCCCAGTGTGAGCGCGAGGATGGTGAGCATGAACCATTGCCCGCCTTGATCCTGCGCCCGCCACGGCAGCACCAGCCATTGCCACAAATGACCATGACGTGTGCGTGCTGCGAGCGACATGGCCGGATGCGCCATGGTGTTCACTCCGCGACCTCGACGAACAGGTCTTCCAGACCCATGGCTTCCAGGCGCGCGCCCGGCAGTTTTCCGATGTCGGGGCCGAGGCCGGCGGCATCGCGCTGCACGACTAGGCTGAGGCTGCCGTCTTCGTGCCGACGTCGGCTCAAGGCTTTTTCGGGCGCCGCGTTGGCGAGTGCGGCGGGCAGCCACAGACGCGCGTAACGTTCCTTGGTTTCATCCACGCTGCAATGAAGCAGCAGGCGGCCTTCATGCAGAAAGGCGACGTCGGAGGCCACGCGTTCCAGATCCGACACGATGTGCGTGGAAAACAGCACCGTCGTGCCCGATTCGCCCGCACGCATCGCGATTTCGCGCAGCAACTCGCGCCTTGCCACCGGATCCAGCGCCGCCGCCGGTTCGTCCAGCACCAGCAACTCCGGTTGCGAGGCCAGGGCACGGATCAGATCCACGCGCTGACGTTCGCCGGGCGACAATTTCCCCAGCACGCGGTTGGTCGGAATCTGCCAGCGGCTCAGCATGGATTTGGCAAAGCCGTGATCCCAGCGCGGGTAGAAGCGGCCCAGATAATCGAACATCTGCTCGGCGGTCAGCCAGGCCAGCGCCTCGGGTTGCTGCGGCACGTAGGCGATACGTTCCTTGACCGCGTCAGTGAGCTTCAGCGCCGGCTCGCCGAATACGAAAGCCTCGCCGGACAGTGGTATCAGCAGGCCCAGCAAGGCGCGGATCAGCGTGGATTTGCCGGCGCCATTGCGGCCGATCAAACCGAGCACGCTGCCCGGTTCCAGCGCCAGGTCGACATGCTTGAGCGCATTGCTGCCCTCGTAGCAGTGGGTCAGGCCGCGCGCGTCGAGCGGCGCGGTGGTCACGGATGTGTCGAGTACGGCGTTCATGCGAGTGAGTTCTCCCCCATCAAGGCGGCCAGCCGTTCCAGTACGGCTTCGGCCGGCAATTCCAGTTCCTGCGCCTGGCGTACCAGGGCATCCATTTGCGGTTCCAGCAACGCCAGGCGTTGCCGGCGGTCGTGCG
>DASSTF010000150.1:0-15001 GCA_035708045.1 Rhodanobacteraceae bacterium | reverse complement strand
CTCGGGCGACAATACCAGTTCTTTGTTCGCGGCTTGCCGCCTCACTGTCTGATGGAGACCACCTTGAGCGACCTGGTGCTTTGGCTTGATGCCCTGCGCATGACCGACCTTGGAAAGGTTGGCGGAAAGAACGCCTCTCTGGGCGAAATGATCGGCAACCTCGGCAAGCTTGGCGTTTCGGTGCCGGGAGGCTTCGCCACCACCGCCGACGCCTATCAGACGTATCTCGAAAAAAGCGGCCTGGCCGAGCGTATCCAGAAGCGTCTGGAAACGCTCGACGTGGAGGACGTCAATGCCCTGACCGCCGCCGGCAAGGAAATCCGCGGCTGGATCATCGACACCGCCCTGCCTGCCGATCTCGAACAGGCCATCCGCGACGCCTACGCCAAGCTCTGCAAGGACGCCGGCGCCGAGGACATCTCCGTCGCCGTGCGTTCGTCGGCCACGGCCGAGGATCTGCCCGATGCCAGCTTCGCCGGCCAGCAGGAAACCTTCCTCAACGTGACCGGCATCGACAACGTGCTGGTCAAGGTCAAGGAAGTATTCGCCTCGCTCTACAACGACCGCGCCATCGCCTATCGCGTGCATCACGGTTTCAAGCATGAGGACGTGTTCCTGTCCGCCGGCGTGCAGCTGATGGTGCGCTCGGACATTGGCGCTTCCGGCGTGCTGTTCACGCTGGACACCGAATCGGGTTTCCGCGACGTGGTGTTCGTCACCGGCAGCTACGGCCTTGGCGAAATGGTCGTGCAGGGCGCGGTCAACCCGGACGAGTTCTACGTATTCAAGCCGACCCTGCGCGATGGCAAGCCGGCCGTGCTGCGCCGCCAGATCGGCTCCAAGCAGCAGCGCATGGTGTATTCGGACAAGCCCGGCGAAATGGTGCGCGTGGAAGACACGCCCGACGAACTGCGCCGCACGTTCTGCATCACCCATGACGAGGTGGAGGAACTGGCGCGCCAGGCCCTGACTATCGAAAAGCACTACGAGCGTCCGATGGACATCGAGTGGGCGAAAGACGGCAACACTGGCAAGCTCTACATCGTGCAGGCCCGCCCGGAAACCGTGAAGTCGCGCGCCCATGCCACCCAGCGCGAACGCTTCCAGCTCAACCAGAAAAGCAAGGTGCTGGCCGAGGGCCGCTCCATCGGCCAGAAGATCGGCGCCGGCAAGGCCCGCATCATCCGTTCGCTGGAACACATGGATCAGTTCCAGAAAGGCGACGTGCTGGTCGCCGACATGACCGACCCCGATTGGGAGCCGATCATGAAGCGCGCTTCGGCCATTGTCACCAACCGCGGCGGCCGCACCTGCCACGCCGCCATCATCGCGCGCGAGCTGGGCGTGCCCGCCGTGGTCGGCACCGGCAACGCGCTGGACACCGTTCCCGATGGCGCCGAAGTGACCGTGTCCTGCGCCGAGGGCGACACCGGGCACATCTACGAAGGCCTGCTCGATTTCGAGCGCATCACCACCGACCTTGGCGACATGCCCGAGGCACCGCTCAAGGTGATGATGAACGTCGCCAATCCCGAGCGCGCCTTCGACTTCGGCATGCTGCCCAACCAGGGCATCGGTCTGGCGCGTCTGGAAATGATCATCGCCAGCCATATCGGCGTGCATCCCAAGGCGCTGCTCGAATACGACAGGCAGGACGCCGCCCTCAAGGCAAAGATCGACGAGCGCATCGCCGGCTACGACGGCCCGGTGGAGTTCTACGTCGACCGCTTGGCCGAAGGCGTCGCCACCATCGCCGCCTCGGTCTATCCCAAGACCGTGATCGTGCGCATGAGCGATTTCAAGTCCAACGAATACGCCAACCTGCTCGGCGGCAGCGCCTATGAGCCGCACGAGGAAAACCCCATGATCGGCTTCCGTGGCGCCAGCCGCTACGTCGATCCGAGCTTCAGCGAAGCCTTCGGCCTGGAATGCCAGGCCATCAAGAAGGTGCGCGAGGTCATGGGCCTTTCCAACGTGTGGGTGATGATCCCCTTCATCCGCACGCTGGAAGAAGGCCGCAAGGTCATCGAGGTACTGGAAGCCAACGGCCTCAAGCAGGGCGAGAACGACCTCAAGGTCATCATGATGTGCGAGGTGCCATCCAACGCCCTGCTGGCCGAGGAATTCCTGGACATCTTCGACGGCTTCTCGATCGGCTCCAACGACCTGACCCAGCTCACCCTGGGGCTGGATCGCGATTCGTCCATCGTCGCCAAGTCGTTCGACGAGCGCAATCCGGCGGTCAAGAAACTGCTGGCCATGGCCATCAGCACCGCCCGCGCCAAGGGCAAGTACGTCGGCATCTGCGGCCAGGGCCCGTCCGATCATGCGGATCTGGCGGAATGGCTGATGGAGCAAGGCATCGAATCGGTATCGCTGAACCCGGATACCGTGATCGACACCTGGTTGCGGCTGGCCAAAAAGAAGGCGGCGTAAATCCAGAATCGGTAGGTCGGGTTAGGCCGCAGGCCGTAACCCGACAAAAATTCGCCCACGAGCACGATTGAGCGATCGCGATAGTGTCTGGCAGGCATGGATGTCGGGTTGGTGAAGCCAACCCGACCTACGTGGAGGTTGGGGTGGAACTTGCCGGCCAGGGTTCCGCTGTCGCGCCATTCACCGGATCGGCGTTACCCTGAAGCTGACACTCAGGTTGTCAGCCCATGCCAAGAACCACATCGGATCCAACATGGCAGCGCGATGACAACGCGCGCATCATCCTGTCCGGCTCATGGAGCCTGCTTGTCGACAGGCATCGCCGCCGGCAGCTGCTCCACGGATTCGAGCAACTGGGTTCACCCTGCGATTACAGCTGGGATCTGCGGCAAGTGGATTCGCTCGACAGTACCGGCACACTGCTGCTTTGGGAGCTGTGGAACGGTCGGCTGCCGGAACGCCTCGACTGCAGCGACGATCAGCGCCACCTGTTCACATGGCTCACCGACACCGCACCGTTGGGTGAGGATCCCGCCCGCCATGCATCAACGGGCTGGCTGGAACGCCTTGGCGCCGGCATCATGGCGGTGCTGAAAACCGGCGGCGGCATCTTCGTGCTGGCCGGGCAACTGATGCTCGACGTCGCCTATTGTGCGCGCCATCCACGCTCCACGCCGTGGAAGGAAATCAGCGCCAACATCTATCACATCGGCGCTTCGGCCATGCTGCTTCTGGGCTGCATCGGATTTTTGATCGGCGCCGTCATGACCATCCAGGTGGGTCTGGTGCTCAGGCAGTTCGGCGCATCGAACATGGTGATCGGCATGATGGCCACGGCCATTCCGCGCGAACTGGGCGCGATCGTGGTGGGCCTGCTGATGGCCGGACGCACCGGTTCGGCAATGACGGCGAGCATCGGCGCCATGCACATCACCGAGGAATACAGCGCCTTGCAGGCACTGGGCTCCTCGCCCAGCCTGAGGCTTGCCCTGCCGCGCGTCGTCGGCGCCGCCGTCAGCATGCCGTTGCTCGTGTTCTGGACCAACTGCACCGTGATGCTGGGCAGCGCCCTTGCCGCGCATGCGGAGCTGGCCATCAATTACCGGCTGTTCCTCACGCAATGCCTGCAGCAGGTGCAGATCGTCAACATCTGGATCGGCCTCGGCAAGGGCGTGCTGTTCGGCGTGGTGATCGCGCTGGTCGGATGCTATTTCGGCATGAACTCGTCGCCCGACACCGACAGCATGAGCAACCACACCACGATTTCGGTAGTGATGAGCTTGACCGCCATTCTGCTGCTCGATGCCTCCCTCGGCGCCATGTTGACCGGCGTGGGTCTATTGTGAGGAACATGATGGACACGACACGCGACGAACCCGTCATCAGGATCCAGGGCCTGTGCAAGCGCTTTGGCGACCAGCAGATACACAGGGGGCTCGATCTCGAGGTTCGGCGCGGGGAGTTCCTGTCGATCATCGGCACTTCCGGCTCCGGAAAATCCACCCTGCTGCACCAGCTGATCGGCCTGATCCGGCCCGATGCAGGATCCATCCATGTTCTCGGCGCGGCGCTCGACCGGCTCGACGGCAAGGCCGCGCGGCAACTTCGGCAACGCTGGGGCGTCCTGTTCCAGCGCGGTGCATTGTTCAGCTCGTTCAATGTATTCGACAACATCGCCTTTCCGATGCGCGAGTTGCGCAAGGACGGCCGGTTCATCGACGAAACCCTGGTTGCCGAAAGCGTGGCCCTGAAACTGCACATGGTAGGTCTCAAACCCGACGACGCGTGGAAGCATCCCGCCGAGTTGTCCGGCGGCATGCTCAAGCGCGTGGCGCTGGCGCGGGCGTTGATGCTGGAAGCCGAGTTGCTGTTTCTGGACGAACCCACCACCGGCCTGGATCCGGCCTCGTCGGCGGATTTCGACGATCTGCTCGGCATCCTGCACAAAGAGCTCCACCTGACCGTGGTGATGGTGACCCACGACCCGTATTCCATGGCGGCCCTGAGCGATCGCATTGCCGTACTCGATGGAGGAAGATGGGTCACCATCGGCAGCCTGCAGGAAGTGGCCGCTTTCGACCACCCTTTCATTCGCGAGTTCTTCCGCTCGCGGCGCAACGAAAATCCGCTGCGCGATTTGTCCGAGGTCGAACACGGCTAGCCATGGAAAACCGGACACACGCCATCATCGCAATCTGCTTCCTGGTCGTCCTGTGCATCGCCGCGGGGATCGTTTTCTTCTGGCTGTCGTCCGGCCCGAGCGAGCCGCTCGCCTACCGGATCGTCACCCGCGATTCGGTCGCCGGGCTTGCGCCGCGATCCAAGGTGGAATTCAAGGGGCTGGAAGTGGGACATGTCGAGCGCATCCATTTCGATCCGCAGGATCGTTCCAGGGTCATCATCGATATCCGCGTCCGGCGCAATACGTACATCACCCACGCCACCTACGCGACGCTTGCCACGCAGGGGTTGACCGGCGGCAAGACGCTGGAACTCAAGCTGGATGGAAACAACACGACGCCCCTGCCGACCAGCGACGACCATCCTGCGCTGATCCCCTTGCGCAAGGGATTTCTGGCCCGGCTCCAGGAATCCGCCCAGCAGGACATGCAGGACCTGCACGACATATTGGACAGCGTCAAGAAAATGCTCGATGCGGACAACCGCGAACACATCGCCGCATCGATCCGGCAGATCGACACGGCCACGGCGAAACTGGTCGACATCGAAAAACAGTTGATGCCAGCCATGAAGCAGATGCCGGCCCTGGCGAAAAGCGCGCGCAAAAGCCTCAAACAGAGCCAGGCATTGCTGGCCAACGCCAATGCGCTCGCCGGGGAGGCTCGCGGACAGATCAAGAAAGTGGGCAAGGCCAGCGACAGCGTCCAGCACCTCACGCGCAAGCTGGACAGGCAGACCGCGCCCGACATCGACGAGCTGAGCCAGAGCCTGATGCGTACATCACGCCAGCTTCAGGAACTCCTGCGCGAACTCAAGGCCAAGCCGCAAAGCCTGATCTTCGGTCCGCCGGAACATCCGCCAGGGCCTGGCGAACCGGGATTCCACGCCACCGACAAGCAAGGTGATGGTCATGAATAGGATGTTTGCCATGCTGTGCGCATGCGCGCTGGTCCTCGGCGGCTGCATGAACACGACCAGGACGCGTTTCACCACCCATTACACGCTCGGTGAACCGGCGCCCGCCATCGCAAGTGCTCGTCACGGGCAGAAAGTCCTCAGGATTTCACGCATCTCCGTGCCCCCCTGGCTCGAAGGCACGACCATGCATTACCGGCTGGATTACCGCCACGACAACCGCCTGGCCGCCTACGGACGTTCGGACTGGATCGCGCCACCGGCGACCATGCTGGAAGACTTGATTCGCAACACGATCGCCGCCGGAGACAACTGGCGCGCCGTGATCGGCGCCGGCAGCACCGCCACGGCCGATGCCGATCTGCACCTGCAACTCGAAAACTTCAGCCAGGTTTTCGCGCAACCGGATCAAAGCGCCGGCCTCATCGAAGCGACCGCCACGCTGGTGGATGACGGTGACGGCAGCGTCATGGCGCAAAAACATTTTCGCGTTGAAATCGCCGCACCGACGCCCGATGCGCAAGGCGGGGCCAAGGCTCTGGGCGAGGCCAGCCGGCAATTCGCCACGCAGCTTGAACGCTGGCTCGGAACAGCCGTTGAAAATCAGAGCGTGCGCATGAACCAGCGGTCGCAACCGTGATGGCCCGTGTTGCCGAGCGGTGAGCGCAACGGCTGGAAATCGTGCTTGCGATACAGCGCCTGCGCCGCATCCATGCCGGTCAGGGTTTCGATATAACAGCGCTTGAAGCCAAGCGTGCGCGCCGCGTCGAGACAGCGCGTCATCATCGCGTGGCCCGCGCCGAGCCCGCGCGCCTCCGGCAGAAAATACATCTTGCGCAGCTCGCAGATATCCGGTTCCCCTTGATCCAGCGGCGCTATACCGCCACCGCCGATGACCTTGCCGTCCATCTCCAACACGAAATAGGCGCAACGCGGCATCGCATACGCCTCGCTCATGCCGCCGACCTCGGCATCGTGGATCGCGAAACCTTCGCCGCCCGCGCCAAACTCCGGCATTACGCTGCGAATGATGGCGGCTACCGCGGCGTCATCACGCGGCTCGATGGGACGAATCAGATATGTGGAAGGCATGGAGGCACTCGAAGATGGCAAACCTGGAGCAAGCCAGGATTATCGTCCAAAGCCCGGTCATTCGCCGATGTCTTCGTTCCAGATATCCGCATGCCGCGTCATGAATTCGCGCATCAGCGCGATGCAGGTTTCATCCTGCAACACCTCGACCGCGACACCGCGCGAGCGCAGCAACTCCTCCTCGCCGAGAAAGCTCCGGTTCTCCCCCACGATCACGCGCGGGATGCCGTAAAGCAGGATCGCCCCGCTGCACATCGGACAGGGCGACAGCGTGGTGTAAAGCACCGACTCGCGATACACCTTCGCCGGCTGGCGCCCGGCTCTTTCCAGTGCATCCATCTCTCCGTGCAGGATCGCGCTGCCCTGCTGCACGCGCCGGTTGTGGCCACGCCCGATGATGCGGCCATCGTGCACCAGCACCGAACCGATCGGTACGCCGCCTTCCGCCGCGCCCGCGCGCGCCTCGTCGATCGCCGCCTGCATGAAATCGTCCAATGCCCTGTCTCCGGTCTGCGTTGCGCCAACCATACCAGCACTCGGCCCGCTCCCATGCAGCTGCACATCATCCATAATGACCATATATTCCACCTGTGGAGAGCGAAGCATCGTGACAACACCAACACCTTCACCCATCACCATCTCCACCCGCGACGGCGCATGCCCCGGCTACGTTTTCACGCCCGAAGGCGACGGCCCGTGGCCGGCGGTGATCGTCTACATGGACGCGCTGGCCGTTCGCCCCGCCCTGATGGAGCTGGGCAGGCGTCTGGCCGACCTCGGCTATTACATGCTGGTGCCGGATCTGTTCTACCGCTCCGGGCCTTACGCGCCGATGGATCCGCGCACCATCTTCGCCGACCCGGATGCTTTCAAGGAACTCAAGGAAAAGCACATGGTTCACGCGACCATGGACAACATGATGTCCGACACCCAGGCGTTTCTCGACTTTCTCGACAAGCAGCCGCAGGTCAAACCCGGCCCCGTCGGCGTCACCGGTTATTGCATGGGCGGCCGTTTCGCACTTGCCGCCGCCGGGCACTGGCCCGAACGCATCAAGGCCGCCGCCTCCTTCCATGGCAGCAACCTCGCCACCGACGCGCCCGACAGCCCGCACCTGCTGGCGCCGCGCATGCAGGCGCGCGTCCTCGTCGCCGGCGCCACCGAGGACAAGAGTTTCCCCGACGACATGAAGCAACGCCTGGAAACTGCGCTCACCGAAGCCGGCGTCGAACACAGCGTGGAAACCTGGCCGGTCAAACACGGCTGGGTTTTCCGTGACACCCCCGTCTTCGACGAGGCCGGCAGCGACCGCCATTACCAACGCCTGCGGCAACTTTTCGCGGAAACCTTGAACCACTGATCCCCCGTGCGTTCGTCGCACCCCTTCCGGGCAAAGCGGGGCAGGCATTAGCATGGGCGGATGAACACTGTTATCCCTCCCCGCCTCGCCCGGCTGCGCGATGCCATGCGCGCCGAATCCGTCACCGCCTGCCTGATCCCCAGCGCCGACCCGCATTTGTCCGAGTACCTGCCGGAGCATTGGCAAGCCCGCGCCCATTTCTCGGGCTTCACCGGATCGGCCGGCACCCTGGTCGTGACAGACGATTTTGCCGGCGTGTGGACCGATTCGCGCTATTTCGAGCAGGCCGAGCGCCAGCTCGACGGTACCGGCGTCACCTTGATGCGCCTCCATGTGCCGCACACGCCCGAGCACATCGAATGGCTGTGCGACTATTTGCATGATGGCGACATCCTGGCGGTGGCCGGCGACAGTCTGGCGCTGGCTGCCGAACGCCACCTGCACCATGAATTGGATGCCGTGGGTGCAAAACTGCGCATCGACCTGGATCTTCCGGGCCAGGTATGGGATGAACGCCCGGCCCTGCCGCACGCTCCTGTCATCGAACATGCGCTGGCCTACGCCATCACCTCCCGCAGCGACAAACTGGCCCGTGTGCGTGACGCCATGACCCGCGCCGGCGCGACGCACCATCTGGTCAGCGCGCTGGACGACATCGCCTGGATCACCAACCTGCGCGGCAGCGACGTCGCCTACAATCCGGTATTCCTCTCGCATCTGCTGATCGAGACCGACCACTGCACGCTGTTCGCCGACGCCGGCAAGTTCACCGACGCGCTTCGCCAGGCATTGGCCGACGACGGCATACGGCTGGCCGACTACGCCACCATCACCCACGCACTGTCCGAGCTGAGCGGCGACGCACGCATCATGTACGATCCGGCACACGTCGTGGCCGCCATCATCGACGCACTGCCGGACGATGTCGCCCGCATCGAACTGCCCAACCCGTCCACGGCCATGAAGGCGGTCAAGTCCGATGCCGAGCTGGACCACATCCGCGCGACCATGCGCGAAGACGGCGCCGCGCTGGTGCACGGTTTCCACAAGATCGAGCAGGCGCTCGCCCGTGGCGAAACGGTGACCGAGCTGGACGTGGAAATCATCCTGCGCGAAGCCCGCGCCGCCCGCCCCGGTTTCGTCAGCGAAAGTTTCGGCACCATCGCCGGTTACATGGCCAACGGCGCGCTGCCGCACTACAGCGCCACCCCGGAGCGCCATTCCACGCTCAAGGCCGAAGGCCTGCTGCTGGTCGATTCCGGCGGCCAATACCAGGGCGGCACCACCGACATCACGCGCGTCTGGGCCTTCGGCGACAACACCACCGAGGAACAGCGCCGTGACTGCACGGCGGTGCTCAAGGGCATGATCGGCCTCAGCAAGGCACGCTTCCCCGAAGGCGCCAGCGGCCAGCAGATCGACGCGCTGGCACGCGCGCCGTTGTGGGCCATCGCGGCCGATTACGGCCACGGCACGGGCCACGGCGTGGGTTACTTTCTCAACGTGCACGAAGGCCCGCAAAGCGTGCGTCCGCCGCGTTCGGGCGGTGTCAACGTGGCGCTGGAACCGGGCATGATCACTTCGATCGAGCCGGGTCTATACAAGCCCGGACGCCACGGCATCCGCCACGAAAACCTGGCCGTGGTGCGCAGCGGTCCGGAAACCGAATTCGGCCGCTTCATGGAATACGAAACCATCACGCTGTGTCCCATCGACACCCGCGCCATCGAGCCGGAACTTCTGGAAGCCAGCGAGCGCGATTGGCTCAACGCCTACCACGCCCGCGTGGAAAAGGAACTGACGCCGCTGCTGGACGATGACGCCGACCGCGCCTGGCTACGCGAACGTTGCCAGCCTTTGTAGACGGGCACTGCCCGCCGTCACGGCATCCAACGGCGGACCAATGCCCGCCCTGCCTTGCCGTAAACTACCGCCGCGACACACCCACGAAATTCACGCAACACGGATCGACCGGAATCACAACACGCATGAGCAGTCGCTATAACGCCGCCGACATCGAAGTCCTCACCGGCCTGGATCCGGTACGCCGCCGCCCCGGCATGTACACCGACACCACCCGTCCCAACCACCTCGTGCAGGAGGTCGTCGACAACTCCGTGGACGAAGCCCTGGCCGGCCACGCCAGACGCATCGACGTGATCGTGCACGCCGACGGTTCGGTGGAAGTGACCGACGACGGCCGCGGCATGCCGGTGGACATCCACCCCGAGGAAGGCGTACCCGGCGTCGAACTGATCCTCACCCGCCTCCACGCCGGCGGCAAGTTCTCGGGCAAGAACTACACGTTCTCCGGCGGCCTGCACGGCGTCGGCGTGTCGGTGGTCAACGCGCTGTCGAAAAGGCTGGAAGTCACCATCCGTCGCGACGGCAGCGAATACCGCATGGATTTCGCCAACGGCGACCGTGCCAGCGAACTGGAGATCGTCGGCGCCGTGGGCAAGCGCAACACCGGCACCACCTTGCGCTTCTGGCCCGACGCCGGCTATTTCGACTCGGCAAAAATCTCCCTGCCCAAATTGAAGCACCTGCTGCGCGCCAAGGCGGTGCTGTGCGCCGGACTGCACGTGCATCTCGTCGACGAGGCCAGCGGCGAGGAAACCGAATGGCAATACGAGGACGGCCTGACCGACTACCTCACCAGTGAACTGGAAGGCCAGCCTTGCCTGCCGGAGAAACTGTTCGTGCATCACGACCAGCATGCCGACGGCGGTGTGGATCTGGCCCTGGCCTGGCTGCCCGAGGGCGAGCCGGTGCAGGAAAGCTACGTCAACCTGATCCCCACCGTGCAAGGCGGCACCCACGTCAACGGTTTGCGCAGCGGCCTGACCAGCGCCATGCGCGAGTTCTGCGACCTGCGCAACCTGCTGCCGCGTGGAGTCAAGCTGGCGCCCGAGGACGTGTGGGAAAGGCTGGTGTTCGTGCTCAGCGTCAAGATGGCCGACCCGCAATTCGCCGGCCAGACCAAGGAACGCCTGTCCTCGCGCCCGGCTGCCGCCATGGTCGAAAACGCAGTGCACGACAGTTTCAGCCTGTGGCTGAACCAGAACGTGGCGATGGGCGAGCAGATCGCGCAGTTGGCGATCGAGCACGCCTCGGCACGCCTGAAGAAAGCCAAGCGCGTGGTGCGCAAGAAGATCACCCAGGGCCCCGCCCTGCCCGGCAAACTGGCCGACTGCGCCAGTCAGGATCCGGAGCGTACGGAACTGTTCCTGGTCGAGGGCGACTCGGCCGGCGGCAGCGCCAAGCAGGCGCGCGACAAGGATTTCCAGGCCATCCTTCCGTTGCGCGGCAAGATCCTCAACACATGGGAAGTCGAATCCGGTTCGGTGCTGGCTTCCGAAGAAGTGCACAACCTCGCCATCGCCATCGGCTGCGATCCTGGCAAGGACGAGATCGACGGTCTGCGCTACGACAAGGTCATCATCCTTGCCGACGCCGACTCCGACGGCCTGCACATCGCCACGCTTCTGAGCGCATTGTTCCTGCGCCATTTCCCGGCCCTGGTGCGCGAAGGTCACGTGTTCGTGGCCATGCCGCCGCTGTTCCGCGTGGACGTGGGCAAGCAGGTGTTCTACTGCCTCGACGAGGACGAAAAGAGCCTGCTGCTGAAACGCATCGAACGCGAAAAAATGAAGGGCGCCGTGCACACCACCCGCTTCAAGGGGCTGGGCGAAATGAATCCTTCGCAGCTGCGCGAGTCGACCATCCACCCCGACACCCGCCGCCTGGTGCAACTGACCGTGGACGACAGCGACAACACCGCGCAACTGATGGACATGCTGTTGGCCAAGAAGCGCTCGTCCGACCGCAAGGCATGGCTCGAGGAAAAGGGCGATCTGGCGACACTGCAGGTCTGATGCGGCCATGGCGGACACTTTCCGCCGTGGCAAGCCATGCGCAATCGCGCTATGTTGAATTTTTCCAACCTGCGGAAGCGCCATGTCCTTGCCCGATGCCTTCAATTTTCAGCAATGGATCGATGCGAACCGGCATCTGCTGAAACCGCCCGTGGGCAACAAGTGCATCGTCGACGGCGACTTCATCATCATGGTCGTCGGCGGCCCCAATTCACGTACCGACTATCACTGGGACGAAGGCCCCGAGTTCTTTTATCAGGTCGAAGGCGAAATGGTGCTCAAGGTGCAGGACGAAGGCCGCCAGCGCGACATACCCATTCGCGCCGGCGAGATGTTCTATCTGCCGCCGCGCACGCCGCACTCGCCGCAGCGCATGCCGGACTCGATCGGGCTGGTGATCGAACGTCGACGGTTGCCGCACGAGAAGGATGGCCTGTTGTGGTTCTGCGAAAAGTGCAACCACAAGTTGTACGAGGAGTACTTCACGCTGGAAAGCATCGAATCCGATTTTCCACCGGTGTTCGAACGCTTCTACGCTTCACGTGAGGCGCGAACGTGCGACGCCTGCGGGCATGTCAATCCCGCGCCGGCCAAATACGACGAAGCGTGACGACACCTCCCTGGCTCCTACGACGACAACCAGCGATGCGCCATGCGCCGCAGGGAAGCATCCAGTGACGCATCGTCGGCCACGTCGGCTATGTCGCGCCACGCCATCGCCTTCGATTCGCGGCTGACGACGAAGTGCTCGCCTTCGCCCGCGCGCACCACGAAACGCACGTCGTAATGCCAGTGCTCCGGCTCATTGCCGCGCGCCGGAATGCGATGGCGATCCAGATCGAAGATGGCCGGCTCCACCTGCAAGCCACGCAATCCCGACTCCTCCTCCGCCTCGCGCAAGGCCACCCGTGCAAGGTCGGTGTCGCCATCGGCGTGGCCTCCCAGTTGCAGCCAGCGATCCAGTTTGCGGTGATGGGTCAGCAGCACGCGTCGTCCATCGGCGCTGACCAGCCAGGCCGAACCGGTGAGATGCCCCGGCGCATGCCAGCGCTGGAATACGTCCGCGTGCGAATCGAGAAAGCGGGAAAAAAGATCGACCGCGGCCGCTTCCGTAGGCCATTGGTCACGGTAAAGCCGGAGAGCGACGGCGAGAGATTCGGAGGACATTTGCATGGCGCGCAGTGTGCCTGATCGGAGCCGGCATTTGCATGGAGGCACAAAAACCTGAATGGCGCTTGTACGAACATGACAAGCTGGGATAAGGTGGCTGGCCATCGTGCCAAGGCTTTCCAATCCGTCCAACCGGCACCTTGTCGAGAGTATCCCGATGCTGAAAAACCTGTTTGCGACCCACTCCATCGAGGCTGCGGCCCATGTGGACGCGGGTGAACCCGCCGAAGACGGCGCCCTCGCCGGCGAAAATTCCCTCAAACGCGTGTTGACGGCCAAGCATCTGGTGATGCTCGGCATCGGCGCCGTGATCGGCGCCGGCATCTTCGTGCTGACCGGAACGGCGGCCGCGCAGTTCGCCGGCCCGGCCCTGGTGCTCAGTTTCATTTTTGCCGGCATCGCCTGCGCCCTGGCCGGACTCTGCTACGCCGAGTTCGCCGCCATGCTGCCGGTATCGGGCAGCGCGTATTCCTACACCTACGCCACGTTGGGCGAGGTCGTGGCCTGGTTCGTAGGCTGGAACCTGGTGCTGGAATACCTGTTTGCCGCTTCCACGGTGGCCGTGGGCTGGTCGGGCTACTTCAACGAGTTGCTCGGCATGCTGAGCAACATGACGGGCATGCACCTGGCATTGCCCGCCGCGCTTTCCTCGGCGCCGTTCACGTTCAACGATGCCGGCCATCTGGTCACGACCGGGCACGTTCTCAACCTGCCTGCGGTCATCATCATCGCGGCCATCAGCTCGCTGTGCTATCGCGGCATCACCGAGTCGGCCACGGTCAACGCAGTGATCGTGGCCATCAAGGTGCTGGTGATCCTGCTGTTCCTTGCGCTGACGTTCCAGTACATCCAGCCACACTTCTGGCATCCGTTCATTCCGCCCAACGAAGGCGGTTCGCACTTCGGCTGGAGCGGCGTGATGCGCGCGGCATCGCTGGTGTTCTTTGCCTACATCGGTTTCGACGCGGTTTCCACGGCGGCCGGTGAAGCCAAGAATCCGCAGCGCGACATGCCGATCGGCATTCTGGGTTCGCTGTTCATCTGCACGCTGCTGTATATCGCCATGGCTGCGGCGCTGACCGGCATTGCTCCGTTCCAGACGCTGAACACGCCCGAGCCGGTGGCCACGGCGCTGAATTACGTGCTCGGTCATGTCGCCCCCGGCACCACCGCCAGCACAATCCTGGTCGCCCTCAAGGGCTTCGTGGTGCTGGCTGCCCTGCTCGGCCTGTCGTCGGTGATCCTGGTGATGATGATGGGTCAGCCGCGCATCTTCTACACCATGTCGCGCGACGGCCTGCTGCCGAAGCCTCTCGGCAAGGTGCACAAGAAGTACCGCACGCCGCACGTGGGCACGGTCATCGTTGCCGTGATCGCCGCGGTGCTGGCCGGCCTGTTCCCGGTGGACGTGCTGGGCGACGTGGTGTCGATGGGCACCCTGCTGGCCTTCACCACGGTATGCATCGGCGTGCTGGTGCTGCGCTACACGCGGCCCGAGCTCAAACGCGCCTTCCGCGTGCCAATGCCCTGGATCGTATGTCCGTTGGGTGCATTGGTCTGCCTGTATCTGTTCTGGCAGGTCTTCGAGGTGCGCTGGTATCTGTTGCTGGTCTGGATCGTCATCGGCTTCCTGATCTACGGTTTCTACGGTTACCGCAACAGCCGTCTGCAACGCGCCAGGCAGCAGCTGGCCGCTGACAGCGAAACCGTCTGACCTCACCTTCAGCAGAGCGCCGACGATCATGCTGCGACAACTGCTCGCCAAGAAAACCGATTTCAGCAACGACGACGACATCCACGGCCCGGGCTTGCGCCGCACGCTGGGGCCGTGGGGCATCACCGCGCTCGGCATCGGCGCGGTCATCGGTACCGGCATCTTCGTCGTGACCGGTACGGCGGCAGCCGAGCACGCGGGGCCTGCCGTGTTGCTGTCATTCGTGATCGCGGCCATCTGCAGCGGTTTCAGCGC
>DASSTF010000149.1:0-3470 GCA_035708045.1 Rhodanobacteraceae bacterium | reverse complement strand
GGCGGGCACCGCCCGCCATGGAAGTCTCATGCATGCGCAAACCGTGTTCGGCGGGCAGTGCCCGCCCTGCGTATCGGCTGCGAATGTTCCTGCCGCCCTGGCGCCCGCGCCCATGCTACGCTTTGCCTCCTGTCCGAAATTCGGCATCGTCTGTCAAGGGGCCCTTTCGCCATGACGCGCATCATCGCCATCGCCAACCAGAAGGGCGGCGTGGGCAAGACCACCACCACCGTCAATCTGGCCGCGGCCTTGGCCGAAGCGCGGCGCAAAGTGCTGCTGGTGGACATGGACCCGCAGGGCAACGCCACCATGGCTTCCGGCGTGGACAAGAACGAAGCCAGCCCCAACGGCTGCGATGTGCTGCTGGACGAAGCCGCGATGGACGACGCCATCGTCACCACCGAAGCCGGCTTCGACCTGCTGCCCGGCAACGGCGATCTTACCGCCGCCGAATTGAAGCTGATGGACGCGTTGGCGCGCGAATCGCGTCTGGCCGAACAACTGGCCAAGCTGGACGATCGCTACCACACCATCCTCATCGACTGTCCGCCGTCGCTGCATCTGCTGACGCTGAATGCGCTGACCGCAGCGCACGGCGTGCTGATTCCGGTGCAATGCGAGTATTTCGCGCTGGAAGGCCTTTCCAGTCTGCTCGACACCATCAAGGCGGTGCGCCAGCGGCTCAATCCGCATCTGGAAATCGAAGGTCTGCTGCGCACCATGTACGACGTGCGCAACAACCTCGGCAACGAGGTGTCCACCCAGCTCACCGAGCATTTCGGCGACAAGGTGCTGCGCTCGATCATCCCGCGCAACGTGCGCCTGGCCGAGGCGCCGAGCTTCGGCAAACCCATCAACCTGTACGACCGCGCCTCACGCGGCGCCATCGCCTATCTCGGCCTCGCCGGCGAAATGATCCGTCGCGAACGCACGGCGGCGCAGGCGACTGCCGCACCGCAGGTCGCCACACCCTAGGAGACATACATGGCGGCGAAAAAACGCGGACTCGGCCGGGGCCTCGACGCCCTGCTCAGCAACAACGACGGCTCCGGCGACGCCGCGGGCCAGACGGAAGGCGAGCTGCAGACCTTGCCCATCCAGGCCATCGTGCCCGGCAAATACCAGCCGCGCCGGCACTGGAACGCCGAGGCGCTGGAGGAGCTGGCCGAGTCGATCAAGGCCCAGGGCCTGATCCAGCCCGTGGTGGTACGCGAAATCGCGCCGCGCAAATACGAGCTGATCGCCGGCGAACGCCGCTGGCGCGCCGCGCAAAAAGCCAACCTCACGGAACTGCCCGCGCTCATCAAAAAGGTCGACGAGCAGGCCGTGCCGGCGATGGCCTTGATCGAGAACATCCAGCGCCAGGATCTCACGCCGCTGGAAGAAGCCGACGCCTTGAAACGCCTGATCGACGACTTCGACCTCACCCACCAGCAGGCCGCCGACGCCGTCGGCCGTTCGCGCGCCGCCGTCTCCAACCTGCTGCGCCTGATCGACCTGCCTGACCCCATCCGCAAGTTGATGGACGAGGGCAAGCTGGAAATGGGTCACGCGCGTTGCCTGCTGACCCTGCCCGAAGCCATCGCCATCCCGCTGGCGCGCCAGGCTTCCACCCTGGGCTGGTCGGTGCGCGAGCTGGAACAGGCCGCGCGCCGCGCGCAATCCGGCGACAAGAAAAAGCCATCCGCGTCCGCCAAACGCGACGCCGACCTCGAAGCGTTGGAACGCGAGTTGTCCGAGCATCTGGCGGCGCGCGTGGAAGTGGTTCCCGGCCGCGGCGGTCGCGGCAAGCTCACCATCCACTATCACAGCCTGGACGAGCTGGACGGCATCCTCGAAAGGGTGCGCCGCTGATCCGTCTCCGCCAATTCCGTTCGTCCTGAGCCCTTCGGCAGGCTCAGGACAGGCTACGGCCGCAGGGCCGAAGTCGAAGGACTGCCTGAGACCCCCTGAGACCCTCTGTGACTTTTTGCTTGCCAGGATATTCGCGCGAGGACAAAACCATGCAACGCCTCCTGATCTGCCTCGGCATCATGCTGCTGGCCGGCTGCACCACCCCGGCAGCGCGCATGCCGCAAGCCGCGCCGACCACCCCGGCGCCGGACGACAACCTCAACGCCGTGGCCTGGACGCAGACTTCGCTGGTGCACGACATGATCTACCGCGAGGTGTACCGGCACGCTACCGAAACGCTGGACAAGGCGCTCGCCGATCCCTCCTGGGACGCATTGACCGCGCAGGATCGCCATGGTGACCCGAGCCATCTGCCGCCCGCCGTGGTGCTGGACGTGGACGAAACCGTCCTCGACAACTCGCCCTACCAGGCGCGCCTGATCCGCGACCACGCACAATACGACAGTGCCACCTGGGCCGACTGGGTGCGCGAGAAGACGGCGCGGGCGTTGCCGGGTGCCGTGGACTTCACGCGTTATGCCGCCGCCCATGGCATTGCCGTGATCTACCTGTCCAACCGCGCCCAGTCGCTGGACAAGGCGACGCTGGCCAACCTCGAGGCGGCCGGATTTCCCGTGTCGGGGCCGGATGCATTCCTGGGCCTGGGCACGAAAGTGCCAGGATGCAGACAGGTCGGCACGTCCAAACATTGCCGCCGCGAGCTGGTGGCCGGCAAATACCGCGTGCTGGTGCAGGTGGGCGACCAGGTCGGCGATTTCATGCAGCTTTCCGGCGACACGCCAGCAGTGCGCCGGGCCGAACTCAAGCCCTACCTGAAGTGGGTCGGCCGACGCTGGTTCGTGCTGCCCAACCCGACCTACGGCTCATGGGAATCGGCACTTTTCCACAACGACTACAAACTCGACTTGCGCCAGCGGCGCGCGGCCAAGTTGAAGGCGTTGCGCTATCACTGAGGCAATGACAAATATGCAGGAAATAGTCATGCAGCTCACTCCAGAACAAGCTTATCTCGCCATGTACTCATTCCTGGGCAAGCAGTTCTCGCTTGGCTGGAAAGAGCTTGGCGGTATTCTTGGATCCATGTCGCCCCTGTCTGATGGAACTCCGGCGGATTCCGCACTTACCTCCGATTGGCAAGATGCAGTTGCAGCTGCACTCTCTGGTATGGTCAATGCTCAACTAGATTTGCAACAGTGAACGACCAGCGACCCAACAATTCATTCAAGCCGACGCCGCTTCGCGGCGTGGCTTATTCAGGCGTTAGAGCGCATGGGACTACGTCTCGCACTCGGAAGCGGTAAATGCTCTGACTACGTTAGTAGTCGAGATCCTATCGTTCGAGAGCTTTGCAAGCGTCTTACATTGCGCGTCTCCCGTCTGCACAGTCTGCCCGTCAGTCATTTGCTCAAACTTCCTAGGGACGGCCTGATCTATTCAATTCAAATGGCCATCCATTTGCCATGAGGTGTAATACCCCAATTCAAGGGCATCAGGATCGCTGAAGCAAGACTTTCAACACTTCCAAAGCACCCTTTGGGCGCCTCGGAGCGGAGCAG
>DASSTF010000148.1:0-5221 GCA_035708045.1 Rhodanobacteraceae bacterium | reverse complement strand
GAAGGTCAGCAGACCCGGTGCGATTCCGGGGCCGACGGTCACAGTCCGGATGAAAGAAGACGGCCACGCGCGGGTTTTCCGCGCGCAGCCTCGTGCCTTGGGGCGTTCTCGCTTTGTATCGAGGAGAACGTTTCATGATTTTCTGTCATTTTGCCGTGATCGCCACTTCCGTCCGGGAGGTGCGCTGATGTTTACCGGCATCGTGCAAAGTGTGGGCCGCATCGCCCGCCTGGAACCGCGCGGCGGCGACGTGCGGCTGCACGTCGATACGGTGGATCTCGATCTGGCGGATGTCGCGCTGGGCGATTCGATCGCCGTATCCGGTTGCTGCCTGACTGTGGTGTCGCTGGCCGAACGCGGTTTCGCCGCGGATGTATCCAACGAATCGCTGTCGCTGACCACGCTGGGCAAACTCAAGTCCGGCGATCCCGTCAATCTGGAAAAGGCCCTGCGTCTGGCCGACCGCCTCGGCGGGCACCTCGTATCCGGCCATGTCGACGGCCTGGGCAAGGTGGTGTCGGTGACGACCGACGGCCGCTCGCAGCGCTGGACGTTCGAGGTACCCGAGGCGCTCGCGCGTTACATCGCGCACAAGGGTTCGGTGACCATCGACGGCACCAGCCTCACCGTCAACGAGGTCGATGGCACGCGCTTCGGCGTCAACCTGATCCCGCACACCGTCGAGCACACCAGCTTCCACGCGAGAAAAGCAGGCGACGCCGTCAACATCGAAGTCGACGTCGTCGCCCGCTACATCGAGCGCCTGCTCGGCAACGGCACGGTACCCGCCGGCATCGACACCGATTTCCTCAAACGCCACGGCTTCGCCTAAGCCTCAATTCCGCATCACACTTTCCGACCTGCGGGTCCCGGGTCCCGGGTCCCGGGTCCCGAACAGAGTCTCCCCATGGCCTTCAACACCATCCCCGACATCCTCGACGACATCCGCGCCGGCCGCATGGTCGTCATGCTCGACGACGAAGACCGCGAAAACGAAGGCGACGTCATCATGGCCGCCAGCCATGTGCGCCCGGAAGACATCAATTTCATGGTGCGCGAGGCGCGCGGCCTGGTGTGCCTGGCGCTGACCGAACAGCGCTGCCATCAGCTGGGCCTCAAGCCCATGGTCAGCGACAACACCTCGCCGTACCACACCAATTTCACCGTCTCGATCGAGGCGGCCGAAGGCGTCACCACCGGCATTTCCGCCTACGACCGTGCGCGCACGGTGCAGGCGGCCGTGAAGGCCGATGCCAAGGCATCGGACCTGACCCAGCCTGGCCACATTTTCCCGTTGGCGGCACAGCCCGGCGGTGTGCTCAGCCGGGCCGGGCACACCGAGGCGGCTTCCGATCTGGCCGGGCTGGCCGGGCTGGAGCCGGCGGGCGTGCTGGTCGAAGTGCTGCACGAGGACGGATCGATGGCGCGGCGCGCGGATCTGGAGGCGTTCGCGCAAAAGCACGGCCTCAAGATCGGCACCATCGCCGACCTGATCCGCTATCGCCTGGAAACCGAGAAGACCGTCGAGCGGGTGTACGAAGCCGATGTCGATACCGAGGTCGGCCCGTTCCATCTGGTGGCCTTCCGCGACAGGCTGAAACACGGCCTGCACTTCTCGCTGTCGCGCGGCGACGTGGCCGATGGCGAGCCGGTACTGACCCGCGTGCACGTGCGCAACACGCTTTCGGACGTGCTGCATCTCAAGCGCGATGACCTCGGTTTGACCGTGACCGCCGCTTTGCGGCGCATCGATCAGGAAGGGCGCGGCGTGTTGCTGGTGCTTTCGGGCGAGGACACCGCCGACGCCCTGTTGGCTCGTCTCGAAGGGCAACTGGGCGCTCCCGGCAGCGACGGAAAAGATCCGCAAGAGTGGAAGCAACTGGGACTGGGCGCACAAATCCTGGCCGATCTCGGCGTATGCCGCTTGCGCGTGCTGGGAACGCCGCGCAAGCTGGTGGGGCTGGGCGGTTTTGGCCTGGAAGTCGTCGAATGGGGAGAGGATTTCCCTTCCAGACCGGCATAGAGCAACAGGAGATGTTCCAGTCGCAACTGCGGTAAGGTTTCAAATGCCGACCCTTGTCCCTTGGTCCCTCGCCCTCAAAAAATGTCCGATTCCCTTCGCATCCAACTGATCGCCCCTTCGGGCTGGCCCGCCGCCGAGTCGCTGACGCGCGGAGTTGCGCGGCTGCGTCAGGCCGGGCATCAGGTCACGAACGAGGACGCCGCAAAGCGCCGTTACCTGCGTTTTGCCGGCACCGATCCGGAGCGCGCCGCCGACATCAACATGCTGGCCGACCCCGATCAGGCGCTGCCGGACATCGTCATGGCGGTGCGTGGCGGCTACGGCGTGCATCGCATTCTTGATCGGCTGGATTACCCCGGTCTGCGCAAGCGTCTGACCGGCAAGCCGTTCGCCCTGGTCGGGCACAGCGACATCACCGCGCTCAATCTGGCGTTGCTGGCCAAGGCCGAGTTGATCACCTTCGCCGGGCCCATGCTGGCCTACGACTTCGGCGGCCAGACCACCAGCGGTTTCACGCTGGAACAGTTCTGGGGCACGTTGCGCAGTTCGGCGCACGTCGTGCGCTGGCAGGGCTCGCCGCAGCAGACGCCGGTCAACGTCATGGGGCCGCTGTGGGGCGGCAACCTGGCTGTCCTGTGCAGTTTGCTGGGCACGCCGTACATGCCGGACATCCGCCGCGGCATCCTGTTCGTCGAGGATGTGTTCGAGCCGACCTATCGCATCGAGCGCCTGTTGTGCCAGTTGAAATTGTCGGGCGTGCTGGATCGGCAACGGGCGCTGGTGCTGGGCGATTTTTCCGGCTATCGCGCCGACGAATACGATCCCGCCTACGACATGCGCGCCGTGGTCGCCTACATCCGCAGCATTACCGATGTTCCGGTGGTTACGCACCTGCCGTTCGGGCATTGCCGCAACAAGTTGACCTTGCCCGTGGGCGCGCGGGCGAGGCTTCGGGTCGACGCCGACGGCAAGGCCGAGCTGGCCTTTGCCGGCTATCCGCATCTGGCGGCGGAAACCGCCTCCGTCGCGCAAGACGCCTGATTCATCCTGTTAAAATGCACGGCTGCACAAGGGAGTCATCCACCTCATGAACATCATCGAAGGCCATTTCGCCACCCCCGAGGGACGCTTCGCCATCATCGCCGGGCGTTTCAATGCCTTCGTGGTCGATCCGCTGGTTGCCGGCGCGGTCGATGCGCTCAAGCGTCACGGCGTCAATGAGGATGCCATCGATCTGGTGCGCGTTCCGGGTGCGTGGGAGATTCCGCAGGCTGCGCGGCGCGTGGCGCAATCGGGCAAGTATGCCGCCGTGATTGCGCTTGGCGCGGTCATTCGCGGGGCTACGCCGCATTTCGATTATGTCGCCGGCGAAGCGGCCAAGGGTCTGAGCCAGGCAGCCGCCGACATCGGCGTGCCGGTGGCCTTCGGCGTGCTCACCACCGACAGCATAGAGCAGGCCATCGAACGGGCCGGCACCAAGGCCGGCAACAAGGGCGCCGATGCGGCGATGTCGGCCCTGGAAATGGTCAACCTGTACGCGCAGCTGTCATGACCGGCGCACAGGCAAGAGGCGTGGATGCCGCCGCCCGCTCCCGCGCGCGCCGTCGCGCGTTGCAGGGCATTTACGCCTGGCAATTGGGCGAGCAGAGCATGGACAAGGTCATCGCCCAGTTCCGCGAGGAGCAGGACATGAAAGTGGCCGATCTCGAATATTTCGAGGATCTGCTCAACGGTGTGGCCGCGCATTGCGACGAGCTGGACACGGGCCTTGCGCCGCATCTGGATCGCGATGTCGAACAGGTCGACCCCATCGAACGCGCGGCATTGCGTCTGGGCGCTTATGAACTGAAATATCGTCCCGATGTGCCCTACCGCGTCGTGCTGAACGAAGCGGTGGAAACCACCAAACGCTTCGGCGCCGAGCACGGCCACACCTACGTCAACGGCGTGCTGGACAAACTGGCTTCCGACTGGCGCAGCGTGGAAAAGGGCCTGTAGGAGCGCGCCTGCGCGCGATCGGGTTTGTGGCAACCGGGCTTGATCGCCGGCAGGCCGGCTCCTACACACACACGCGCGCGAGATGGTAGGTTACTGGTTTGCCATTGCGACCGGTTCTGACGCCTGTTTCCAGACGCGCCATCCGATCACGGCCAGCACCAGGAAACCGGCGTACAACACGGCGGTGATGCGCAGATCCTTGTAGATGTACTCGCCGATGTAGATCGTGTCCACCACGATCCACAGCCACCATGCGGCGATGTGGCGGCGCGCTTCCCACCACTGCGCGACCAGGCTGAAGGCGGTGAGCGCAGCATCCAGCCAGGGTAGTGCAGCGTTTGTCCAGCGCTGCATGACATAGCCGAGAGCCAGCGCTCCCGCGACGCCGATGACGAGGTGCAGGATGGCCGGACGTACATCCAGTGCGGCGATGCGCACGCGCCCGCCGCTGTCCAGATGCTGCATCCAGCGGATCCAGCCGTAGACGATCATCACGCCGAAGGCGCCTTGCAGCAGTGCATCGGAATACAGCCTGGCATCGACGAACACCCAGGCGTAGACCACCACCGAGACCAGACCCACCGGCCAGCACCAGGGGTGGCGTATGGCCGTCATCCAGACGGCCAATGCACTGATGATGGCGCCGGCAAGCTCGATCCAGACCATCACCAACCCACCTTGATCGACAGCCGCGCCAAACGCGGTGCGCCGGGAAACAGATAGCTGTCGCCGCCGGAACTGCCGGTGTCACGCCAGTAGAAACGGTTGAACACGTTGTCGATGCCGAGCCGCCACGTCATGCTGTGTCCGTGCCAATGGCTGCGGTAGCGCAGACCCGCGTCGAACACGTTGTAGGCGCCGACGCGCACGCGTCCATCCGGCGTGGCGACGTTGGGTGAAGCGTAGCGCCAGCCGCCCAGCAGGCTCAGGCTCGGCAGCATGGGCAGTTGGTAGTCGAGATGGAGGACGGCGCGCAGGCGCGGCACATTGGGCACCTGATTGTCTTCGTAGGCCGGGGTTCCGGAATCCTGCGCACGCGCGCGGATCAGACTGACGCTCGCATGCAGCTTGAGGTGTCTGCTGGCTTGTCCGTTCGCCGATACTTCCACGCCCGTGTGCACTTCCTGGCCGTGCTGCACGAAGGTGAATCCGGCCGCACTCTGATCCGGCTGCGCGAACTGGTAGGGCTGATGGATGCGA
>DASSTF010000147.1:0-3044 GCA_035708045.1 Rhodanobacteraceae bacterium | reverse complement strand
GGTGGCCTGGTACACCAGGCCCAGACGCGGGCTCAACTGGCTTTCGGTGCGGAAGGCCTTGTACACGTCGCCGCGCAGGCCGTAATTGACCGTCAACTTGTCGCCGATGCTCCACTCGTCCTGCACGTAGGCCGACCACGTTTTCGCGACGATGCGGTTGCCGTCGAGGATGTTGATGGGCGTGGTGCTGGTCTGGTTGCGTCGGCATCGGCCGGGAACACCCAGGCGTCGTTGCGGCTGGGCGCGTTTTCGAAACTGCCATAGACGCCATAGCGCAGGGTGTGGCGCTCGCCCAGCGGAGTGGCGAAGTCGGCCTGCAGCGTGCTGGCGCGGTTGCTGCGCGCGATGGTGGAGGCGACGCCGTTGAACATCAGGTTGCCGACCCTGTCCGGCATGAAATCGAGAGTGGAATAACGCTGGCCCAGCGACACCTGATAGTGGGTCATGCTCAGCTTGCCCTGCAGGGAAAGCACGCCGAAACGGGTCTGCTCGTGCTGGCGCTCGTCGAGCTTGGCCGAGTCGAATGTGGTGCGGTCGCGATAGCCGAAGATCGGCTGCTGGCGCGGGTTGTTAGGAATGTCGAAGCGGCTGTTGGCCATGCCGAACATGAAGCTCAACCGCGTATCGTCGTCGATGAGGTAGGCGAGTTGGCCGAACGCCTTCAGCTGATTTGTATGATCGTGGATCGGCTTGCGGCCCGGCGTGGGGTTCTCGATGCCGGCGTCGTTTTCGAGGTAGTTGGCGGTGAAGAACCCGCTCCAACGGCCATCGTTGCCCCAGATCGAGACATGCGGATTGAGCGTGCCGAACGAGCCGCCGGTGATACCCACACTGCCGCCGTTGCCCAGCGCATGGCCATTCCTGGTGGTGATGTCCACCACAGCCGCGGTGCGCAAACCGTATTGCGCGGGCAGTGCGCCATCAAGCAATGTCACGCGGTGGATGGTGCGCGCGTCCAGCGTCTGCCCAAAGCCCGAAATCGACTCGGGAATGATGACGCCATTGATGCGGTACTGCAGATTGGCGTGGTCGCCGCGCACATGCAGGCTGCCGTGTGCATCCTGCACCACCCCCGGCGCCTGCAGCAGCACCTGGTTCACCGGCGTGGCTGCGCCCAGCGGCAGTTGGGCGATGGCCTGGTGGTCGATCACGTATTGGCTTGAGCCGGTTCCCGGAGACAATCCATTGCGCGCCCGATCCAGCGTCGCGGTCACCTGCACGGCATGGAGATGGGTGGCGTCGGATTCCTGTGGAGTTGTGGGGTCGGTCGGGGTGCGCGGGGCGTGCATGGACGTGTCGGCATGGGCGATGGCTGCCGGGCCCGGCGCCAACAGTGCCAATGACAAGGCCACAGCAAGCGGGGGAATTTTCATCGGGATTGCATCCGGGGACGGGGGAATTGAAATGATATATTATAACGTTTCAGGAGTGAACAGGCATTCATCCTTTCCATGACGCACGCAGCGACAATGCACCGCGTTGCCGCGGCCATTGCGTGGAGGCATCATGTGGCCCGGCACCCCACTTTTCCCGGCGCAGCAACCAGCACGACTGCCGTGAGCCGACATGCCTGCTCGAAGCGTCTGCGCCTGGGCCTCGCCACCGTCCATGGCGTTTTCCGACCTGTCGGGACAGTACGTCTTGAAACATCACCCGCACGATGCATCCACCCACACGGCCGGATTCTTGCGCCTGCCGGTTGCCGTCCTGCTTACGTTCGCCGCAACCGTGTCGATGGCATGGGCAGGCGACACGGACATCCAGGCGGTGACGCTCAAAGGCACGACGGTCACCGCCACGACCGCGAATGCGCCGCCGGTCCAGGGCGCGCAGGTGCATATCGACCGCGCGGCCATCGAGCACCACAACATCGTGGAAGTGGAGGACGTGCTGGCTTTCACGCCCAATCTCACCATCCGCAAGCGCTACATTGGCGACCGCAACGCCATCATCGGTGGGCGCGCCTCGGGCACGACCCAGAGCGCCCGCTCGCTGGTGTATGCCGACGGTTTGCTGCTGTCGGACTTTCTCGATTCGGGCTATGCCAATCCGCCGCGATGGGGCATGGTGAATGCCGCCGACATCGAATCCATCGACATCCTCTACGGCCCGTTTTCGGCGCTGTATCCGGGCAACGCGATGGGAACGACGGTGCTGCTGCATACCCGCATGCCGGATCGCTTCCGGGCCGGGGCGGAGGCCCAGGTGTTTTCGCAGCATTTCAGCGATGCCTATGGCGAGGACAGGCATCTCGCCGGGCACGCAGGGAGCGCGTTCCTCGGCAATCGCCATGGCCGTTGGCGCTGGGAGCTGTCGGTCAGTCGCCTGGACAACCACGGCCAGCCGATGAGCTATGCCACAGCCAGCAAGGGCAGCGATGACGCCACGGCGACTCCTGTCGAGGGCGGTGCGGATGACCGCAACCCCGACGGCAACGAACGCCTGGTTGCCGGTCCGGTCGACATGGATCACACCCGGCAGACGCAGGCGTCGCTGAAAGTCGGCGTGACGTTGACGCCGCGCCTCAGGGCCCGTTTCACCCTGGGTTGGTGGCACAACCGCAGCGACCTTCATGGCCGTTCGCTGCTGCGCGATGCGAACGGGCAGGTTGTCGATGCGGGATCGATCCGTGTCGATGGCGATACCTGGACATTGCCGCAGGATGCCTTTGCGCCTTCGCGCCGTCAGGGTTCGCAACGGCTGCTTGGACTGCGACTGGACGGCCATGTCGGCGCCGCGTGGCAGTGGCAGGCGGTGGCCAGCCGCTACGACGAACTGCTCGCCCGCGAAGGCGATGCCGCCATGCCCGGAGCCGATGCCGGCACGCTGGCCGACAACGGCGGCAGCGGCTGGTGGACATGGGACCTGCGTACGCATGGCCCGCTGGGGCCGGACAACACCCTGTATGCCGGTGTGCATCTGGATCGCTACCTGCTCGACAGCCGCGTACATGCCACCGACGACTGGCGCAGCGAGGGCCAGGGCGCATTGCTGAGCGCCTTCGGTGGACGCACGACCACCGGCGCGGTCTATGTCCAGGACAC
>DASSTF010000146.1:0-8925 GCA_035708045.1 Rhodanobacteraceae bacterium | reverse complement strand
CGCGGATCGACATCAGGCCGGGCATCTCCTCCTCGGCCATGCGGATGCGTTTGCGGCCCAGATCGGCCAGGGAAAGATCGCGGACCTTGAAGTCCTGCGTTGCGGAATCTTGAACGACTGCGTTCATGGCGTTGGCTCCTGTAAAGATGAAAAACCCGTACAACACGGGCAGAGCGGGCGCCGTTGCAATGAAAGTGCCGAGCCTGACCGCTGTGCGGTTGCAACGCCCCTCGGCGGGGTGGGGTGGAATCGGGCGGTCATTATATCGCTTGTTGGGGATGGAGGGATGAATGGGTGTTTTAGGGGCGAGGGATGAGGGGCGAGTAGCGAGGGCGCTGGTTTGGGGGCCGGTGGGTTGTTTAGGTGCATGATTCAGGAGCCTCCATTTCCGGTCATTCCGGAATGACCAAAAATGCGCCCGCGCTACTCGCCCCTCATCCCTCACCCCTCGCTCTCATTCAACATCCCCATAAGCCGCCTCACCCGCCGTCCAGTCCGCACCGCGTATGATCGAGTGACCACGGAGGAGGAGCCATGAACACGACGACCCAGCATCCCGACGACCTGCGCGACGTTTCTTTCCAGGCCCACGACGCGCCGTTGCGCGAGGACGTGCGCGAGTTGGGGGCATTGGTGGGCGAGATGCTGGCGGAGCAGGGTGGGGCGAAATTTTTCGAGCGCGTCGAGCAATTGCGCACGGCAGCCATTCATCGGCGCGAGGCTGGCGCCGGCATCACTTCGCTGGCGGCGATGCTGGCCGGTACCGACGCCGATGACGCCGAAGCGTTGACGCGCGCCTTCGCCACCTGGTTCCAGGCCGTCAATACCGCCGAACGCGTGCATCGCATCCGCCGTCGGCGCGATTACCAGTTGGCTGGCGCCGCGCCGCAACCGGAGTCCCTGGCCGCGGTGCTGGAGGCACTCAAGGCGCGCGGCGTGAAGGCCGACGAGTTGCTGGCGTGGATCGCGCGCCTGGACGTCGAGCCGGTTTTTACCGCACATCCAACCGAAGCCGTGCGCCGTTCGCTGCTGGAAAAGGAACAGGCCATCGTGCGTGCGCTGGTGGACGGTTTCGATCGTTCGCGAACGCCGCGCGAACAGGCCGTCGATCACGAGCGCCTGCGCACGGCCATCACCGCCAGCTGGCAGACGGCCGAGGCCTCGCAGGTGCGTCCCAGCGTGCAGGACGAGTTCGAGCACGTCAGCTTCTATCTGGCCGAGCCGTTGTATCGCGTGCTGCCGGCTTTCTACGAATCGTTCCAGCACGAACTGGCCGAGGTCTACGACATCGAGGACGAACTGCCGCGCCTGCTGCGTTTCGGCTCGTGGGTCGGCGGCGACATGGACGGCAACCCCAATGTCGGCGCCGACACCATCGATGAAACGTTGCGCGCACAACGCGCGCTGGTGCTGGAACGCTATCAGCGTGAATGCGCGCAACTGGGCCGGCTGCTCAGCCAGACCGACGACCGCGTGAACGTTTCGACGGCCCTGCGCGAACGTCTGGACGATTACCGTCAGCGCCTGCCCGAAGCCGCCGCAGCCATTCGCCCGCGTCATCACAACATGCCTTACCGCTGCCTGCTGACGCTGATGATTGCGCGTTTGGCCGCGACCGAAAACGACGACGAAGGCGGCTACGCCAACGTCAGTGGATTTGCCGACGACGTCGCCCTCATCGTCGAGAGCCTGCTCGAAAACAAGGGCGAGAACGCCGGCCTGTTCGCGGTCAAGCGCCTGCAGTGGCGCGTGCGCACCTTCGGTTTCCATTTGGCGCGACTCGATGTGCGCCAGGATGCGCGCGTGCACGACGACGTGCTGGCGGTGCTGCTGGGCGATGCCGACTGGACATCGCGCGATGCCGGACACCGCGCCGAACGCCTGCGCGATCTTGCCGCCGGCAAGGCCGTTTTCGAACCTCGCGACGACGAAGCCGGCGAACGCCTCAAGGCCGTGTTCGCCACCCTCGCCGATGCACGCCGACGCTACGGTACCGACGCCACCGGTCCCTACATCATTTCCATGGCGCGCTCGGCCGCCGACGTGCTGGCGGTGCTGGCGCTGGCTCGCCACGGCGGACTGGTGGAGGATGACGCGGTGCCGCTCGACGTCGGCCCGCTGTTCGAAACCGTGGACGACCTCACGCATGGCGCGGACACCCTGCGCGCGCTGCTGGCCGATCCGGTCTATCGCGAACATTTGCGGCGGCGCGGCAACAAGCAGCTCATCATGCTCGGCTATTCCGACAGCATGAAAGATGGCGGCATCCTCGCCGCACGCTGGGCCTTGCAGCATGCGCAGGGCGAACTACTGGACGCGGCCCGCGAGGCCGGCATCGAACTCACGTTTTTCCATGGTCGCGGCGGTTCGGCCAGCCGCGGTGGCGGCAAGGTCACGCCGGCGCTGATGGCCTCGCCACGCGGCGCCGTGGCCGGCCGTTTGCGCATGACCGAGCAGGGCGAGGTGATCCATCGCAAGTACGGCATCCGCGCGCTGGCCTTGCGCAACCTGGAGCAAACCGTGGGCGCGGCCTTGCGCGCCAGCCTGCGTCCGCGCGATCCCGACGCGCGCGAGCCCGACTGGATTGCGCGCATGGATCGGCTGGCTGCAACCAGCCGCGAAACCTACCGCGCCTTCGTGCGCGACGAGGATTTCGTCGCCTACTTCCGCAGCGCCACGCCCATCGACGTCATCGAACGCATGACCATGGGCTCGCGCCCGGCCAGCCGTCGCTCCATGCGCGGTGTCGAGGACTTGCGCGCCATTCCGTGGGTGTTCTCATGGACGCAGATGCGCTCGATCCTGTCCGGCTGGTACGGCATCGGCACCGCGCTCAGCCAGGGCGCCGCCGAATTCGGCGAAACCGCCCTGGCCGAAATGGCGCGCGACTGGCCGTTCCTGTCCACCCTGCTGGATGACGTGGAAATGGTGTTGGCCAAGGCCGACATGGGCATCGCCGAAGCCTTCTCGCTCTTGTCCGGCGATCTGCACGAAAAATTCTTCCCGCGCATCGAGCAGGAATACCTGCGCACCCGCACCTGGATTTTGCGCCTGAAGGAGCGTGACGAGCTGCTGGCAGACGACCCGCGCCTGGCCCAGTCGATCCGCCTGCGCAATCCCTACATCGATCCCATGAGCCTGCTGCAGGTGGACTTGCTGAAACGCTGGCGTGCGGCCGGCAGCCATGATGACGCCCTGCTGCGCGCGCTGGTCGCCTGCGTCAATGGCGTGTCGCAGGGGCTGCAAAATACGGGTTGATTCGCACTTCTGACATTCCACCCGGCGTGGGTCAGGCAAGGTTTAACCGGCTTGTGCTCAGGTATGCGGATGAATGGTCGCGGAACGAACAAGGAAAAGTCAGCGAGGGGATCATTTGCCGCTCGCGCCGGCATGGCGGCACGAGCCAGTCGTGGCGATGAAGGCAACGACATGGCCGAGCGCGTGCGCAACCATGACTGGGCCGCGACATCGCTTGGGCCGCGCCAGGATTGGCCGCAGAGCCTGGCGTGCGCGGTCGATCTGATGCTGGCATCGCTGCAACCGGTCTACATCGCCTGGGGTCCGTATCTGCTGTCGCTCTACAACGACGGCTATATCCCGATCCTGGGCAGCAAGCACCCGGGGGCGCTCGGCAAACCCTTCCGCGAGGTGTACGCGGAAGTCTGGGAGGCTTTTCTTCCCATGCTCGAAGCCACCATGGCCGGCCATCCGCAATACGTCCTCGACCATCCCGTGCCGCTCGAAGGCCGCACCAGCGACGCCGTCAGTTGTTTCACTTTCGCATGGACACCGCTGCGCGACGATGCCGGCAAGGTCGCCGGCTTCTACTGCACGGCGACCGAGACCACCGAGAAGGTCAGGCTGCAACAGGCGCTGCGGGAAAGCGAAGCCCGGCATGCCTTCCTGCTCAAACTCAGCGACGCCTTGCGACCGCTGGCCGAGCCGGGCGCCGTGCAGGAGACGGCCGCGCGGTTGCTGTGGGAGCATCTGCACGCCGATTGCTGCGCCTATTTCGAGGTGGACGCCGGGGGCCGGGTTGCGGCGTCGCATGGTGTCGCCGGCAACAACATCCGTCTGTCCGGCCGGTTGCGGATCACGGACTTCGGCCAGACCTTGCTCGATGGCTTTGCCGCCGGCCAAACCATGGTCGTCGACAACGTGGCCAGCGATCCGCGTTTTTCGGATGCGGAACGTGGGTTCTGGCACGCCAGCGGACTGAGTGGCGGCCTTGGCGTGCCGCTGGTCAAGCAAGGGCGGCTCTGCGCGTTGCTTGCCCTCAGCAATGTCGAGCCGCGCGAGTGGACGGGCGTGGATGTCGCGATGACCGAGGAGGTGGCCGAACGCACCTGGGCGGCCGTCGCGCGCGCGCGGGCCGAGCGGGCGGCGCACGACTCGCATGCCGAGCTCGAACGGCTGGCGCAAAAGTTCGATGCGACGCTTTCGACCATCAGTGACAACATCTTCAGTTTCGGCCGCGATGGCCGGGTTCTCTACGCCAACCGCACCCTGCTCGAACTGTGGGGTCTGGCGCCGGGCGAGGAGGTCGGCAAGGACCTGTCCGAGCTGAACTTCCCGCCGGCATTCAGGCAAGTCGTGGCCGCGTATGTGCAGCGCGTTTTCGAAACCGGCGAGACAATCCACGACGAAGGCTTCTATACATCGCCCACCGGCGTCGTCGGTTACTACGATTACCTCATGAGCCCGGCATTCAATCCGGATGGCGAGGTGGCGTACGTTGTCGGCTCGGCACGCGACATCAGTGATCGCAGGCGCAAGGAACACTGGCTGCGCGAACAGACAAGGTTGCTGGAGCTGATTGCCTCCGAACGCTCGCTGGACACGGTGCTGCGCAACCTGTGCGATGTGGTGGCTCGCCTGAACGGCAGCGCCAGGGCCGCGGTGCTGCTGGTCGACGAGGAGCGCGCGGCCATGGTACGCGCGGTGGCCACGCAGATCCCGCCGTCGTTCGGACAGGCGCTGACGGGCGCTCCCATCAGCGATCCGCTCGTCGGCATGTGCAGCACGGCCATCCATGAAAACAAGACGATCACCTGCACTGATATTCGTCATGACGAACGCTGGTCCGACGAATGGCGCGAGCTGTGCGAAGCGCATGACGTGCTGGCCTGCCATGTCACGCCGGTGCACGACGACAAGGGCGTATCGCGGGCATCGCTGTTGCTGTGCTTCGATCAGCCGCACGTGCTGCAGCCATGGGAGCGTCAGCTGGGCGACTTCGCCGCCCACGTTGCCAGCATCGCCATTCAGCATGAACGCGCGGATCGCGAACTGCGCGAGAGCGAGGAGCGGTTGCAACTGGCCTTGGATGCAGCCGGCATGGGCACCTTCGTGTGGTATCCCGACGAGGATCGCGGCGTACCGTGTCCGGACCTTCTGCAATTGTTCGGCCTGCCGCCCGGCAGCACACTCACCATGGCGCAGACCCTGGCCACACTGATTCACCCCGATGATCGCGATCGCTTTGCCGAGGCCATTGCGCAGGCAAGCGATCCGGAAGGCGATGGCCAGTTGCATGCCGAGGTGCGTGTCGTGCATCCGGACGACTCGATCCATTGGCTGGCCATTTCCGGACAAATGTTCTTCGACGACTCGCGTCGCGCCCTGCGCATGGTGGGTGCGGGTGCCGACATCACCGCGCACAAGCGCGAGGCCGAGCGCCGGCAGGTGATGATTGCCGAACTGCAGCACCGCACCCGCAACCTGATTGCAGTGGTTCGCGCCATCTCCACCCAGACCTTGCAGAGCAGCGATTCGCTGGAGCATTTCCGCGACGAGTTCGACGGTCGCCTGCGCGCACTGGCCGACGTGCAGGGGCTGATGTCGCGTTCCCATGAAGTGCCCATCACCATCGGCGGCCTGGTCGGCATGGAACTGCACGCATTGGGCGCGGTCGATACCGACGAACGTATCCAGCTGGAAGGTCCTTCGGTGCGCATCCGCGATTCCATGGCACAGACATTGGCAATGGCCATCCACGAGCTCGCCACCAATGCATGCAAATACGGCGCGCTGGCTAGTGAGCATGGTCGGCTCGTGGTGCGCTGGCGCGTCGTCGAAGGCGACGGTGCGCAGCGCCTGCTGATCGAATGGAACGAGTACGGCATCAAAGTGCGGGAGAGCACGCCAGCGCGCGGTGTCGGCTACGGACGCCGGTTGATCGAAGAGGCGCTGCCTTACGCGCTGGAAGCCCGCACCCGATACGAGCTTGCCGACGGCAAACTCCATTGCAGCATCGATCTGCCCATCCCACCCAAATCGCAAGGAGAGCACCCGTGAATGCAGCACGCCCCCTGAGCGGCCGCAGGATACTTGTCGTCGAGGACGAATATTTCATCGCGCAGCAGATCGCGGGCAGCCTGACGGATGCCGGCGTCGAGGTGGTCGGGCCGGTCGCCACGCTGGAAAATGCCTTGCTCGCGATCGACCGCCATGCGCAACTGGATGCGGCGGTGCTCGACATCAACCTGCGCGGCGAAAAGGTTTTTCCGGTCGCCGACGCGTTGGCGGCGCGCGGCATACCTTTCGTGTTCGCGACGAGCTACGACCAGGCAGTGATTCCCGAGCGCTTCGCCGGCGTCATGCGCTGCGACAAGCCGCCATCACTGACGGATCTGCAAGGTGCACTGGGACTCTGAGTTCCTCCGATCAATGCCGCCACGCGGTCACGCATAATCCAGGTTAAGCCGGTGCGGGCGACACTGGCGATCATGTACAGGCTTCGGTCGAATGGCGAAAGGATGGAACCGCAACCCCGGAAACCGCGACCGCTTTGGTGGCGAGTGACGCTCGGGGCCTTCGGCGGCTTTTTCGATGACGGTGCGCTGGCACTGTCGGCGTCGCTGGCCTTCTACACGCTGGTGTCGTTTGCACCGCTGCTGGTGCTGGTGGTGTGGTTGAGCACGATGACGGGATACGACACGCGCCAGATGCTGCTCGATCAGCTCGCCAGCATCGCCGGGCCGGACGCGCGCACCACGGCGGCCACCATCTACGACAGCGCGCGCGAGCGCCCCTCGCTGGGCAGCATCACCGGCATCGCCAGCATCGTCATGGCCCTGATCGGCGCCACCACGGTATTCGCCCAGTTGCAGACATCGTTGAACCGCATCTGGGGTATCCGTGCGCGTCCCGGCAACGCCCTCTGGGGCTGGTTGCGTCAGCGGGTGTTGTCGATTGGAGTGATCGCCGCCGTCGGTTTCGTGCTGATCGTGTCGCTGTTGGCGAGCGCGGCGCTGAGTCTGTTGCTGCCACGCAGCGGACCGACCTGGGACGTGCTCAATCAGGGCATCTCGGCCGCGGTCATGGCCGTATTGTTCGCCGTGCTGTTCCGCTATCTGCCGGACGCGCGGCTTCCCTGGTGCCGGGTGCTGTGGGGTGGCCTGATCACGTCGATACTGTTTTCGATAGGCAAATGGGCCATCGGCCTGTACCTGTCCAGCGGCAGCGTCGGCGGAGCCTACGGCGCGGCCAGCTCGCTGGCCGTGCTGCTGGTGTGGGTGTACTACTCCGGCGCCATCTTCTTCTTCGGCGCCGAAGTGGTGCACGCCTGGGCACGCGAGCGTGACGAAGGCATGCAGGTGCAGCCGCATGCGGAGTCGCTGGAATGATGTGTTCAGGGATTTCGAAAAACCACCTTCATGCGGTCGCATCCTTTTCATCAGCCCTAAACCTTTTCCGTTCGTGGTGATGCTTCGACAAGCTCGGGACAGGGTACGCTTCGCGTATCGAAGTTCCGTCGGTGCTGAGGTATCGAAGCATGAACAGTGCGGAAAATTTGAGGACTGCCCCCTTCGACAAGCTCAGGACAGGCTTCGATACCTCAGGGCGAACGGACTTCGTTCATGGCCATGGAAATCCTGAGAATCCGACGCGTACGCCAGCGGACGCCATGTACGAAAGTGGACATGCCCGGCGCCGGTTGGACCGCGAGGTACATCGCAAGTCACTGAAATAATGGGACATGCCCGGTTGGCACACTGCTTGCTCCATACAGGGCATGGACATTGCCAACCCGCAACTGAAACTCCGCAAGAAACGCAAACGCCTGCTGCTGACCGGGGGCGGCGCGCTTGTCGTGCTGGCCATCGTGCTGGTGGTGGCCTGGCTGGGCCCGGCCTTGCCCACGGCGGATCGTTCGAGCCTGTGGATCGGCACCGTCAAGCGCGGCGACATGCTGCGCGAGGTGCGCGCCACCGGCACACTGGTGCCGCGCCACAAGCGCTGGATTTCCGCTGCCACGGCGGCGCAGGTGGAGAAGATCCTGGTCTGGCCTGGCACCGAGGTGAAGCCGGATACCGTGCTGATGAAACTCAGCAATCCGGAAGTGGCCGACGCCCTGCGCAACGCCCAAGCCAAGGTGGCCGCCGCCGAGGCCGAGGTCGCTTCCAAGCGTGCGCAGTTGCAGTCGCAGTGGCTGGACGAACGTTCGGAACTGGCCAAGGCGAAATCCGACTACGCCTCCACCAAGGTCAAGGCCGACGCCGACGCCAAGGCGATGAGGCTCAAATTGATTCCGCGCGTCCAGTATCAGCAGGAAAAGATCGCGCTCATACAACTCAAGGAACGCGTCGACATCGAACGCCAGCGCGTGGCTTCCTTCGCCGGCAACATGAAGGCGCAGATGGACGCCGTGAAGGCGCAGCTGGCCCAGCAGCAAAGCAACCTCAAACTGCGCCAGCGCCAGATGGATGCCCTGGACGTGAAGGCCGGCATTGCCGGCGTGCTGCAGCAGGTGGCCGTGCAGGAAGGCGCGCAGGTGACCGAGGGCGCCAACCTGGCCCAGGTCGCGCGCCCCGACGTGCTGATCGCGCGCCTCAAGGTGCCGGAAGTGCAGGCCAAGGACGTGGCCCTCGGCATGCCGGTCAGCGTGGATACCCACAACGGCATCGTCAAAGGCACGGTCGA
>DASSTF010000145.1:0-5760 GCA_035708045.1 Rhodanobacteraceae bacterium | reverse complement strand
CGACGAGGCGCACCGCACGCAGTACGGTTTCAAGGCCGACCTGAGTGTGCAGACCGGCAAGACCCGCTACGGCCTGGCCAAGTACATGCGCGACGCGCTGCCGAACGCGATTTATCTGGGCATGACCGGCACGCCGGTGAGTCTGGACGATCGCGACACCGAGGCGGTGTTCGGCACCTACGTCGACGTGTACGACATGATTGCCGCGCAGGACGACCACGCGGTGGTGCCGGTCAGCTACGAGTCGCGCATCATCGAGCTGCGTTTCAACGAGGCCGAGAAGCAGGCCCTGATGGACGAGTTTCTGGAAGTCACCGACGACGAGGACGAAACCCAGCAGGACCGCACCGTCAGCCGCTTGACCCGGCTGGAGGCGCTGGCCATGGCCGAGGGCCGGCTCGACGTGCTGGCCGCCGATCTGGTGGCGCACTGGGAGGCGCGCACCGAATCGGTGGCGGGCAAGGCGATGATCGTGGCGATTTCGCGTGAGGCGGCGATCCGTCTGTACGACGCCATCGTGAAACTGCGTCCGGGCTGGCACAGCGAGGACATCCACGCGGGTCGCATCAAGATCGTGATGACCGGCAGCTCGGCCGACCCCGGCCACTTCCAGCCGCATCGTACCGACAAGCAACAACGCAAGCTGCTGGAAAAGCGCTTCAAGGACCCCGACGATCCGCTGCAAGTGGTGATCGTGCGCGACATGTGGCTGACCGGCTTCGACGCGCCGCCGGTGCACACCTTGTACGTGGACAAGCCGATGCAGGGCCACGGCCTGATGCAGGCCATCGCGCGCACCAACCGCATCTGGAAGGACAAGCCCGGTGGCCTGATCGTCGACTACATCGGCATTGGCGAGGAACTGAAGAAGGCGATCAAGCAATACACCCGGGACGCCGGCGCCGAGCGCAAGCCGGTGGATACCTCCGGCGCGGCGTTGCGGGTGTTGCTGGACACGCTGGACGTGATCCGCAAGGAATACTTCCACGGTTTCGATTACGCAGGCTTCGACAACCCGAAACAGGCGCTGGCCCTGCTGGGTCCGGCGATGGAGCACATTCTCCAGGTCAATCCCAAGCTGGACGACAAGGGCCGCAACCTCGGCGTGCGCGGTTATCTGGACCAGGTCGCCAAGCTGACCACCGCCCAGGCGTTGGCGGGCACCCGTCCCGAAGCCATGGCGCTGCGCGAGGAAATCGCGTTCTTCCAGGCCGTGCGCGTGTGCCTGATCAAGCTGACCCGCGCGGGCAACGGTCGCTCACGGCTGGAGAAGGAAGCCGCGTTGCGCCAGCTGGTCGCCAAGGGCGTACTGGTCGAAGGTGTCCACGACATTTTTGCCACGCTCGGTCTGGGCCGCCCGGACATCTCGTTGCTGGATGAGGAATTCCTGAAACAGATCCGCGAGATGCCGACCAAGAACCTGGCCGCCGAATTGCTGGAACGGCTGCTGGCCGACCAGGTGAAGGCGCGTGGGCAGAAGAACGCCATGCAGGGCAAGGAGTTCACCCGCAAGCTGGAGGAAGCGATTGCCCGCTACCAGAACCGTGGCCTGACCACCGCGCAGGTGATCGAGGAGCTGATCAAGCTGGCGCAGGAGATCAACGCCGCACGTCCGCCCGATGGCATGAGCGAGGAAGAATTCGCGTTCTACCAGGCCTTGATCGAAAACGAATCGGCCGTGCGCGAGTTGGGCCATCCCGTGCTGCGTGCGCTGGCGCAGGAGCTGACCGACAAACTGCGCAAATCCGCGACGATCAACTGGCAAAATCGCAAATCGTCGCGGGCGCGCATGATGGCCATGATCAAGGTGCTGTTGGCCAAACACAAATATCCGCCGGACAAGCAGGTCGAAGCCATCGAGAAGGTCATCACGCAGGCGGAGCTGCTTGCCGACCATTGGGCGAACGAGCACGACTGATCCCGGCGCATCCGCAAACGCGGGGCAGGGTCAAAGTTGCCGGTCCGGGAAGCTCTCGGCCAGAAACTCCATGAATGCCGACACCTTGGGGCTGACCAGCCGTCGTGAACTGTGCAATGCCCACAACTCCACCGTGCGTTCGGGGTGGTGGCTCCACAGCGCCAGCCTGCCTTCGCCGATGTCCCTGCGCGTGAGTGAGCGCGGCAGCAATGCGGCGCCGGCACCGGCACGAACAGCATCGTGAACCATGCTCAGCGATGCCAGCAGCAGACGGTAGTCCGGGGCGAGATGGTGCGTTCGTCCGTCATGCTCGACATGCCACGCGGCGGCGTCGGTCCGGTGGGTCATGGCCACGGCCGGCACGGACGAGGGGTTTTCCGGATCGGTGGCTTCGGGCATCGACAGTGACGGTGGCGCCACGAGGTGCAATGCGTCACGCGCAAAGCAGCGTCCAACCAGTTCGCTTTGCGGGTTGGGGTTGACGCGGATGACCACGTCGTAGCCTTCGTCCACCGGATCGACCATGCGGTCGTTGGCGTCCAGCGCCACGCGTACCTCGGGGTAGCGCGCGGCGAACTCGGCGGTCAGGCGGCCGCCGAAGGTGTTGGCGAACAGTACCGGGGCGCTGATCCTCAGTTGCCCGCGTGGCTGGTCGTGGCCGAAGGTCAGGTTGCGGCCGACTTCCTCGATGTCGCGCACCAGGGCGTGGGTGCGTTCGTACAGGGACTGGCCCTCGGTCGTCAGGCGCAGGGCGCGACCGCCGCGTTCGACCAGGCGCACGCCGAGAGATTCTTCCAGGTGACGGATGCGGCGGGACAGGGTGGCTTTCGGGCGACCGCTGTCGCGACTGGCCTTGCCAAGGCTGCCGGCGGCGGCCACGCGGTGGAAGTCGGCCAGGGCGGAAAGATCCATGTCTTTGTATCGATTATGGAACGATGTGTATCGATAATATGACTTACGGATTGGTAATGAAACGATCAGGATGAGGTTGTCGTCGCGGCAACGTCAGGGATGGACCGTCACGACGCGTGATTTCACCCATCCCGGAGAATCGTCATGAACGCCGTTACCGAAAGAGTCCAGCCACTTGTCCGCCCCACGATCTGGGACCCCATCACGATTGGCCGCATGCAATTGGCGCATCGCCTGGCCATGGCGCCGATGACCCGCAGCCGTGCCAATCCGGATGGCACGCCCGGCCCGCTGGCGGCCGAGTACTACGCCCAGCGCGCCGGTTTCGGTTTGCTGATCAGCGAGGGTACGCAGCCGTCCGCCGACGGGCAGGGTTATCTGGCCACGCCGGGCATCCATACCGATGCGCACGTCGACGGCTGGCGCCGCGTGGCGTCTGCCGTGCATGAAAAGGGTGGTCACCTGTTCATCCAGTTGATGCATGCAGGGCGCATGTCGCATCCGGACAATACGCCGCACCATCGCCAGCCGGTGGCGCCATCGGCCATCGCGCCGGGGGTGGAGATGTTCACGGCGAACGGCCCCAGGGATATTCCGGTCCCGCGTGCGCTGTCCACCGAGGAAGCGCGGGCCACCGTGCAGGACTTTGCCGATGCCGCCGAACGCGCCGTCGAGGCGGGTGCCGATGGTGTCGAGATTCATGGCGCCAACGGCTATTTGATCCAGCAATTCCTGGCATCGAATGCCAATCGTCGTGATGACGCCTATGGCGGCGGCATCGACAGGCGCGTGCGCTTTGCGCTGGAGGTGGCTGCCACCGTGGCCGAGCGCATTGGCCCCGAACGCACCGGTATTCGCTTGTCTCCGGGCAGCCCATTGGGCGGCATCGACGAGGGTGCGGAAGGGCCGGATTTGTACCGGCATCTGGTGGCCGGGCTGGCCGAATTCGACCTGGCTTATCTGCATCTGTCGCATGCAGGTGACGACGATTTGTTGCGCGATATCCGCCGGCTGTGGCCCAACGCGTTGCTGGTCAATCGTGGCAATCGCCCGCTTGAAGCCCTGGGGGCCGATGTCGAAGCCGGTCTGGCCGACATGGCGCCGGTGGCGCGCTGGGCGCTGGCCAATCCCGATTTCATCGAGCGGCTTCGGCGTGGCGCGCCGTTGAACGAACTGGATCCGACGACGCTGTACGTTGGCGGGGCTTCCGGATATACGGATTATCCGACGCTCGACGAGCTGGCTCATGAAGTCGCTTGAGCCGTAAAGACGGCTATTCGCCGGCGGCCTTGACGAAGTCGATGAACGCCCGCAGCGGCGCCGGTACCAGTCGCCGCCCGTGGTAGTAGAGCAACGGACCGGAGAAGCGCTGCCACCACGGTTCGAGCACGGGTTCGAGGGCGCCGCTGTCCAGATGCGGGCGCAGCCAGTCCTCGAACAGGGAAATGATGCCGGTGCCGGCGATGGCGGCTGCGATGGCCAGATCGGCGGCGCCGCCGGCGCGCACGATCAGCGGACCGGTGGGATCGATCTTGATGATTTCGCCGTCGCGCTCGAATTCCCACGGCGGCATGGCGCCGCTGGGGAAGCGTCCGCGCAGGCAGGCGTGGTCGAGCAGTTCGCGCGGGTGCTGCGGGCGGCCGTGGCGATCCAGGTAGGCCGGCGCGGCGGCGGTGGCGAAGCGCTGCGTGCGCGGCCCGATCGGGACCGCGATCATGTCCTGCTCCAGCCTTTCCTCGTAGCGGATGCCGGCGTCGCAACCGGCGGCGATGGTGTCGACGAAACTTTCCTCGGTGATCACCTCCAGGCGGATGTCGGGATAGGCGGCCAGGAACTTCGGCACGATGGCCGGCAGGGCCAGCCGCGCCGCGCTGACCGGGACGTTGAGCCGCAGCGTGCCGCTGGGCTTTTCGCGAAAACCGTTGACCACGTCCAGCGCGGCGTCCACTTCGTCCAGCGCCTGGCCGAGACGTTCCAGCAGGCGCTGGCCGGCTTCGGTCGGAACCACGCTGCGGGTCGTGCGGTGCAACAGCCTGACGCCGAGTTGCGCTTCCAGGCGGCGCACCGCTTCGCTGAGCCGGGAGGCGCTGCTGCGATTCAGGCGCGCGGCTTCGCGGAAGCCTTCGGCACGCGCCACGGCCACGAAGGCGTGCAAATCATCGAGATTGGCTTTCATTGTCCGGTATTTCGTACAGCCCGTATTGATGGTGCCCGATTATCAGGATGGCGGCGGAGGCTTATCTTTGTTTGCGTCATCACTGATCACTTCTTCGAGGAATCCCCATGATTGATTCAGCCCCCACTTTCACCCTCGGCGACCGCAGCGTGAAGCGTCTCGGCTACGGCGCCATGCAACTGGCCGGTCCCGGGGTGTTCGGCCCGCCCAAGGATCGGGACACGGCATTGGCCGTGCTGCGCGAGGCTGTCGCAGCCGGCGTCGACCACATCGACACCAGCGATTTCTATGGCCCGCACGTCACCAATCAGCTGATCCGCGAGGCGCTGACGCCGTATCCCGACGACCTGGTCATCGTCACCAAGATCGGCGCGCGGCGCGACGACAAGGGCGCCTGGCTGCCGGCTTTTTCGGCCGAGGAATTGACCCGTGCCGTGCACAACAACCTGCACAACCTCGGACTGGACGTGCTGGATGTGGTCAATTTCCGCGCGATGCTCGATCCCGAAAATCATGGTCTGGCCGAAGGCTCGATCGAGGAGCCGCTGACGGCACTGGCCGAATTGCAGCAGCAGGGTCTGGTGCGTCACATCGGCCTGAGCAATGTCACGCCGACCCAGGTTGCCGAGGGCCGAAAGATCGCCGAGATCGTCTGCGTGCAGAACCATTACAACCTGGCGCACCGCGACGACGATGCCCTGATCGATGCGCTGGCCCGCGACGGCATCGCCTACGTGCCGTTTTTCCCGCTCGG
>DASSTF010000144.1:0-8948 GCA_035708045.1 Rhodanobacteraceae bacterium | reverse complement strand
CGTAAATAACCGTTCGCACTGAGCGTAGCGCCGAAGGCGCGAAGTCGAAGTGCCATACAACGCGGAATTCCGGTGTTTCGACTTCGCTTCGCTACGCTCAACACGAACGGTTTTCGTTATTTACGGACAAGTTCTAAGTCCGTTCGCACTGAGCCTTCGACAGGTTCAGGATGCACTTCGCCCGCACAGCGGGCGAAGTCGAAGCGCATCCGGCAAGTCACTGGCATGTCCTTCGACTTCGGCCTGCGGCCTACGTTCAGCGCGAACGGGTTTAAGTAAATGCCATTAGACCTCGATCCTCCGCATCGGCGGCGGTGAGCCAAGACCTGAAATCAATGCATCACAAGGGTTTTCGCATGACCAGCCGAAACGCGGATCCAGGTCACCGGCCCGAAGCGGTCGTGTCCCGTGGCCCAACCTTCGTCGTCGGATTTTTCGAGGGCATCCAGATCGGCGTAATGATGGGCGACCCCGGATACGGCCGCTGCCGCCACGCCATGCACTTTCACCAGGTAATCGCGCAGGGCCGGCCGATAGTCGCCTTGCGGCGCGGCAACGTGGAAACACACCTCGCCGCCTTTGTGCTGCGTCTGCAACCGTTGCAGGTAATACGCTCCATGCGCGTAGGCATAGGTGTCACCGGCATCGTCGTAGTAATCGAAATGCGTCGCCGTTGCGGACGGAAAGACGTCCACACTCACCGTGGTCACCGGATGCTGACCGATGTAATCCATCACCGGCTGGGTGGGGATGATGGCGCCGGCGCGAATGAACAGCGGAATGTCGGCCCAGGTCTTGCTGTCCACCGCCACGGTGACGGTCTGCCCGCCCCGATACGTCTTGCCGGTGAACCAGTTCGTCCAGGTGCCTGCCGGCAGATAGATGCGTTTGGACGTCTGGCCTTCCTTCACCACCGGCGACACCAGCAGCCATTGGCCGAACATCCAGGCATCGACGTCGTTGCGCACCTTCGCATCGTCCGGCCAGCCGAAGCTCAGTGGCCGAACCAGGCCCACGCCCGCCACGGTGGCATGGTGCGCATAGCTGTAGATGTAGGGCATCAGCCGGTAGCGCAGGCGGATGGCCTGCGTGGCGGCCTTCTCGGCCATCGGGCCGTACACCCATGGCTGGCGCTTTTCGCCGAAGGTGCCGTGCACGCGGAAGATCGGCGTGAAGGCGCCGAACTCGATCCAGCGCGCATAGTTTTCATCCGAGGGATGGCCGTTGAAACCGCCTCCGTCCATGCCCCACCACATCTCGCCGGCCTCGATGGCGCTCAGCATGCGCGTGCGCTGCATGGCCATGGACTTGAAGCCGGTGTCGATGTCGCCCGACCACAAACCGTAGGCGTAACGCTGCGAGCCCAGCCAGAAGTTGCGGTTGATCGACCACACGCGCAGCGGCGAGTGCGCGCGCTGGCCATCGAAGGTGGCGCGCTGCATGTTGAGGAACTGCGTGTTGCTGTCGGTGGTGTCGGCCTCGTCGTTCCACCAGCCGACGATGCCGGTGTCGAAGCTGTGTGTCAGCGCCTTGTTGAACCACCAGGCGCGTGCGGCCGGCTTGTCGAAATCGATGTTCTTGACCGGCTTGTGCGAGAAGTAGTCGTCGCTGACCTTCTCGTCCGGTCGCCACAAATGGTGTGCGGTGGCGTAGTGGCCCTCGACCGTGTTCACGTGCACGCGTGGTTTCATGATGCCGGTCATGTGCACGCCGAGCTTGTCCATGTCGGCCTTGAGCTTGCCGGTTGGGCCGTCGGGAAACTTCTCCGCGTTCCAGCGGAATTCGCCCCAGTCCTTGCCCCAGGCTTTCCAGTCGAAATCGAAGGTGAAGACGTCGAGCGGAATGTGCTTGCCGCGGTAGGTGGCGATGATCTTGCGGAACTCGGCTTCGTCGATGCCCCACTGGCTGTTGATGAAGCCCATCGACCACTTGGGAAACATCGGCGCGTGCCCGGAGAGATCGGCCAGGCTGGCGAACACTTGTTTCGGATCGCCCACCAGCAGATAGACGTCCACGGAGCGCTTGGAAAGATCGCCGACGTCGATCTGCCCCGGCTTCAGAGTAAAGGTCGCACCGTCGCTGTCCACCAGCACGCCGTAACCCGCCGTGCTCCACACAAACGGCGCGCCGGCGTGGCCCTGCTCGCCGGCCTTGGCCACCTGCTTGCCCGTGCGCACGAGCCCGTCGCCGACCGATTGATGCGTGGTGTAACCGCCGATGCCATACAGCGTATCGTCGCTGGCGTGATCCAGCCGCACGTGCTGATGCGTCAACGCGTCCAGATGCAGTTGCAGCATCCGGTGGTGGTTTGCGTCGGTCACGTCCAGCAAGCCGTCGCGCTTGTGCCAGACTGCGCACAAGCGATCGCTGCACAGGCTCACGGTGTCGCCATCGGCATGCATGCGGCCGCCGTGGTAATCCGACGGCGCGGCGTATGGGTCGAGCACCAGCGTATGCGTTTCGGTGACGCCATCGGGCAGCGCCTGCACATGCACGATGCCGGCGGCTTCCAGGCGAACGGACACGCTGGCATCGCCGAGCCGGAAACGGATGTCGGTATCGTTGCCCTGCTCGCGGGCCACGGTCGAAGCCGGCATGGCGACCGCAGGCAACGCGCATGCCAGCAACGTCGCGCCGAGGATTTCCCGCATCGGGTACCGGGCGTTCATTGCAACACCACGCTGGCATAAGGCGGCAGATGCAGCACACCGTGATCGATCGTCGCGCCGGTGCGGCTGGCGCGCAGCACCTTGCCGTAGTGCGGTTGGCCCGGCACATTCAGCGGCATCGTCTGCGCCTTGCCTGAAAGGTTGTGCACCACCAGCACGCCCTGCCCCGACAGCGGACGTTGCCACACCGCAAGGTGATCGTTGGCATGCGGGAATGCGCGGAAGCCGCCTTTACGCAGGGCCGGAATGGCCATGCGCCAGTGAATCAGCCGGGTGTAGTCGTGCAGCAGCGAATGCGGATCGGCTTGCTCGGCCTGTACCGAAAGCGCGGTGTTTTTCGCGCTGGTGGCATGCCAGGTGGCTTCGCCGTGCGCGTCCGTCGAGCGCTTCCAGCGCATCGGCGTGCGCAGGTCGGGGTCGGGCTTCTTGCCGCGCATGCCCAGCTCCTCGCCGTAGTAGATGTACGGTTCGCCCGGCAACGTCAGCAGCATGGCGGCGGCCATGCGCATGTGCTGGATGTTGCCGTCGAGCTGGCTCATCACGCGTTCCTGGTCGTGGTTGGACAGGAACGGGGCATCCTTGATCGTCTTGTTGCCGGAGGCCTTCGCGTAGGTGGCGTAGACGTGCTCCAGCGTGGCGGCGATGGCCAGATTGCTTTCGCTCCTGGCCGCCTTGATAAGGTGTGTGGCCAACGGGAAATTGAACACGGCATCCAGCGGTTTCATGTACGGAGCCAACTGGACAGCCGTGGGTTGGGTCACCTCGCCGACCAGGTAGGCATGCGGATCGACCGCATCCAGTCCCTTGCGGTACTGCTCCCACCAGGCCACGTTCTTCGCCACGGCGGTGGGGTTGTCCTGATCGGAAATGAGGTTGACGTAGATATGCCGTGCCGCGTCCAGACGGAAACCGTCCGCGCCCTGCTTGAGCCAGAAGCGGCCGATGTCGATCATCTTCCGGCGTACCGCCGGGTTGTCGTAATTGAGATCGGGCATGCTCGGCGAGAAGATGCCCAGGTAATGCCGACCATCGGCGGCGGTCTGCCAGGCTTTGCCGCCAAAGGCGTTGGGCGTGTCCACGTCGGTGTACTTGCCGGCCCAGGTGTACCAGTCGCGATACGGACTTTTCGGATTCAACGCCGCCTTGAACCACGGATGTTCATTGCTGCTGTGGTTGATGACCATGTCGATGATGACGCGGATGCCGCGCTTGTGCGCTTCGGCCACCAGACGGCGGAAATCGGCCAGCGTGCCGTACTGCGGATTGACCGCCTTGTAGTTGGTGATGTCGTAGCCGTGATAGCTCGGCGAAGGGTTGATCGGCATCAGCCAGATGCCGCTCACGCCGAGCGATTTCAAATAATCGAGCTTGGCGGTCACGCCATTCAGATCGCCGACGCCATCGCCGTTGGTGTCGTACCAGCTGCGCACGAAAATCTCGTACCACACGCCGGAGGATGCCGGCTTCTGCGTCGATACGGCGGCGGCATGGACCGGCGACGCCGGCGCCAGGCCTAACGCCAGACCAATCGCGGCCAGCGTGGAAAGCACGGTGTTACGACAATGCATCATCACGACTCCCGGAAACCTCTCCGGCCATCACGATACCTGCCGGACAAAAAAAATGGCCAGGCACATGACCATCCCTGCATGCACCTGGCCGGAGGGGACTTGTTATTGGAATTTGTAGGACACGCCCACTTCGTAGCGGCGGCCGTAGCTTTCCCAGGTCTGCACCTGACGCGGATCGTTCTGATAGGTGATGAACTTCTTGTTGCTGAGGTTGGAACCCTGCAACACGAAGGTCAGACCCTCGAGTCGACCGCTGCCGATGGTGTAGCTGACCTGCGCCGAATAGTCGCTGCCACCCTTGATGCCCTGCTCGATGCGGCTGGCGCTGATGCCTGATACGCGGCCCAGGAAGCTGGAGCGGTAGGTCTGGCTGACGCGCGCCTGGAATCCGCCGTGCTGGTAGTACAGCGTGCCATTGGCGACCCACTTGGACAGGCCGGGAACGGTGATCGGATCCGGATTGCTGCCGTACACCAGTGAGCTGGCCGTGCGGTCGCCGCTCAGGATCACGCCGAAGCCGTTGAGTGCCGACGTGAACAGACCCATCGGCAGATTCAACGTCACCTGCGCGCCCTTGACGTAACCGTGGCCGTCATTGTTCGGGCCGGAAACGATACCCATGGTGGTGCCCAATTGCGCCTGTTGCGCCGGCGTCAGGTAAGCCGGCACGAAGGCGCTGAAGTCGTACAGATAGGCGGCGTTGGGGTCGATGTAGTCCTTCAGTTTCAGGAAGTAGGCCGACACCGCGATGTAGCCGCCGCCCGCGCCCCGGCACAGCTCCGACGTCTTGGAGTCGGCACTGTTGCACTGGTAGGACGAGCTGCCCGAGAAGTAGTGCTCGTAGCTGACGTTGTAGTTGTTGGCCATGGTCGGCAGCAGCTTGGCATTGCCGCCGGAAGCGCTGAAGAACGCCTGGTTGGGATCGGTGGACGACAGATGCGTGACGTCGCCGCCGACGGACAGGCTGGCGTTCATCTGATCCATGCGCGGACGCATCATGGTGCGCGCCGCGCTGACGCGCAGGTCGTCATTGGGCGTGAAACCGAACACCAGGTTCAAGCTGGGCAGGTAGCGGGTATAGCTGGTGCCGCCCTTGACCGGAACCAGCGCCGTCTTGCCACCGGTCAGCGAGCTGCCCGGAACCACGCGCTCGCCGGCCGAACTCTGGCTGGTGTGCGCAACCTGCACGCCGAAGTTGCCGCGCAAGGTGACGTTGCCGAAGTAGGTGTCCAGGTTGGCCTGCAGGTACGAGGTGAGATCGCGCTCACGCACCTTCCAGTTCGGCGGCAGCGGCAGCGACGACATGAAGGTCGGCACTTCCACCAGTCCACCGCTGCGGATCAGGTCGAACGGGTTGTAGCAGACTTGCGGACCGACGCCCATCCACGCCAGCGGATCGCAGGTCGTGTTGGAGTTGATCGGCGCCGTCTCGACCGCATTGCCGCCGCTGATGAAACCGCCGCCCAGGGTCAGGAAGTTCTGCTCGATGTTGTAGGTCTTGTTGCGGGTGCCGCGATCGATGCCGAATTCCAGGCTGGAAATCGGACCACTGACGAAACTGCGCGTGATGCTCAGGCGCACGTTGGCCAGATAATCCACGGTGCGCGGCGCGTTGATGAAACCCGCCTGCACGACGTCGTTGCCCGAACCCCAGCCTTCGGGGTCGGTCAGCATCAGGCCCTGGGTGTAATCCTGGGCCGTGTTGACGTACAGCAGACCGTTGTTCAATTCCTGGAAATCGATGGTGTCGCCGGGGCCATGGCCGCCGGCGGCGTAGTAGTAGCCGGTGCCCGAATAGCTTTCCAGGTTGACGTCATGCCGCGTGGCGCGCGAATAGTTGGCGTCGAGGTCCGCCGACCAATTGGCGTTGAAGTGGAACTGGTTGTCCCAGTTGAAGTTGTACACGCGCGCGCTGGTGCTGTTGTAGTCGTTGCGCACGACGGCGTTGATGTTCTGATATGTGCCGCTCTGCACGAAGCCGTTGACCACGTTGCCGGGGATCAGGGTGGGTGCGGGTGCTACTGCGCCGTTGCCCCACCACAACGGAAACTCCATGCCCTTGGCCTGCTGCTTTTCCTTGAAGTTGTCGGAAGTGATGTCGATGGTGCCGGTGTAGAAATCGCTGGGCCGCCACTGCAGCGTCATCAGCACGCCGTTGCGGTTCATCAGGTCGGAAATGCCGTAGTTCTTGGAACCGCCGACCACGAGGTCGCCATTGGCATCGGTCGGATAACCCCACGGCCCCTGGTGTTCGATCTGCGCCGGATTGGAATCGAGATCCACACCCAGCGTCACGCCGAAGGTGTTGTCGGCAAACTGGTGCACCCACACGCCGTTGACGTGGTAGCCGTGGTCGCGCATGCCCGGCCCCTTGGACAGTTGGCTGGTGCCGTTCCAGATGTAATGCGCATTGACCACCGCCAGCGGCTTGCCGGCATCGAGCGGGCGGATGGTGTGCATGTCCACCGTGCCCGACAGGCCCTGGCCGATCAGATTGGCGCTGGGCGTCATGTGCACGACCACGCTGCCGAACCAGCTCGACGGGTACTGGTCGAGCTGCACGTCGCGGTTGTTCGAGGTGGACACCTGCTGGCCGCCGTTGACCAGCGCGGTGGAGAAGTCCGGACCCAGACCGTGGATGGTGAGCACCTGCGGGCGGCCATTGACCGACTGCGTAGCGAGACCCGGCAGGCGACCGAGCGAATCGGCGATGCTGGTGCCTGGCAATTTGCCGATCTGCTCGGCGGACACCGCTTCCACGATGGAATTGGAGTCGCGCTTGATTTCGATCGAGTTCTGGACGCTGCTGGCGAAACCGGTCACTTCGACCGCACCGAGCTGCGTGGCGTTTTGCTGCCGCTTCTTCTGCTTCTTGGTTTTCTGCGTCTGGCCGTTGCCGGTTTGCGTCTGGCTCTGGTCGGTCGCCGTTTGCTGGCTGTCGACGGTTTGTGCCTGCACGCCCACGGCAACCATGAAGATGGCCGAAGCGAGCGCCGCGCTGAGCAGGTTGCGCTTGAGAATCATGATCAGTGTCCTCCCCATCAAGGATCAAAAAGTTCAAATGGCGATCACCAGGTCTTTGGTTTTTACCGGTGACAGCATGTCGGCAGGTCTGTGCCCGCCATGCACGACCCGATACTAGTCGCGGGTTCGGCCACTTGACGTTTTGTGCATACGTATTCATGGCCGCATCGGGGTCGCGCGCAAGCTGAATACGTATGCAACGGCAGCGGCCCCATGCACGGACACGGTTAAGCTTGGTGACAGCCATTCAACGTCGCCGCTGCCTGCATGGCGCGGCGCGTCCCGCTTCTGGAAGGTTTCAATGGATGCTCAACCCTGGTGGCGCGGCGGCGTCATCTACCAGATTTATCCGCGCAGTTTCCAGGACACCAACGGTGACGGTGTCGGCGATCTGCCCGGCATCATCGAGCGGCTGGATTACGTGGCCGGGCTGGGGGTGGACGCGATCTGGATCGCGCCGTTCTTCACCTCGCCGATGCGCGACTTCGGTTACGACATTGCCAACCATTGCGACGTCGATCCGCTGTTCGGCACGCTGGAGGATTTCGACCGCCTGCTGGAAAAGGCGCACGCGCTCGGCCTCAAGGTCGTGATCGACCAGGTACTCAGCCACACGTCGGTGGAGCACGCCTGGTTTCGCGAAAGCCGCGAAAACCGCAACAATCCGAAGGCCGACTGGTACGTGTGGGCCGACCCGCGTCCGGACGGCACCGCGCCCAACAACTGGCTGTCGCTGTTCGGGGGTCCGGCCTGGCAATGGGAACCGCGACGCCGGCAGTACTACCTGCACAATTTTCTTTCCTCACAGCCGGATCTCGATTTCCACAACCCGGACGTGCGCGTGGCCATGCTGGACACCTTGCGTTTCTGGCTGGATCGCGGCGTGGACGGTTTCCGCCTGGACTCGATCAACTTCTGTTTCCACGACACGCGCCTGCGCGACAACCCGCCCAAGCCGCCCGATGCGCGCATCGGCCGCGGTTTCAGCCCGGACAATCCCTACGCGTTCCAGTACCACTACTACAACAACACGCAACCGGAAAACCTGGCCTTTCTCGGCGAACTGCGCGCCCTGCTGGATCGCTATCCGGGCACCGCCTCGCTGGGCGAAGTGGCGTCGGAAGACTCGCTCGCCACCATGGCCGAGTACACCAACCGCAAGCGCCTGCACATGAGCTACAGCTTCGAATTGCTGACGGCGGATTTCAGCGCCGCGCACATTCGCCGCACGGTGGAGCAATTGGAAGCGCGCATGGCCGACGGCTGGCCATGCTGGGCCATTTCCAATCACGACGTCGAACGCGTGGTCACGCGCTGGGGCGGCGAGCAGGCACCGGCGTACCTTGGCAACCAGCTGACTGCCATGGTCGGTTCGCTGCGCGGTTCGGTGTGCGTCTATCAGGGCGAGGAACTGGGCCTGCCCGAGGCCGAGATTCCCTACGAGGCCATGCGCGATCCGTTCGGCATTGCCTTCTGGCCCGACTTCAAGGGACGCGACGGCTGCCGCACGCCGATGCCGTGGGTCGACGCCCCCGGCGCCGGATTCAGCCAGCGCACGCCGTGGCTGCCCATTCCCGCCACGCACCAGGCCATGGCGGTGGCCGTGCAGGACGACGATCCGGATTCGAGCCTGAACCGGTTCCGCCACTTCATGCACTGGCGCCGCACGCAACCGGCCCTGTGC
>DASSTF010000143.1:0-7440 GCA_035708045.1 Rhodanobacteraceae bacterium | reverse complement strand
CGTCGTCTGGTGCGGGTGACGATACGCATTGAGTTGTTGGGGTGGTGGTTGTGGCCTTTTGGTGGATTAACACCATCCCCACCCCAGCCCTCCCCTTCAAGGGGAGGGTTGGGGTGGGGATGGTGTTGTCAGCCCCCCCATACCCTCAATGCCGAAAATGCCGCATCCCGGTAAACACCATCGTCATGTCATGCTCATCGGCAGCGGCAATCACCTCCTTGTCGCGGATCGACCCGCCCGGCTGGATCACGGCCTTCACGCCCGCCTCGGCGGCGGCGTCGATGCCGTCGCGGAAGGGGAAGAAGGCGTCCGAGGCCATCGCGCTGCCGACCACTTCCAGGTGGGCTTCGGCGGCCTTCATGGAGGCGATCCTGGCGCTGATGACGCGGCTCATCTGGCCGGCGCCGATGCCGATGGTCTGGCCGTCGCGCGCGTAGACGATGGCGTTGGACTTGACGTACATGGCCACGTGCCAGGCGAACAGCAGGTCGTGCAGTTCCTCCGCGGTCGGAATGCGCCGGCTGACGACCTTGAGGTCGTCCACCAGCAGCGTGTCGCGGTCGGTGTCCTGCACCAGCAGACCGCCGGCGATGCGCTTGTAGTTGCGCGTGGCCGGCGCCTGTTCCGGCCACGCGCCGGTGGCGAGCAGGCGCACGTTGGGCTTTTTGGCGAAGGCTTCGCGTGCGCCTTCGTCCACCTGCGGGGCGATGACCACTTCCACGAATTGGCGCGCCAGGATGGTTTCGGCGGTGGCGGCGTCCAGGGTGCGGTTGAAGGCGATGATGCCGCCGAAGGCCGACGTCGCATCGCAGGCGAAGGCGCGCTCGTAGGCGTCGATGAGGTTCTTGCCGAGGGCGACGCCGCACGGGTTGGCGTGCTTGACGATGACGCAGGCGGGCACTTTCTGGAACGCCTTCACGCATTCCAGCGCGGCGTCGGCGTCGGCCAGGTTGTTGTAGCTGAGCGGTTTGCCGGCCAGCACCCTGGCCGTGGCCACGATGCCCTCGGCGGGCGCGTCCGGTTCCACGTACAGGGCGCCACTCTGGTGCGGGTTTTCGCCGTAGCGCAGGGTGGCGGCGTTGTTCAGCCCGATGTGCAGCGTGGGCGCGAACGGCGTCGCTTCGGCATCGTCGAGATGGGTGCCGAGCCAGTCGGCGATCATGCCGTCGTAGCGTGCGGTATGCGCGTAGGCGCGCGCGGCCAGACGTCGACGCAGGGTCAGCGTGGTGCCGCCGTGTTCGCGCAGGGTGTCGATCAGTTCGGCGTAGTCGGACGGGTCGGTCACCACCAGCACGCGCTCGTGATTCTTCGCCGCCGCGCGCAACATGGCCGGGCCGCCGATGTCGATGTTTTCGATGGCATCCGCCATGTTCACGTCGGGCCGCGCCACGGTGCGCGCGAAGGGGTAAAGGTTGACCACCAGCAGGTCGATCGGCTCGATGCCATGCTCGGCCATCACCGCTTCGTCGGTGCGGCGGCGTCCAAGCAGACCGCCGTGGATGGTCGGGTGCAGCGTCTTGACGCGACCGTCCATGATTTCCGGAAAGCCGGTGACGTCGCTGACCTCGCGCACCGGCACGTGCACGTCACGCAGGGCGCGGGCGCTGCCACCAGTGGAAATCAGTTCCACGCCCAGCGCATCCAGGGCACGGCCGAGATCGGCAAGACCGCTCTTGTCCGACACGCTGACGAGCGCGCGGCGGACGGGAATCAGGGTGGTGTCGAACATGGCGTTTCAGTGGCCTGTGCTGAAAGCCGTTCATTATAGCGGCAGGGGGTGTGGGGGCGTCATGACGGTGGGGCAGTTCAACGCCATTCCTGCTCCGGACTTTCCTTTGAAGGGCTGATAACACCATCCCCACCCCAGCCCTCCCCTTGAAGGGGAGGGCTTTTGTTTGAGGGGTCGTGTGAGTTTGCTCCCTCCCCTTCAAGGGGAGGGCTGGGGTGGGGATGGTGTTCAGCGCAATCTGCACACCACGCCAAACCCGATCAAAGCAACCCGTGCGCCGCCAGCTTCTTGCGCAAGGTGGCGCGATTGATGCCGAGGGTGGCGGCCGTGCGGCTCTGGTTGCCGTCGTGCCACGAAAGCACTTCGCGCAACAGCGGCCCTTCGACCTCGCGCATGACCAATGCGTACAGGCCCTCGTCGCAGGGAGTGCCGCCGAGATCCGCCAGGTATCGATGCACGGTTCGACCGACACACTCGCTCAGGGCACTTTGCAACGGAGGCGTGTCGGTGCGGGTTTCGTGCGGCAGTCTGACAGCGTTCACTCCTGTGTATCCCCCGGTCGAACATTGGGCGCAGCCCGAAAATGAAAGCATGTGGTGCGCCGCACGCAAGTCGTGCGGACAAGAAGTTCCAGTCTACCCGTGTCGATGAAGATTTTTAAGTGCGGATCACGCGGCGATGGCCGATCGTTCACTGGAACCCGAACTGGAAGGCCACCGCATTGCGGCCGGGATCCTTCACCTCGAACATCAATGCCGCGGTGGCGCCGGGAGCCAGTCCGGCGGCGCGCACCTTGGGATCGGCAATGTATTCGGACGGTCGGAAACGACGCATGGCGATGCGGTTCTCGTCCAGATCCGAAAGCGTGATCGACACGATCGGATAGGGCTGCGTGAACGGCGCGTTGTTGCGCACGGTGGCGCTGATGAGCAATGCGTTCGGCACGTTCGGATGCGGACGCACGTCGCGCGAAAGCAGTTGCAATTGGGCCAGATCGCGCACCGGCGGCAAGGTGCAACCGAATAGCCTGCAGGCTTGCGTCAGCCAGGGACGGGTAGCCGGGTTGGCGGTCAGCGGTTTGCGCTTGGCCCAGACCAGCTGGACGCCGAGGCACAGGGCCAGCAGCACGCAGGCCGTGACCCAGCGCCAGGTGTGGCGATATGGCGCCGGCCGGTGACGCGGACGCAGTACGAAGGACGGGAACGATGTCGGCGGTTCGTCGACCGTATCGGTTTCGGCCGCTTCGACGCCACTGTCGGCGGGCGCGGGTTTGAACAGCACCTGTTGCGGCGGTTGCTCGCGCACCACGGCCATCATCAGGATCGGCGGCGCCGGGCTGGACGGATGCACGGCGAGGTTTTCGAACGGTTCGTCAGGCAGGTGTTCGGTCAACGTCGGCAAGGCGTTGAAGGTGGCGCCGCACTGCCCGCAGCCGACCGTGCCGTGCGCCTGCGCCAGCGTGGCGGCGTCCAGCTCGTAGATGGTCAGGCACTCGGGGCATTGCGCGTACATGCGGCGATTGTAGCGGGTTGCCCGTGCCCGCCAGGAATCAGGACTTGCGGATGCCGTCGATGCGCACCCAGCCCTCGCGACGCTGCACGGCGAGCTGCTCGAACCAAGGCGCGTAGACGTCCAGCAGTTCCCCGTGCTGGCCGTCGAGGATGCCCGACAGCGCGAATGGCGCGCCGGGTTTGCACAGGCGTGCGAAGCGCGGCGCCAGTTCCGCCAGCGGGCCGGCCAGGATGTTGGCGACGAACACGTCGGCGGGTGTTTCAGGCGCATCGTCGGGCAGATACAGTTCCAGCCGATCGCCGACGCCGTTGCGCGAGGCGTTGTCGCGCGAGGCGGTGATCGCCTGCGGATCGTTGTCGATGCCGATGGCGCGCGCCGCGCCCAGCTTGAGCGCCGCCACGGCCAGCACGCCGGAGCCGCAGCCGTAGTCGATGACGTGCCGGTCGTCGAGATCGAGACCGTCCAGCCATGCCAGGCACAAGGCAGTGGTGGGATGGGTGCCGGTGCCGAAGGCCAGGCCCGGATCCAGACGCACGATGGCCAAGGCGTCGTCCGCCGGCGGATCGATGTTCCATGGGTACACCCACAGACGCCGGCCGAAATGCATGGGCTGGAAGCGATCCATCCACGCGCGCTCCCAGTCCTGATCCTCGACGACGCGGAAATCGATGTCGGTCGGCTTGATGCCGGTCAGCTCGCAGCCGATGGCCTGCGCCAATGCCTGACGATCGACATCGGCCTCGAACAGCGCCTGCACCTGCGTGCGCGACCACAGCGGCGTCTCGCCCACGCCGGGTTCGAAGATGGCGCGTTCGTCCGGTGTTTCGGCATCCGCATCGGCCAGCGTGACCGACAGCGCGCCCAGCTCTTCCAGCGCGTTTTCGACGGCAGGTTGCCGCGCGGCGTCGATGGTGAGGGAGAGTTCAAGCCATGGCATGGAAATTCCTTGCGGTCGCATGTGAGCGCCGAGTGGACGCTGGAATGCGCAATTTTTTCGTCATTCCGGCGAAAGCCGGAATCCATTTGCAGTCTTGCCGCAAGTACACAATGGATTCCGGCTTTCGCCGGAATGACTGGGATGGGGCATACGGTTTTCCGGCCCCCAAGTCCGGGCCTTTACGGCACCGCCACCTTCTCCCGCTGCTCGGCGATCCGTTTCTCCAGGTAATGGATGTTCTGCTGGCCTTCCTGAAAACCGATGTCGGCCATGATGCGCTGCTGCAACGGGATGTTGGTCTTGATGCCCTCGATCACGGTTTCGGCCAGGGCGATGCGCATGCGCGCCAGGGCCGTCTTGCGATCCATGCCGTGGGCGATCAGCTTGCCGATCATCGAGTCGTAGGTCGGCGGGATGCGGTAGCCGTCGTAGATGTGCGTGTCGATGCGAATGCCGGGGCCGCCGGCGCCTTCGAAGCGCTTGATGGTACCGGGGCAGGGCAGGAACTTGTCCGGATCCTCGGCGTTGATGCGGCACTCGATGGCATGGCCGGTGATGGTCACGTCTTCCTGCCTGATGGAAAGCTTTTCGCCGCCGGCGATCAGCAACTGCTCGCGTACCAGATCCACGCCGGTGATGAGTTCGGTGATCGGGTGCTCGACCTGGATGCGGGTGTTCATCTCGATGAAGTAGAAACGCCCGTCCTCGTACAGGAACTCGAACGTGCCGGCGCCGCGATAGCCGATGCGGATGCAGGCCTCCACGCACACCTTGCCAATTTCGGCGCGCAGCTCGGGCGTGATGCCGGGCGCGGGTGCTTCCTCGACCACCTTCTGGTGGCGGCGCTGCATGGAGCAGTCGCGCTCGCACAGGTGGATGGCGTTGCCCTGACCGTCGGCAAGCACCTGGATTTCCACGTGGCGCGGATTCTCCAGGTACTTCTCCATGTACACCTCGTCGTTGCCGAACGCGGCGCGGGCTTCGGACTTGGTGGTGGCGATGGCGTTGGCGAGATGCGCCTCGGTGTGCACCACGCGCATGCCGCGCCCGCCGCCGCCGCCCGACGCCTTGATGATGACCGGATAGCCGATCTCGTTGGCGATGCGCTTGTTCTTTTCGGTTTCGGTCGCATCCAGCGGACCGCCGGAGCCGGGTACGCACGGCACGCCGGCGTCCTTCATGGCGCGGATGGCCTGGACCTTGTCGCCCATCAGGCGGATGGTGTCGGCCTTCGGTCCGATGAAGACGAAGCCGGACTGTTCGGTCTGCTCGGCAAAATCGGCGTTCTCCGACAGGAAGCCGTAGCCGGGGTGGATGCCGCTGGCGTCGGTGATTTCAGCCGCCGCGATGATGGCCGGGATGTTGAGGTAGCTCTGCGCGCTCGGCGCCGGTCCGATGCAGATGGCCTCGTCGGCCATGCCCACGTGCTTGAGATTGCGGTCGATGGTCGAGTGCACGGCGACCGTGCGGATGCCCAGCGTGTGGCAGGCGCGCAGGATGCGCAGGGCGATCTCGCCACGGTTGGCAATGACGACTTTGTCTAGCATGAGAAATCCCCGCCGTCAGGCAATCACGAACATCGGTTGGTCGAACTCGACGGCCTGGCCGTTCTCGACCAGGATCGCCACGACCTTGCCGGAGACTTCGGCCTCGATCTGGTTGAACATCTTCATCGCTTCGATGATGCCCAGGGTTTCGCCCTGCTTGACCTGTTGGCCGACCTTGACGAACGCGGCGGCGCCCGGCGTGGACGAGGCGTAGAAAGTGCCGACCATCGGCGCCTTGACCTGGTGTCCCTCGGGGATGGCGTCGGCGGCAGGCGTTTCGGCAGCGGCCTCGGCGGCAGGCGCCGGCGCGGCGGCGGGCATGGCGGGAGATTGCGGCGCCATCGGCATCTGCGCCGGCATCGTGGCGACGCCGCGCGTGGCGCGCGACAGGCGCACGGTCTCCTCGCCTTCCTTGATTTCCAGCTCGGCCAGGTCGGAAGCCTCGAGCAGGTCGATCAGCTTCTTGATTTTGCGAAGATCCATGAAAAACCCCGTATCTGAAATGTCGATTGGGTGGCCAGCGCCGGGGCGATGGCCGGTGAAAGCGTCAGACGGTTGTGGTCTCGTCCGTGCCTATCGGCGACGGCAAGCGCGTCAGCGCCGCCTCCAGCGCCAGGCGATAACTGTCGCCGCCCAGGCCGCTGATGGTGCCCACGGCCAGGTCGGAAAAATACGAATGATGACGAAACGGCTCGCGCGCCATCGGGTTGCTCAGATGCACCTCGATGAACGGGATGGCCACGGCGGCCAGCGCGTCGCGCAGGGCCACGCTGGTATGCGTGAAGGCGGCCGGGTTGATCAGCACGAAGGCGGTGTTGTCGTCGCGGGCCTGATGCAGGCGCGCGACCAGCTCGTGCTCGGCGTTGGACTGGAACCAGAGCAGCTCGTGCCCCGCCGCCTCGGCGCGCGCGGCCAACGCGGCATTGATGTCCGCCAGCGTCTCGCTGCCGTAGATGGACGGCTCGCGCGTGCCAAGCAGATTGAGGTTGGGCCCGTGCAGGGCGAGGATCTTGGCCACGAAGCAGTTCCAGATCGTGTCGTCAAAGGGCGCCAGTGTGCGCGCATGGCGTCAACTTGTCCAGATCGGCGCAGATCGACGGCGTTCGTTGGTGTTTGGCTGCAAGTGGCGACAGTTATTCCTGCCCGGGCGTTTCCTGCAGCCAGGCCCGCAGCGTGGCCGGATCCAGTTTGCCCAGGTGCGTGGCGCGAATGCGCCCGTCGCTGCCGATCAGCACGCTGTAGGGCAGCAGGCCTGGGCCGTCGCCGAACATGGCGGCTACATCGCCATCTGTGGCCAGCCCTTGCCATATCGGGTAGTCGACCGGCGTCTTCTTCAGCCAGGCATGCACGGCTTCGGGGCTGTCCATGGCGATGCCGATGATGCGCACCCCGGGATGGGCTTTTTGCGCCGCCGCCAGGGCCGGCATCTCCTCGAGGCAGGGATGGCACCAGGTGGCCCAGAAATTGAGCAGCACGCGCTTGCCCCGGAATTGCGCCAGCGATTGCGGCTGACCGTCGAGATTGGGCAGCATGAGGCTCGCCGGCGCCATGTCGCCGGGCTTGAGCGTCGTGGTCTTGGCGTCGCTGGCCGGAGCGCTGGCGGTGACCAGCGTCGATGCTGGCGCCGGCTCGGTCCCGGAGCCGAACAAGGCTCCCGCCCAGGTGGGCGGCAGGCCGCCGATGCCGAGGTAGGTGCCGATGGTCAGCATCAACAG
>DASSTF010000142.1:0-4187 GCA_035708045.1 Rhodanobacteraceae bacterium | reverse complement strand
AACAACACCCGCCGCGTCATGCCGCAGGTGAGTTCGTAGCTGATGGTGCCGGCGTGTTGGGCGATGGTTTCGATGGGCAGCGCTTTGCCCCATAGAACGACTTTGTCGCCGACGCGGGCGTCGGGCGCGTTGCGCAGGTCGATGGTGAGCAGGTCCATCGACACGCGGCCGGCGATGACGCAGCGCTTGCCGTTGACGAACACCGGCGTACTGTCGTCGATGCAGCGAGGGTAGCCGTCGCCGTAGCCGATGGCGGCGATGCCGAGTTGCATGTCTTCGGGGGCTTCCCAGGTGGAACCGTAGCCGACGCGTGCGCCTTTTTTCACCGCGTTGACGGCGATCAGGCGCGTGGCCAATGTCATCACCGGGCGGAAACCGAAGTCGGCGCCGCTCTTGCCTTCGACCACCGACAGGCCGTACAGCAAGCCGCCACTGCGCACCCAGTCGCCACGACCGGCGGGCCAGCCGAGGATGGCGGCGGAGTTGCTCAGGCTGCGTGGCCCCGGCAAATCGGTCGTGGCGTGGTTGAAGTCTTCGATCTGCTGCGCGGTAAATCCGTTGTCGAATTCGTCGGACGCGGCGAAATGGCTCATCAACGTGATCGGCTTGGCCACCGCCGGCATCGCACTCAAACGTTCATGCACGTCGGCCACGCGTTCTGGCGCAAAACCCAGGCGGTGCATGCCCGAATCGACCTTCAGCCAGATCCGGATGGGGGTACTGCCGCGGTCGACGGCCAACCAGTCGAGCTGGCTGTCATGATGGACGACGGCATCCAGATCCAGTCGGCGCAGTTCGCCCAGGTCGGCGGCACTGTCGGGGCCGGACAACACCACGATGCGCTGACGGTGCCCGGCGGCGCGCAGGCGCAGGCCATCGGCGATGGCGGCCACGCCGAAAGCATCGGCATCGGCCAGTGCGCGCGCCACACGCTCCAATCCATGGCCATAGGCATCGGCTTTGACCACGGCCATGACGCGCGCCGGCGCGGCCAGTTCGCGCAGACGCGCAAGGTTGTGACGCAAGGCGCCGAGGTGGATGGTGGCCGTGGCGAGGCGGCTCATTGGGTTGAGGAACGAGGGGCGAGGGGCGAGGGACAAGGGGTGATGCTCGCCAGTTGGGGCCATTCGCCCCAGGTTCCGACCTGCAAGGACAGAGTCGAAGAAGCGGGCACATTGTTTTCGATACGAACCCGCCGCAATACGACCGCGCGGTGATTACCTGCGCCCCTCGTCCCCGCTCTCATTCGAACGCCCCCGCATACGCCTCCGGCGCGTGGTTCTCGAACTTGGTGAACTGGCCCAGGAAGGTCAGTTTGCAGGTGCCGGTGGGGCCGTTTCGCTGTTTGCCGACGATGATTTCGGCCAGACCCTTGTCGGGCGATTCCGGGTTGTAGTACTCGTCGCGGTAGATGAACATGATGACGTCGGCGTCCTGCTCGATGGCGCCGGATTCACGCAGGTCGCTCATCATGGGGCGCTTGTCGGTGCGCTGTTCCAGCGAACGGTTGAGCTGCGATAGCGCGATGACCGGCACCTTCAATTCCTTGGCCAGCGCTTTCAGACCGCGCGAGATTTCCGAGATTTCGGTGGCGCGGTTTTCCTTGCTGCCCGGCACCTGCATCAGCTGCAGATAGTCGATGACGATCAGGCCAAGGCCGCCATGTTCGCGATGCAGGCGGCGCGCACGCGAGCGCAACTCGACCGGCGACAGCGCGGGCGTGTCGTCGATGAAGATTTTCGCTTCGGTGAGCATGGTGATGGCCGAGGTGACGCGCGGCCAGTCTTCCTCGGCCAGATCGCCGGTGCGCAAATGTTGCTGGTGGATGCGGCCGATCGAAGAAATCAAACGGAAGGCCAACTGCGAGGACGACATTTCCATCGAGAAGATGGCCACGGCCTTCTTGCTGCGGATGGCGGCGTGTTCGGCGATGTTGACCGAGAAGGCGGTCTTGCCCATCGACGGGCGTGCGGCGACGATGACGAGATCGGAGGGCTGCAGGCCGGCGGTCATTTCATCGAGATCGGTGAAGCCGGTCGGCAGGCCGGTGAGCTGGCCGCGGTTTTCGTAGCGGTGATGGAGAATCTTGAACGCTTCGGCCACGGCGTCGCGCATGGACACGGAGTTCTTGCGCCCGCGCGCGCCGGCCTCCGCGATGTGGAACACTTTCTGCTCGGCCGATTCGAGCACTTCCTGCACCTTGCGGCCACCGGGCTGGTAGCCGTCCTCGGTGATTTCGGTGCCGGCGTCGATCAGCTGGCGCAGCACCGATTTCTCGCGCACGATGTCGGCATAGGCGGTGATGTTGGCGGCGCTCGGCGTGGCGTTGGCCAGCTCGATGATGTAGCTGGCGCCGCCGACCATGTCGGCCAGGCCGTTGGTCTCGAACCAGTCGCCCAGCGTGACCGCGTCGCACGGCATGCCCTTGCCCGCCAGCTCGTTGATGGCGCGCCAGATCATGCGGTGATCCTTGCGATAGAAATCGTCTTCGCCCAGACGATCGGCCACGCGATCGAAGGCCTCCTGCGACAGCATCAGTCCGCCCAGCACGGACTGCTCGGCGCTGATCGAGTGCGGCGGCAGACGCAGCGCCTCGACGTCCGGCGCCACGGTGGAACGTTCAGGATAGGCGGCCATGCATCACCCCTCGGACAATGGCGTCCATCATACGCAGTGGCGTCTCATTTTCCGATACAACAAGTCTGTGGGTTGGCTGTGGAAAAGTTGTGGGTTGAGGTGGATAAGAGCGGGAGCGAGGGACGAGGGATGAGGGGCGAGTAGCGAGGGCGCAAGTCACGAATGCCTCCCGCCACCGCGGGTAGGGCGGGCACTGCCCGCCGCAGAACCTTCATTCCATGACATGAGGGCACCGTCTCTCCGTCGCCCCGCTCGGCGGGCAGTGCCTGCCCTACCAAATCCCGAATTCCGAATCCCGAAAATCATGCATGAAAAAAGGCGCTCGAAGGCGCCTTTTTTCTCACGCGACGATCAAGCTTATTCGCCGACGACGATCACCTTGATCGTGGTGTTCACGTCGGCGTGCAGCACGATCTGGGCCTGGTATTCGCCGGTGGCGTGGATCGGGCCTTCGGCCTGGATCACTTCGCCCTTTTCGACTTCCAGGCTCTGCGCGGCCAGGGCCTCGACGATTTCGCGCGGACCGACCGAGCCGTACAGCTTGCCTTCGGGGCTGGCGTTGGCGCTGATGCGTACTTCGACGCCTTCCAGCTTGGCCTTGCGGGCCTCGGCAGCGGACAGCAGTTCGTTGGCCTTGGCTTCGTATTCGGCGCGGCGCTTTTCGAACTCGGCCAGGTTGGCGGCCGTGGCCGGCGCGGCCTTGCCCTGCGGCAGCAGGTAGTTGCGGCCATAGCCGGGCTTGACGTTGACCTTGTCGCCAAGGTTGCCAAGGTTCTTCACTTTTTCAAGCAGGATCAGTTCCATGGTGTGGCTCTCTTTTCGTTAGCGCCGGAGCGGCCCGACGCAGCCTGGACGGTTGTCCGAAGAAGGTGATGCGCAGGCAACCCGGAGACGATGGCTCCGGGTTGCATGCCTCGACAACACGACTCAGACGTTGTGGTTGTCGGTGTACGGCAGCAGCGCCAGGAAGCGCGCGCGTTTGACCGCGGTGGACAGCTGGCGCTGGTAGCGCGCCTTGGTGCCGGTGATGCGGCTGGGCACGATCTTGCCGGTTTCGGTGATGTACTGGCGCAGGGTGTTGAGATCCTTGTAATCGATCTCCTTCACGCCCTCGGCCGTGAAGCGGCAATACTTGCGGCGGCGGAAAAATTTGGACATGTCGGGCTCCTGGTTCAGTCGTTGTCGTCGTCGTTGTCGTCGTCGTCCTCATCGTCCTGGTCGTCGGACGAATCATCGGAACGATCGGGGCGGCGCGCGGATGCCTTGGCGTCGTCCTTTTCCTTGCTCTTGAGGATGGGCGACTGCTCGGTGTCGGCGCCGGGGCGCTTGATGACCAGATGACGCAGCACGGCGTCGTTGAAGCGGAAGCCAGACTCCAGCTCGTCCAGGACGGCCTGGTCGCACTCGATGTTGATGAGCACGTAATGGGCCTTGGCCATGTTGTTGATGGGATAGGCCAGCTGGCGACGGCCCCAATCCTCCAGACGGTGGATCTTGCCGTTCGCGCCTTCGATGATCGCCTTGTAGCGATCGATCATGGCCGGCACCTG
>DASSTF010000141.1:0-28640 GCA_035708045.1 Rhodanobacteraceae bacterium | reverse complement strand
TTGCCGCCGCCGTCGATGATGTGCGCGGCAATCTGGTTGATCAACACCACGTGCGATGCCAGGCGCCGACGGATCAGCGCATCCACGATGGCCATGTCGCTGGACGCCAGTTGACGCACGCTGGCGAAATCGTGCGTGGATTCAACGGCAAAGCGGGTGGCGGATATGCTCATGTGCTACGGGTTTGGCTCAAGACGGGCAATTATAGGCGCAATGTAGCTGTACGCGGGCGGCGATGTGCCACAGACGGCGCGCGCCGCATGACCCCTTATAATTGACGCTTTTCATCATCCGGTCAGCCAGTGAGCAAACTCAGCAGGCGTGAACTCAACACGGCTCTCGCGCTTTCCAGCGTGGTCGGGCTGCGCATGTTCGGGCTGTTCCTGATCATGCCGGTGTTCACCGCCTATGCCTTGCGCCTGCCGGGCGCCACGCCATTTCTCGTCGGTCTTGCCATCGGCATCTACGGTTTTGCCCAGGCGCTGCTGCAGGTGCCGGTGGGGCTGGCTTCGGATCGCATCGGTCGGCATCTGACCATCAGCATCGGTCTGGGTGTGTTCATCGTTGGCTCGGTGGTGGCGGCGCTGTCCAGCGGCATCACCGGCATCATCATCGGACGCGTGCTGCAGGGCATGGGCGCGGTGTCCGGCGCCAGCCAGGCGCTGGCGGCCGATCATTCCGACGACGACAACCGCAGCAAGGTGATGGGCATCATCGGCGTCAGCGTCGGCCTGGCCTTTGTGCTGGCGATCATCCTCAGCCCGCCCTTGGCCGCTGTAGCCGGCCTGGCGGGCCTGTTCGGCCTGACGGCGCTGCTGGCGCTGGGCGCGATCGCGCTGCTGTGGATCGTGGTGCCGCGGCCACGGCGGCACCGGGCCCCGGAGGCGGCGCACTGGTCGGCCGTGCTGCGCATGATCGTGCGCCCGCAACTGGCCGTGCTCAACCTCTCGGTATTCATGATGCACACCATGCTGACGGCGGCCTTCGTGGCGCTGCCGCTGCTGCTCACCCGACAGACCGGCATGGCGCTCTCGCACCAGTGGGAGCTGTATCTGCCGGTGATGCTGGCGTCGGCCATCGTCATGGGCGGCGTGCTGAGACGGGTCACCTCGCTGGCCGGCAGCATGCGTCTGGTGCTGGTGTGCGCCTTGGGCCTGGGGCTGGCCCTGCTCGGTCTGGGCGTGGGTGCACAGGATGCGGTGGTGCTGTGGCTGGCGGCCATCGTGTTTTTCAGCGCTTTCAACTTGCTGGAAGCCAGCCTGCCGAGCCTGGTTTCGAGGCTGGCGCCGGCGCACCTGCGCGGTGCGGCCATGGGCGGCTACGCCACCTGCCAATTCCTCGGCGCCGGCGTGGGCGGCGTGCTGGGTGGCGTGATGCTGGAGCATGTGGGTCTGTCGGCCGTGTTCCTGGCCGCCGCGGCGCTGGTGGTGATCTGGCTGCCGCTGTTGTGGCTGGGCCGGCGGCACGTCGTTGCCGCCGGTACGCCGGTGCCGGCCTGACGGCATCGGCCTACGAAAAAATGGGCATTTCGGAGCTGCAGCCCGGGCCCGTGGCTATGCTACGATCACTCATCTTTTGGCAGTATTCGAACGGGGACGATACCCATGGCACGCGGCATCAACAAAGTCATCCTCATCGGCAACCTCGGCGCCGATCCCGACACCCGTTACACCGGCAGCGGCAAGCCCATCTGCACCCTGAGCGTGGCCACCACCGATTCGTGGATGGACAAGCAGACCGGGCAGAAGCAGGAGCGCACCGAGTGGCACCGCGTCAAGGCATTCGGCAAGCTGGCCGAAATCTGTCAGGAGTACCTGAAAAAGGGTCGTCAGGTATACATCGAAGGTTCGCTGCGCTACGACAAATACACCGGCAAGGACGGCATCGAACGCTACACCTCCGACATCGTCGCCGACAACATGCAGATGCTGGGCGGCCCCGGCGGCGAAGGCGGCGGTGGCGGCTACAGCCGCGGCCCGGCTCCGGCACGTGCGCCGAGTCCGCAGCAATCAGCCCCGCAGCACTCCCAGGGTCCGGTCGATGCCGGATTCGAGGATGACGACATTCCGTTCTGAGCCGGGCAGTGCCGGAGACAACATGCGCCAGGGTCTCGTTGCCGGGATCCTGGCATTTTTTATGGAGGCTGGACGGGGTTGATGGCGGGATTACCACGGATGCCTTTCTCACGCTCGTTGCGATGCAACCGAAATAATCGCCTCAATGCCTGAAAGCGGCACACGCAAACCGGGGCGCTATCGACAAACCCCGGTCATGATCGTGCCCTCGCGCACTTGCTTGCGCCAACGAGAACTCCCATTTGTTTTCTAACGCTTGAGGTAAGGCGCCGGGGTTTTCCAGCGTCCGCTTGGACGTTAGCCAATTGTATTTGAAAGCCAAGCCAATGCTGTTTTAAATATAGCTGCCAATGGCATTAAACCGAAAAGACTACCAACGCAGGCATGCTCTACCATTGCCATCCAATAGAAAGTTGGATTCTCATCCCGTGCAGAGTAGCTCCATGTTGGGCCTAAGATTACTTTGTGTCGTATTCCGAGCGCGACCTGCACGAGTGAAAATACACCCATGGATGTCATGCCTACCAAGAAAAGTGCTTGGCGAAATTGGCCTGGGGAGACAGCTAAGCCTAGCACCAGTGCTCCTGATGCGACGATGGTGAGAACGAGAACAACCCTTTTGAATGAGCTCGGAAGTTTGTCCATAGGCTAACGCTTGAGGTAAGTGGCGATCCGTCAGGGGCGTCTGATTACCGTGCAAAACCGCGACGACAACAATGCGATTGGTTTGAAGGAGATAGTAGATACCAAATGGGAAGCGTCTAGTCAGTGCACGGCGTGTGCTCCGATGGAGCAGAGGGTAAAGATCGGCTGCCCAGTAATTAGCCGCAACGTGTGCGAGACTCATCAAGGAACTCGCGCCCCAGCTCCGACTGTTGCTCCTCATGCCAAGTGGCTGCGTCTTCAAGATCACGTTCCGCTTTCCGGCGGATAAGAACTGGTAAATTCACAGGCGTTGCGTATGCCAGCCAACACGCTCTCGGCCGGTTGCCCTGGGCTTTGATCGAGCTCAAAGGCATCCAGCCGCGTGTCAAGCTCCCGACGCTGTGGTTCAGTGAGACCAAGCGCCCCTCCGTCCGCCGCAATGCTGTCCCAGAGCTCCTCTACCAAGTGCAGACGTTGCTCCACAGGGAGATCACGTAGTGCTGTAGCGTTCATGATCTACCTCCATCAGGACTCCCAGTCTATCTGAAGCCTCCTCAAGAACATAACGCTCGAGGTAAGCCGACTTGCGCAGCGCAGCCGACAACATGGCAAGCTCTATCTGCCATGTTGTTGGCGTAGCGAAGCAAGTTCGGCTTAAACGAATTGTCAGGCCGCGGCTCACGAGCCTGCGGCCAGCCATACGATGCCACAAATTGACCACGCGGCAACGGTGAGCAACACGGCTGCACCAGCGAGACGACGAGCAGAATTTTTTACGTGGTGTGGAAGCTTGCGGCGCAGAGCTACCGAACCAAGAACGACCAGCGCGGAGCAGACAGCGAACGTTGCGGGAAGCCAAAGCGGTGCAAAAATCTGCATAGCGCCACCACCGGCAATTGCTCGATGCCAGAGAAGAAGCGACGAGAACCCAACAGATGCGACGAGCAGCAAAGTGCCAACGCCCGCGAGAAGGCCAGCCAGAGTGAACAATGGACTAGAAATGCGACCGTCTGTCATAGTGGTCTAACGCTTGAGCTCAGCCGCTAGCAGCCCGCGTAGCGGGATGACGGTCGGCTACAGCGAATTGTTATACGTCACTTCTGCGGCACCAGTTTCACCTGAAGCTCGCAACCGACAGCCTGAGCATACCGCTGAAGCGTGGCAACCGAAGGTGCATGCTTCTTGCCGGCAGACTCAAGCCTGGAAATGGCGCTCTTTGTGGTACCCATACGCTCGGCAACAGCGTCTTGCGTGAGCCCAGCCCGCGAACGAGCCTTGAGCAGTTGGTTGGCCAGCTGATACTCCGGCCCCAAGGCTTCATACGCCTCAGCGAAGCCCTTGCGCTTGGAGGCGCGAGCAAGGAAAGCCTGATGATCGTGGATGACGGATTGGTGCTTGAGATTAGCCATGTTGTAACTCCTTGACCCGCTTACGGGCCAACTTGAGCTCCTTGGCAGGAGTTTCTTGCGTTTTCTTGATGAATGCGTGAACCACGACCGGCACGAGGCCCACCGGGCCGAGTGTCCGAGTTGACCGAATTGTTATGTGCGTATCTCACACTGGCATCCTCAGCATTTGGACATGGCCTTGTAATGATCTGCGTAGCCGGCTTTTTCAAAAACCAATTTCATTCCTTCCTTGAATACGTCATAGTTAAACTCCTTCATATCTATAATGTTTTGTCCGAAGGAATGTGACTCCCGATTTATGTAGCGGTAAAATGCTTGATACTTCGTGTCTTGGAGTTCAGGCATCTGAAAAACATTACCCAGATCCTTTTTGCGCACAAAGTTAAAGAAGTACTCAATAATATTGCGCATGCAATTTGCTATAAGAGCGGGTTGTTGAGCTTCATCATTCACGATAGACCAATATGCCTGATAATCGTTCTGGATTTCTTCGTACTTCATTTCATGAATTGCGCTGCCCGATGAAGTCTTTATCAATCTGAATAATTTTTGCGTCTCCTTACGACGCTCATGATTTGGGTCTGTTAGCTCGTAGAAGAAGTAAAGACTGTGAGTTAAAACGATGACTTGGCTAAACCGATTCCCTTTGAAGAACACTGAGCGAATAAGTTGGCCTACGTTAAAGACAAATACATGAGAAAGGCTAGAAATGGGATCGTCGATTACCGCGATGCGTTGACTGCTGGTATCCTCGGCGCTTGCCTTGCCTTTACAAAGTTCGCAGAAATACAAAAAACTGATCATCATCTTCTCTCCCTCGCTTAGGGAGTGAAATGCATCCTTGGAGTCACCCGCACGCACCACACGGTAGAGGCTATCGGTGTGCCTCTGCACACTGAAACCATCTATGCCGAGGTCTAAAAGACCAGCGTTGATAGCTGTGACCGCTTGCTCAAGATTAACCGTCTCCTTTTGCGCTTCTGCAATTTCCCCTCTGACCGCAACCAAGCTACTATTAATACCTGCAATCTCTACATTTAATACCCTGATATGTTGATTAATAGCTTGTTCATCGGCACCGAACCTCGCTATCGTTTGATCATACTGCCAACGCATTAGCTGCCAAAAGCCATTTTTCAAATTTGCGAGAGCAGACTCACGACTCCTAAGTTTGTCGTTATATTGATCAATTTCCGAGTTGATATGATCAATTCTCGAGTTGAAATCGGCGATCAAGCCGTTGGTGTCAGACAATTCCACCAGTGCCTTTGGGCTCTTTAGTTTCTCTTCGATTTTATGGACATTGCTCTTGAGAGTATCCACGAGTACCTGATGCTTTCTAGATATTGAGTCTTTATACTTCTCTGCGAAGGCATGATCTGTAAATGAACTTAGCGTCGGCAATGATTCAACAGCCGTTCGGTATGTATCTAAAAGCTGTCCGAGTTCGTCTAACTGCTGTTGGTAAGTTACATCGAAATATACCTTAACGTTTTCGATGAACTTCTCTGATATAGTATCTTGCTGGCAAAATGGGCATTGTACGTTTGATGCGCCTACATCTCTAGGCAAGTATGCAAGGCCTTGCTTTACCCAATCCGAGCTACCTAGCTTTTCGATTAGAGCTGCGACTTCACTATCGGAATTGCCAAGGATTGATTTTTCAAATATTGAGTCTGATTCGACGCTGTGTGAACCGAACGATAAAGTCGGCAGGCGTTGCTGAATCTTGGCATCATCTCCTTTGAGAGCTTCTACTTCCTGACGAATGGTTTGGATATCTTTTTTCGGTTCACTGGCTGGTTTTTGAACTTCATATAGATGGGCAAATAACGTCTCTTTTTTGCCCTTTAGACCTTCGAGGCAGTACTCGAGAACACGATCACCACCAGCATAGGTTTGCTTAATCTGCCAAACTGTATCCATGGCACTTTGTTTTTGCGCGGAGAGTGACTTTTTAGCCTGCTCTATCTCGTTACTCTTCGCTTGTAGATCCTGCTCGAACCCGTGTTGCCGCTTTGTAGCATCGGCAATTTTTTGTTCCGCTGCTTTGTTTTCTTTTGAAAGACTAAAGATACCTTTCAAACTGTCCGCAACAAAAAAATTGTCTTGAATAAATTTTTGGTTGTAGACGAGAACTCGTTCTGACTCGGCAAGTACCTTCTTACACGATGTGAATACAGAATCATGCGGTTTATACAGGAAGTTAGATATTGTTGACTTGCCAGTGCCGTTAAGGCCGTACACAAGATTTATCTTTTTATCTGTAACTAGGGATGTGGCTTGCTTGAAACTAGCCACAGACTTCATGCAAATTTCCGTAATCACTGACTGCTTCCCCCACTTCAAAGCACATAACGCCTGAGGTAACCGGCTGGCAGCCCGCGTAGCGGGATGACAGTCCGGTTGACCGAATTGTTATGCCAAATCAACCAAGAAGCTTCCCGCCTACAAATACTGCTAGGAAAATATATGCGACTAACAGAACCACAATTTTTGACCAAAAGCAGACTAGTGCTGGCCAGTTCAAAATGGCAGGAGCAGCCATATCTGGGTCATCAGCGTGATCGTTAGGAAACTCTAGTTCAATGCGCCTAGCGAAATAGCTCCATATTAGCGAGGCAACGACATACTGCAACAAATCCAGTACCAAGCAAACAACGAGCAAAAGGATAACTACTTGGAGTTGTTGCGGTACGTGAACCGGTGACTCGGATGTAGGAAGGTTGAACACCCAAACAATTGCAATACCAGCAAACGCCAGCTGACGGCATATTGAGCTTGCAGTACCTGAGGCGTAAGAGTAGTTCTCTTGAGCCTTGGAAAGCTTCATGTCACTTCTTCTTGCTTGTCGGCCCGCGCGGCCCGCCACTTGTGGTTGGAACTACTCCACCGTGCACTGACTCCCGAAACGGAGTCGGTTGTTTACTCCCGGTTTTCGGTCCCGGTGATGGAGCCGGCTTCGGGCTCGGCCTGGATGCCGGCTTGGACGGTTTCTGATCTTTGGCCATTCGATGATCCCCTTTTTGGCATGACTAAAATTCGGTTGCAAAATGTAATGTAATCCGTCCATGTAACGCACGAATTTTCAGGACACAATGCAGGAAAGTCTCAAAAAACCATCCACTTGCACTGGCTGTGCAGCCTAATTCGTCGACCTAGGCCTGAAGCGCTTGCCAAGGCTGGTGGCGGTTCCTTCGGGGCATCTTTGCACCAGTTTCGCGGGCGCGCAAATGGAGGGTCCGGGTTGCACGACCGAGTTCGAGAGGTTGTTTCTGGTGGAGGGAGTCGGCGCTGCGCTCGGTCGGTGCTTTCATTCGAGCCAGCTTCGACAATGAGCGCGGAGCAGCTTCTACAGCGCCGCCCCAACGTTTGTTCGACGGGTAGGTGAAACCTGGTTCGTGTTGATCAGCCCGTTGGCGTAGTCGATAAGATGCTTTCAGACGTCGTCGAATTTTGTGCCTGCAGCGGCGGCATGCCGACGCATCCGGACAGTGCCATCGCTGCAAGAGCTTGCACGGTTTTTCGGGAAAGCGCGGTTGTCGATCTCGGATCAGGACGATGGCGTCACGGTGACGGCGACGGTGGCCAGGCGAAATCGGCGACGACCGGGAAATGATCGGAGGGGTAGACCTTGCCGTGATGCGTGGTCACGGTGCGTACGTCCTTCGCTTTCAGTCCACGATAGAAGATGTAGTCGATGCGCTGGGTCGGCTGGCCGGTGAAGTCGTGGAAGGTGTGGGCCGGGCAATGGTGCACCGGCGCGGACATCCATGCGTCCTTCAGCACCTTGGTCATGATGGCGTGCGTGGGTTTGTCGGGTGTGCTGTTGAAATCCCCGGTCACGATGACGGGCAGGGATTCGGGTAGTTTCGCTATGCGCCTGAGGATGATCCTGGCGTCGCGCTCGCGCAGGTTTTCGTCCTTGGCGCGATATGGAAAATGCGTGTTGAAGTAGTAGAAGCGCTGACCCGTCGCCTTGTCCTGAAATTCGGCCCAGGTGACCATGCGCGGCATCTGACCCCAGCTGATGCTGCCGGGCACGTTCGGCGTTTCCGACAACCAGAAGTTGCCGCGGTTGATCGTGCGCAGGCGCTCGGTGTTGTAGAACACCCCCATGTGCTCGTTGTCGTTGACGTCCTGATTGTTGCCGTTGCGGCCCAGGCCGAACCACTTGTAGTGCGTCAGATGGCTGACCAGGTAGCGCCCCTGCTTCATGTACAACTCCTGTGTGCCCAGGATGTCGGGATGTTGCTCGCGGATGAGCTTGACCATGAGGTCGCGACGCTTGGGCCACACGTTGATGCCATCGTCCGGACTGGGGTAGCGGACGTTGAAGGTCATGACGCGCAGATCGGGTTGCGCCGATTCGGCAGGCGAAGCCGACATGACGGGCACGGCACACGTTGCCGCGATCAAACCCAGGACAGCCAGGATACGCATATGCATGGACATGTTTGATTACCTTTGCAAGAACACGAGGCCACGGCGCCCATCGGGGAGGGGAGATGACTGACCGGCAGCCGTGGCCTCATGAGGTTTTCAGGGCCCGAAGGTGTAGATGAGTCCCAAATAGTATTGCCGACCGCTGTAGGCCAGTGAATTGAGCCGGAGCAGCGTGTCGTCGCCCAGATGCGACCTCTGCCTCGACCGTGTCAGGTTGAGGACGGAAGCGGTCACTGACAGGTTCTTGTTGAACTTGTAGCTGCCATTGAGGTTGATCTGGTTGTACGGCTCGTCATACAAGGTGAGCCCCGACACGAGTCCCTGGGTCACGGTGCCGGTCCAGTTGGATGTGGCGCGAACCAGCCACTTGTCGTTTTGATAGAACAGCGAAAGGTTGGCCGCGTTCTTGGCGCTGCCCACCAGGTTCGACTGGCCGACCACCTCGCCGTTGACGAGCACGTCGGTAGTGCTGGTCTTGTTGAGCGTGTAGTTGGCGATGACGCCGAAACCGATGTCGAACGTGTGCTGCAGGTAGAACTCGACACCCTTGGAAGTGCCGCTGCGGCCATTGCCGATGGTGCTGAAATCCTTGACCGTCACGGTCTGGCCGCCGACGTCCACGTCCTGGGTCACGGTCACCGGGACGACGAAGTTCTTAACCTTTTTGTGGAACAGGCCCACGCCCAGCACCGAGCCCGGATGGAAGTACCATGCGGCGCCAAGGTCGAACTGGGTGGCATCGAATTCCTTCAGATCCTTGTTGCCGCCGCTGCCGTACCAGCCGGGCAGGCGGGCGCCGAATTGCTTGCGGTCGTCGTAATACGCCTGCGTGACGTGCGTGAGATTGCCCTGCACGAGCAGATCGCTGTAGTTCGGCCGGGCCATGGCCTTGGAGGCGGCGAAACGCAGCACCACGTCATGCGGCAGGGTGTAGGCGAAATTGAAGCTGGGCAGGATGTTGGTGTAGGTCTTGCTGCTGTGGCTGAGCTCGAACGTGTGGATGTTCCACTCGTCTTCAGGCCGGTACTGGAAATCGCCGGGGTTGCATGTCCCTCCCGCGATGTTGACGCCGGATGACGGACAGTTGAGCGGATTGCCGTTGGCGTCGTGGTAATACTCCTGCTTGAGTGTCGTCACCTCGCTGTTGACGGTCACGTTCTGCCTGGTTCGCACGACCCTGACGCCCAGGTTGCCGCGTGCGTTGCCCACCTGATAGTTGGCCTGGATGTAGGCGGCCGCGATCTTCTCGCTCAGCCCGGCGAAGTTCTCCGGCTGGTTCACCCGTTGCGCGGGGCCGTACGTCTGGTTGAGGTAGTTGTAGTAGGCCGGGTAATTGATCGCCGGGAAAGTGTTGGTGACGTAGGCCTGCGTGTTGGTCTCCAGGGAATTTGCCTGGATGAAGGAGGGATCCAGGTCGCCGGCGGTGGGCGAGCAGTCCTGGTACCTGACCGTGGTGCCCGGGCAGTACCACTTGTTTTCACCCGAGCGCTGGCTGGCGTGCGTGTCGCGATATTTGACGCCGAACTGCAACGTGTCCAGCCAGTCTGATCCAACATAGGCCGAGAAGTCGGCCTGGAAGTAGTTCTGCTGGCTCTTGGTGTTGGTGTATCCCGAATCCGTCGAACCGAGGTCGACCTGCCCGATGCCTGCCCGCAGGTTTTCCAGCACGTTCGGGGAAACGGTGATCGATGGCTTGCCGGCCAGGTTCCATTGGGCGATCTTGTTGCCGTTTTGCCACTGTCCGTTGATGAAGCGACGCGGCTTGAACGAAGTGCGGAAGTCGATCGACGGGCCACCATAGGCCCACGTATGGCCGATGTCGAACGAGCCACTCAGAATGTCGCCCGACCACTCGCCCTTGATGTTCACGGATTGCGAAGTGGCCTTCGACTTGGTGTAGCGGCCGGTCAGCCACGGGTATTGCTCGGAGCAGACGTTGCTCGCTCCGCGCTCCTCGCCGGTGACGGGATTGGTCAGCGCCGCACAGCCGGTGCCGGGATCCGGCAACTGGTAATTCACGCCCGTGACGATGCTGTGGCTGGGGTCGAAACTCAGCCCGTTCGGTGCGAGCTGCCGGCCTTGCTCGTCCGCGTAGGATGAAGTTGGCAATCCCCACTCGGGGATCTCCAGCGTGTTGGTGATGTAGTCGTTCTTCAGGTCGAACCGGAAGTAGTTGCCGGTCAGCAGGAAATCCTGGGTGGGCTTGAACTGCAGGGTGACCTGGCCGGCGGTGCGCACGCGGGTCGTTCTTGTCTTGCTGATGCTGAACTGTTGCGGCATCCAGTAACCCGAGTAGCTGTTGCCGGCCTGATCGGTCACGCCGCCGCCCGGCCAGAGGTCGACGTTGGCCTCGTTCTGGAACGGGTTCCCGTCCACGCCGACGGGCGGCTGGGCATCGTAGTCGTCGGCCCACCAGTGCCAGCTCGAGGCGTTGGCGCTGGAGCTGACGATCTTGCGTTTCTGGTAGGAGCCGCCGACCAGAATGCCGAAGCGGTCGTCCTTGCTGTGCCAGGAGTACATGCCCGCGATCTGGGGAGCGGAGCTGTTGTCCGCGTCGGTGCGCGTGCCCTCGACGGAGACGAAACCCTTGTTGGCGGGCATTTCCAGCGGGCGACGGGTATGCATGATCACGGTACCGCCGATGCCGCCTTCGTCGAAGCGCGCTTCCTGGCTCTTGTAGAGCTTCACGCTGGCGATCAGCTTCGCTGGCAGCAGCAGGTAGTTGTACGAGCGCGTCAGCCCGCTTTCCGTGTCGGCAGTGGCGATGAAGTTGCCGTTCAACTCGGTCAGGGTGAGGCTGGGATCCAGGCCGCGCACGCTGACGGTTTTGCCTTCACCGCCGCTGCGGCTGATGATCACGCCAGGAACATGGACCAGGGCATCGGCGATGTCCTTGGCCGGGAACTGGCTGATGTTCTGCGCGTTGATGACTTCGACCACGGCGTTGGCGTTGCGCTTTTCCTCCAGCGCGCTGTTGATCGACTGGCGGTAGCCGGTGACCACGACGCCCTGGAGCCTGGTCGCCTTCTGCTGGTCGGGCTTGTCGGATTTTTTGGACGGCTTTTTGGATTGCTCGTCCGGCGCAGTCTGCCGATTCGCATCATCCTGCGCGGTCTGATCGGCCCGGGCCGGCGCGGCGACTTTCGCCGTGTGTGCCGAGGTATCGGCGTGCCGCGCGTGAGCGTGTACGGGGCCGACCGCGAAGACGGTCAGGGTGGCGGCCAGTGCCAGATACAGAGGCGTTCTGGCATGCATGCGTGTCATGTCTTTCATTTCATCCCCTCCGGGTCAGGTAGAGCCAGACATCGACTATAGGTTTTGGATCGATCTAAAATTTCGTGAAAAATTTTTCCCTGAGACTTGCGCCAAGCATGACAACAGGCCGATGAAATGCTCCCATTGTTCCCCCGTGCCTTCGCACCCTACCACCATTTAGATCGATCTAGCAACGGGTGAGCTGGAAGGTGTCGAGCCGCCCCGCGCGGGCTCTATGGCTGTAGTGCGGCATCCGAAACTCCTCACCGTTCGTGGTGATGCTTCACAGGCTCAGCACGGGGCGCATTTCGCGTATCGGAGGGCAACTCTCAAGTTTCCCGCGTCCGTTCATGGTTCGATACCTCACCACGAACGGAAAGAGTTTCAGGTTGAAATGTGGAGATGATTTTTCGAGACACACATGGTTTAGCGATGGTGGGCTTCCACCACGTTCAACACTTCGTAGCACGCGCCCATGGTGTGGTAATCGGTCTTGCCGGCGGGGCTTTTCTCGTCGCTGTACTTGTGGTTGTCGCGGGTGAGGATGCGGTACCAGGCGCCGTATTCGTGATCGACGAAATGCTCCCAGGCGTAACGCCACAGGCGCTCGTACCATTGCCAGTAGGCGTCGTCGCCGGTGCGCTCGGCGAGCAGCGACGCGGCGGCCAGCGACTCGGCCTGCACCCAGTAATACTTGTCGTCATCGCAGATGGAGCCGTCGGGGGCGAAGCCGTAGCACAGGCCGCCGAACTCGTCGTCCCAGGCGCGCGCGACGGCGGTGTCGAACAGGTGGCGGGCGGTAGGCAGCAGCCAGTCGACATCGACGTGGCGCGACAGGATCATCAGCAGCTTGGCCCATTCGGTCTGGTGGCCGGGCTGGAAACCCCAGGGGCGGAACAGGTGTTTGGGATTGTCCTTGTTGTAATCCCAGTCGATGTTCCAGTCGGCGTCGTAGTGTTCCCAGACCAGGCCGTCGGCCTTGGCGGCCTGACGGCGCGTCATGTGGTCGGCCAGCAGGAGGGCGCGGTCGAGGTAGCGGCGCTCGCCGCTGGCGTCGAAGGCGCTCAGCATGGCTTCGCACATGTGCATGTTGGCGTTTTGGCCGCGATAGGACGTGAAGCGCCAGTCGGCGTCGGCCTCGTCGCGGTACAGGCCGGCGTCGGCGTCCCAGAAATGTTTTTCCAGCAGATCCCAGGTTTCGGCCATCCAGACGGCTGTTTCGTCGATGCCGGCGCGGCGCGCATTCGCATAGGCCACCATAACGAAGGCCAGGCCGTAGCAATGGTTGGTGGTGTCCTCGGGCCGGCCGTCGCGCAGCGTCCAGACGTAGCCGCCGGTGTCGGGGTTACGGTGTGCGTCGCGCAGGTACTTGATGCAGTGGCGCGCGGCGTCGAGGTAGGTCGGGTCGCCGAAGGTGCGCGCGGCCAAGGCGTAATCGAAGACGAAGCGCGTGCTGGAGACCAGATGACGATGGCTGCGGTCGTAGATCGTGCCGTCGTCCTTGAAGTACTGGAAGCAGCCGCCGGCCGGATCCAGGCAGCGCGGGTGATAGAACGCCATGATCGAACGGGCGTGTTCGCGCAGAAAATCGGGTGAACGAAAGTTGGGGAATGTATTCATGACAGTTACCTCAACGTCATGCCGGTTTTTGCCGAAATGACGGAATGTTTGCCGTGGCGGCTCATGATTGTTTTTTGAGCAAGGATTGCACGGCGTCCAGAGTGGGCATGGCGGCGAAAGATCCGGTGCGGGTAACGGCCAGCGCGCCGCAGGCGGCGGCGAAGCGCAACCAGTTGTCGCGGCGACCGGCGTCGGCCATCAGGGCATCCAGCGTGTCGGGCGTGATGCCGGCGTGGACCAACCCGTACAGCAGACCGCCGACGAAGGCGTCGCCGGCACCGGTGCTGTCGACCGCGCGCACGACGTAAACGGGCAACGTGCCGCTGGCCGTAGGCGTGAACCAGGTCAATGGCGCGGCGCCGTTGGTCACCAGCAGCAGTTGCGTGCCGCCCTGCCACAAGCGTTTGCGCGCGCTCATCACGCTGCCGGCATCGATGGCCAGGAAGGCCATTTCCTCGGCGCTCAGTTTGACCAGATGCGCCAGTTCCAATGCCGACCACAGGCGTGGTGCCGGGTCTTCATCGCGCGCCCACAAGGCCGGACGCAGGTTCATGTCGAAGCTGACCAGGGCGCCGCCATCGCGCGCGCGGCGCATGCCGGCCCAGGTGGTTTCGGCGATGGGCGCCTCGGTCAGGCTGCACGAACCGGCGTGGAAAATGGCGGTGGCGGCCAGCGCCTCGGCGTCGAAATCGTCGGCACGGAACAGCAGGTCCGCCGCCGGCGGCCGATAGAAGCTGAAACTGCGTTCGCCCTCGGCGTCCAGCGCCACGAACGCCAGCGCGGTATTGGCGGCATCGGTGCGGCGCACCGCGCGCGTGTCCACGTCGGCATCGTCGAGGTGTGCAAGCAGCATGTCGCCGAACATGTCCGCACCGAGCATGCCGACAAAGCCGGCCCGCCCGCCGAGCCGGGCCACGGCCACCGCGACGTTGGCCGGCGCCCCGCCAGGATGCGGCACGAACACTGGCGCATCACGCGGATCCACCGGCGCCTGCGCGTGAAAGTCGATCAGCGCCTCGCCAAAACAAAGGATGCCGTTCTTCATGCCGTGCGCGATCCTTTCAGTCCGTAGAAAACGATGTAGGCGTAGCACGTGAGCGGAAGCACGAAGGCGTGGTGCACGCCGATGCGGTCGGCGATCGCGCCCTGCGCCAGTGGAATCAGCGCGCCGCCGACGATGGCCATCACCAGCAGGCTCGACACCTTGCCCGTGAGCGGCCCGAACTTCTCGATGCCCAGCGTAAAGATGTTGGGGAACATGATCGAGTTGAACAGGCCGATGGAAGCGACGCTCCACACGGCGAGCATGCCGTGCGTGGACATGGTGGTGATGACCAGGACGCCGGCGATGACGGCGAAAAGGCTCAACAATTTGCGCGCGTCGATGAAGCGCAGCAACGCGCTTCCGACAAAACGTCCGACCATGGCGCCGCCCCAGTACAGTGCGACGAAATCGGCGGCGCGGCTTTGCGGCATGTTGCCGATGTCGGGCAGCGAGATGTAGTTGATCAGGAAACTGCCGATGGATACTTCCGCGCCCACGTAGACGAAGATCGCCAGCATGCCGAACCATACGCGCTTGTGTGCCAGGGCGTCCCAGATCGTATGCTGGTCGGTACTGCCGCCTTCGTCGTCACTCTTGATCGCCGGCAGGTGGAAAACCCAGACGATGGCAGCCAGCACGAACAGCACCACTGCGATGCCCAGGTATGGTCCCTGGACGGAATGTGCCTGTTCGAGGCGGTAGGCGGCCTGTTGCACTGCCGGGAGCTTGGCCAGCTCGGCCGCACCCAGCACGCTGGTCGACAGGATCAGCAGCCCCCCCAGTTTGGGCGCGATGGTGGTGCCGAATGAATTCAATGCCTGGGCCAGATTGAGGCGGCTGGATGCCGTCCGCTCGGGCCCCAGCAGGCTGATATAGGGATTGGCGGCCACCTGCAGCAGGGTGATGCCGCTGGCCAGCACGAAAAACGCTCCGAGAAACAGCGGGTAGGAAAGCATCTGCGCAGCTGGTAGGAACATCAGCGCTCCGATGCCGGTCACCACCAATCCGGTGATGATGCTGAGGCGGTACCCCAGCCATGAAACCACCATGCCCGAGGGCACCGACATGATGAAGTAGGCGCCGAAAAACGTGAATTGCACCAGCATCGCCTCGAAGTAGTTCAACGTGAACGTGGACTTCAGGTGCGGGATCAGCACGTCGTTGAGCGAGGTGATGAACCCCCACATGAAAAAGATCGCGGTGACGACGCTCAGTGCGGTGAAATGGTTGGCGGTGCGGCGGATGGGCATTCGGATCCCCTGTGGCAATCAGCGGCTGGCGGGCGGGCAGGTGCTGGCGCGCACCACCAGTCGCACCGGGGCGACCGAGCGGGAGGCGTCGGCGTCGGGATGGCGTATGCGTCCGAGGATGCGCTCGGCGGCCTGGCGTCCGCGCGCGCGCGGGTCGGTGGCCAGCGTGGTCAGCGGCGGCATGCTGACGGCGGCTTCGGGAATGTCGTCGAAGCCGGTGACGGCAAAATCGTGGCCGGGACGGCGACCGTGCGCGGCCAAACCCAGCATCAGGCCCAGCGCCACCGCATCGTTGTAGCAGACCGCGGCGGTGGGCGCTGGATCGCGCACGAACAGGGCGGCGGTTTGCGCGGCGGCGGCCAGGCGCGTGGGCGCGCTTTCCACCAGCCATGACGGCTCCACCGTGACGCCGGCGGCGGCCATGGCTTCGGTGTAGCCCTCGCGGCGTTCGCGGCAGGAACTGGAGCCGGCATGTCCGCCGAAGAAGGCGATGCGACGATGTCCCAGTTCCAGCAGATGCTCGGTGGCCAGGCGCGCGCCGCGGCGGTTGTCCAGCGCCAAATAATCCCAGTGCGCGCTGGCCCAGTGCGCATGCGGCGGCTCGCGGTTGAACACCAGCACCGGCGTGTGCGGGCCGATGATCGTGTGCAGGCGCTCGCCGTCGCTGCCTTCGGCGGGCGACAGGATGATGCCGGCGGGATTGTGCTCCATCAGCGAAGCCAGCACGCGTTGCTGGCGCTCCACCGATTCGCCGGTGCTGCCGAGCAGGGTGACGTAGCGGTCGGCGCCCAGGGCTTCGTCGACGCCGGAAGCGAATTCGGCAAAGTACGGGTTGGACAGATCGTTGATGACCAGCGCGATACTGGACGACGTGCGCTGGCGCAGATTGGCCGCCGCGCGGTTGTACACATAGCCCTGGCGCTTGATTTCCGCTTCCACGCGCTCGCGGGTGCTGGCCGCGACCAGCGGGCTGCCGCGCAACACCAGCGACACCGTGGCGCGTGAAACGCCGCAGCCGCGGGCGATGTCGGAAATGGTGATGCGGCGCTGGTTCATCGGCCCACGTGCCGGCGGGTTTCCGCGCGCATCGCTGGAATCGTTCGATGTGGTGACCAAAGGCTTGTTCCCCAAGACAAACCGGCGGTGAGGAAATCATGTTCAACCGGATAGTGCATCATACGCTGCCCTCGTTTATAACGATCCAATGGCACATCATGGCCGGTGCCGTGCCGATGCCGCCATCGCGCGTCGCCAGTACCGGAGTGATTGGCGACCATGTTAGCCTAATCTCTCATTTGAAACGATCCAATAGGCGATTTCTCATGCATCTTGCCGGTTTTTCCTCCTTGCGTCGCCCATGGCGAATGGCCTTACTGGCACTGTGGGCATGCAGTTTGCCCATGCTGGCCAGTGCGGCCGACCAGACGCCCTGGGCCACGGTGAACCCCATGATCGGCACCGGTGGCGATGGCCACACCTTCCCCGGCGCCACGGTCCCGTTCGGCATGATCCAGCTCAGCCCGGACACGGCCATGCCGAATTTCCACCAGGGTTATGACTGGGCCGCCGGCTATCGCTACAGCGACCACAGCATCATGGGCTTTTCCGAAACGCACTTTTCCGGCAGCGGGCATTCGGACCTGGGCGACGTGCTGCTGATGCCGGGTGTCGGCAAGGCCGAGTGGGATCCGGGCGATCCCGACAAACCGGGCAGCGGCTACCGTTCCGATTTCAGCCACAAGACCGAGGTCGCGCAGCCGGGCTATTACGCGGTCACGCTCGACACCAGCGGCGTGCGCGTGGAATTGACCGCCGGCAAGCGCGTCGGCTGGCACCGCTACACCTTCCCGAAAGGCCAGGATGCGCACGTGCTGCTCGACCTGCGCCCCAGCATCTACAACTACAAGGGCAAGGTGTCGTGGGCGCGCTTGCGCGTGCGTGCCGACGGCACCGTCACCGGCTACCGCGAGACGCGCGGCTGGGCGCCGGGACGGCAACTCTACTTCGCCATCCGCTTTTCGCAGCCGATGACGAGCCATCAATTGCGCAATCGCGAAAAGCACATCGTCTACAACGGCTTCAAGGGACCGGATCGGAATCCGACCGGCGTGGATGCTGTCGCCGGGCGGCAGCTGGAAGGCGTGTTCGAGTTCGGCAAGTTGCAAAAACCCTTGATGGTGAAAGTGGCGATCTCCACCGTCAGCGCCGCCAACGCCATCGCCAACCTCGATGCCGACGGCAAAGGCTGGGATTTCGACGCGCGCCGCGCTGGGGCGCGCGAGATGTGGGAGAAGGCGCTGTCCGCCATCGACGTCGAGGCAGCGCCCGACGTGCGCAAGAATTTCTACACCGCCCTGTACCACGCGCTGATCGCGCCCAACCTGGCGATGGACGTCAACGGCGAATACCGCGGCCCCGACCACGCCGTGCACACGGCCAGGGATTTCACGTTCTACTCCACCTGGTCGCTGTGGGACGTGTATCGCGCGCAGCAGCCGCTGATGGCCTTCATCCAGCCGCCGCGGCGGGTCAACGATTTCGTCAATTCACTGATCGCCGCGCAGCAGGCCAGCCCGTTCGGCATTCTGCCGGTGTGGGCGTACCAAGGCCTGGAAACCTGGTGCATGATCGGCTACCACGCGGTGCCGATCATCGCCGACGCGTACATGAAGGGCTTTCGCGGTTTCGATGCCGACAAGGCGCTCGAGGCCATGGTCGCCAGCGCCACCTACGGCCCCTACGGCGGCCTGGACGACTACATGAAGCTGGGTTACGTGCCGATTGACAAGGAACCGGAAGCGGCTTCCAAGACCGTCGAATACGCTTTCGACGACTGGACCATCGCGCAGATGGCCAAGGCCATGGGCCGCACGGACATCGCTCGCACATTTGAAAAGCGCGCCGGCAACTGGCGCAACGTGTTCGACCCCAGGACCGGCTTCGTGCGCGCGCGCAAGTCCGACGGCAGCTTCCGTACACCGTTCGATCCGGCGGCGGTCGGCTACGGCAGCGACTACACCGAAGGCAACGCCTGGGAATACTCATGGTACGAGCCGCAGGACATCGCCGGCCTGATCCGCGAACTGGGCGGCGCCGACAAGTTCATCGCCAAACTGGATGCGGTGTTCGACACTAAGGTCGACCCGAAGGAATTCGCCCACGTCGAGGACATCTCCGGCCTGATCGGCTACTACGCGCAGGGCAACGAACCCAGCCAGCACATTGCCTATCTGTACGACTACGCCGGCGCGCCATGGAAGACGCAGCAGCGTCTCACCGAGATCATGCGCACGCAATACAAGCCGACCGCGGGCGGCCTGCCCGGCAACGACGATCTGGGCCAGATGTCGGCCTGGTACATCTTCACCGCACTGGGTTTCTATCCGGTCGCGCCGGCCAGCAACCAGTACGTGATTGGACGTCCATTCGTGAAACGCGCGGTGATGCACCTGCCCAACGGCCACACTTTCACCGTCGTCGCCGAGCGTCTGGACAAGGTGCATCCGTACATCGGCAAAGTGACGCTCAACGGCAAGCCGCTCGATCGCACCTGGATCGGTTATCGGGAGATCATGGCCGGCGGCACGCTGCAGTTCGTAATGCAGGCGACGCCCAACCGACATTGGGCAACCTCGGTGGATTCCCGACCGTACGCCATGAGTCGCTGGAAGCATTGAGGTGACGTGAAAACACCGTGAAATCAACACTTAAGGATGATTCATGCCAGAATATGCCCAGGGCATGAGGAGATGACATCCAGTGTCGGGAAAGTGGCGCACCAAAGTGATGATGCGTTGGCGGATGGTCGTGCTGCTGCTCATTGTCGCGGTCAGCGTGACCGTGCCGTGGTGGGCCAGCCGCAATGCCACCGTCGGTGCGCTCAAGGCGGCCGACCAAGTGGCGCACAGCGTACAACTGCGCACTGCGGTTTATGAGTTGCTGTACCGCTTGCGTGACATGGAGGCAGGCATCTACTCAGTACTTCAGGGCGTCGACAATCCGGATATCCGCAAACGTGTCGATCAGGCACAGGCTCAGATTGAACCGTTGCTGGCCATCCTGCACGGGCTGACGATCGACAATCCCGGGCAGCGGGCGCGGTTGGATGCACTGGAGGCGGTGGTCGGGCATCGTGTCGATCTCATGCGGCTGGCGCGCCGGCGTCATGTTGCCGGTGACGATAAGGGAGCCTATCGTGCGCTGGGCGAGGCCGCGGAAAAGTTTCCCTACGGCGACCTTGCCGAAAACATAGTGCAGGCGGAGTCACGCCTTCTGACCCGGCGTGCGGAAATATCCGCGCACAGGGCGCGCACGGCATGGCTGGTGGGCACCGGCACGGCGGTGGCCCAGTTGCTTCTGCTTGGCCTGGTGGTCGTGTTGTCCGAGCGGGCCATCGCCAAGCGCTTGCACGCCGAACGCATCAGCCGGCAGGCGGTGGCGCGCGCCCAGCGCATCGTGCAGACCGTGCGCGAACCCATGGCCGTTCTCGACGGGCAGCTGCGCCTGCTGATGGTCAACGCCGCCTTCAACGAGTTGTACGGACAGACGCAGGGCGACCGCAAGCATCGGCTGGCCGATGTCGGCGAGGGCGCCTGGGCCAAGGATGTCCTGCTCCAGCGCTTGCGCGACGTGATCGCGCGCGACCGCGAACTGTGGGATTACGAACTGGAGCAGTCCACCATGGACGGCGTGGATCGCCACATGCTGATCAACGCCCGGCGCATGACATTGCCGGAGGGAGGCGAGCCGGCCATGTTGCTCAGTGTCAGCGACGTTACGTCGCTGGTGCTGGCGGAGAACCGGGTTTCAGAGCTCAACAGCCAGCTCGAACGCAAGCTCGAGCAGCTTTCGGAAGTCAATCACGAGCTGGAGGCCTTCAGTTATTCGGTATCGCACGATCTGCGCGCGCCGCTGCGCCACGTCGCCGGTTTTTCCGACAAACTGCAACGCCATCTGGGCAGGGACATCGACGAGAAGACGTCGCATTATCTGGAGACCATCGCCGGCGCCGCCCGGCGCATGGCGGATCTGATCGACGGGCTGCTGGTGTATTCGCGCCTGGGTCGCGGTTCGCTGCGCACGACGTCGGTGGACATGCGCGCACTGGTCGAGGAAACGCGCGCGATGGTGATGGCCGATGCCGGCGACCGCGACATCGAGTGGCGCATCGGCGATCTGCCGACCGTGACGGGCGACGCCAACATGCTGCGCACGGTCTGGCAGAACCTGCTCGGCAATGCCGTCAAGTACACCGGCAAGTGCGAACATGCCGTCATTCGCGTCGGCGCGGAAAAGAACGGGAGGGGCGAGTACGTGTTCACCGTCAGCGACAACGGCGCGGGCTTCGACATGGCCTATGCCGACAAGTTGTTCGGCGTGTTCCAGCGCATGCACAAGGACTCGGAGTTCCCCGGCAGCGGCGTCGGCCTGGCCAACGTGCGGCGCATCGTCATGCGCCACGACGGCAGGGTCTGGGCGGAGGCGGAATTGGACAAGGGCGCCAGTTTCCATTTTTCATTGCCAATGCGGGGGACGTAGATCCGCAAGAGCGATTTCCATGGCAGGCTCGACCGGTCTGCCGCCACTCACAAGGGGTCTATTCATGCACAAGAAAATGTTCACCATACTCATCGTCGAAGACAGTCCTGCCGATGCCGAGATGACCATCGATGCCCTGCGCGAGGCGAAGCTCGCCAACCCCATCGTGCACGTCGAGGATGGCGTCGAGGCGATGGAGTGGCTGCTGGCGCAAGGCGCGCATGCCGGTCGTGCCGACGGCAATCCGTCGCTGGTGCTGCTGGACATCAAGATGCCGCGCATGGACGGATTGGAAGTGCTCAAGCGCATGCGCGCCACGGAGGGGCTTTGCCATATACCCGTGGTCATCCTGTCATCCTCGCGCGAGGAGCAGGATCTGGTGCGCAGCTGGGATCTGGGCGTCAACGCCTACGTGGTCAAGCCGGTCGATGTGCGGCAGTTCTTCGAGGCCGTGCAGACACTGGGCCAGTTCTGGGGCGTACTCAACGAGATCCCGGACGTGTACTGACGATGATGAACGAGATCATTTCCCGACGCGAAAAATCCATCCGCATCCTGCTGGTGGAAGATGTTCCGGTCGACGCCGAACTGGTCATCGACGAATTGCGCGAGGATGGTATCGATTGCGAGGTTCGTTGCGTGGATGTCGAAGAGGATTATGTCGATGCCCTGGACAACTTCAAGCCCGACATCGTGCTTTCGGATCTGGGCTTGCCCTCGTTCAACGGTTACCGGGCCCTGTCCATCCTGCGTCAGCGCACCACGTTCACCCCTTTCATCTTCGTAACCGGCACCATGGGCGAGGAGATGGCCGTGGAGGCCCTGCGCCAGGGCGCCACCGATTACATCCTCAAGAACAACACCATGCGTCTTGCCGCCGCGGTGCGCCGCGCGGTGCGCGAGGCGGAAGAACAGCGCGCCCGCCAGAATGCCGAGGACGAGCTGATCCGGACCCAGCGTTTTGAAAGCCTGGCGCTTCTGGCCAGCGGTCTCAGTCACGATCTGCGCAACCTTCTGCAACCGATGCTGCTGGTCGCCGACACCCTCGACGCCTATACCGACGATGCGCAGCTGGTGCGCCTTGCCGGGCTTCTGCGCGGATGCGGCGAGCACGGTCTGGAAATGGTCACCTCCATGCTCACCTTCGCGCGCGGCACGCGGCGCACCCAGTCGGTGCGGGTGGATGCGTTGTTCCAGGCGCTGGGTCTGCTGCTCAAGGGCAGCGTGCCGCGAGCGGTCGAGCTGCGCATCGACGAAAACGTGGGCGACTTGAGTTTCGAGGCCAACCACACCGAATTGCAGCAATGCCTGCTCAACCTGAGCCTGAACGCCATCCAGGCCATGCCCGACGGCGGCACGCTCACGGTTTCCGCACACGAATGCGATCTGGATGCGGACTTCTTTCGCGCCGACGAGAAGGTCGCGCCTGGGCACTACATTTGCCTGACCGTGACCGACACCGGCACCGGCATGACGCCGGAGGTGCTTGCACACCTGTTCCGTCCGTTCTTCACCACCAAGGGCGGCGGTACCGGTCTGGGCCTCGTGTCATGCCAGCGCATCGTGCACGGGCACGGCGGCGTGATGCGTCTGCACAGTGGTTTGGGAGAAGGCACCCAGGTCCAGATGTACCTGCCGCCGGTGGCGGCGCGCAGCGAGCCGAGGCCGGCCATCGGCAGTGCGCCGTCCGGCAGGGGTGAGTCCATCCTGGTGGTGGAGGAAGAGGCCGCGCAACTGTCCCTCCTCACCGGTGTGCTGGATGGCTCGGGTTACGATGTCCACGCCAGCCAGAGCGGTACGGCTGCCTTGCAATCATTGGAGTCCGAGGGGTTGCCGGCACTGGTGGTGATGGATGCGGACATGAGTCTGCTGACAGGCGTGCGCACGCTGGCGGCGTTGCTGGAACGCGATTATCACGGCGCCGTGCTGCTGCTGATCCGCCCGGATGCTCCGCCGGATCTGAACGACCTGCCGCATATCGAGCACCTCAGCACGCTCGACAAGCCGGTGCATGCCGATGCCCTGCTGCGTGCCGTGCGCGAAGGGCTGGACGCCTGTTGATCGTGGGACGGGCCAAGTCACCCTGCGTGGGTATTGAGCGGTGATTATTCGGAGCTTCCCTGGCGCGCCAGCACCATGCCCTTGAGCACGCTGAGCGCCTGGGCCAGGGCGTAGTCGCGTTCGGCCAGGGCGCTGTTGTCGGCCAGCGTCCGGGCCGAGGCGGCGTGGCTGGCCTGGACGGCTTTCGGGTTTTCGTTGTGCAGGTGATGCGGCAGGTCGGCTTCCGAGTCGATCAGGCTGGGCGGAGCGTCGCCGGTGTGCGCCACCAGATCGGGAATGATGATGTCCGGCGTGATGCCCTCGGCCTGGATGGAGGTGCCGTCGGGCGTGTAATAGCGCGCCGTGGTCAGCTTGAGCACATGGTTGGCGTCCACCTGCATCACGGTCTGCACCACGCCTTTGCCGAAGGTGCGCTGGCCCATGATGAGGGCGCGATGATGATCCTTCAGCGCGCCGGAGAGGATTTCCGCCGCCGAGGCCGTACCGTGGTTGACCAGCACCACCATCGGCGCGCCCTTGGCGAGGTCGCCGGGGTGGGCGCGGAAGCTCATGTCGCTGCCCTCGACGCGACCGCGGGTGCTGACGATCAGGCCGCCGTCAAGGAAGGCGTCGGCGACGCCCGTGGCCGCCATGACCAGGCCGCCGGGATTGGAGCGCAGATCCAGGATGATGCCCTTCGGTTGCCCGTCCCTGGCGATCAGTTGCTCCAGCTTGCTGTCGAGATCCCGCGCGGTGTCGCTCTGGAACTGGCTGATGCGGATGTAGACATAGCCGGGTTCGATGTCGCGCATGTGCACGCTGGTCATGGAGATCAGCGCGCGGGTGAGGGTCTTGGTGATCGGCATGCTGCCGGCCTGGTCGTGCACCAGAGTCAGCGTGATCTTGCTGCCGGCCTTGCCGCGCAGTTTGTCGATGGATGTTTCGACGTCCTGCGGGTCCACCGGCGCACCGTCGATCTTGAGGATCACGTCGCCCGGCTTCAATCCGGCCTTGGCCGCCGGCGTGTCGTCGATCGGCGCGATGACGACAAGCTGCTGGTCGCGGCTGGTGACCACCACACCGAGGCCGGCGTACTGCCCGCTGGTTTCCTCACGCAATTCGCGCATGCCCTGCTTGTCGAGGTAAGCGCTGTGCGGATCGAGTTCGCTCAGCATGCCCTTGATGGCGGCGCCCATCAGTGCCTTGTTGTCGACCTTTTTCACGTAGGCCTGGCGGATGATCTCGTAGACCCGCGTGAAATTGCGGATGTCTTCCAGGCTGGGCCGGTCCGGCATGGCGCTGCTGGCCGCGGCCGCCGGTGCGGCAGTGGAGGCGGCGGGTGCCGGAGTCTTGTCCTGCGCGTGGACGAGCGGCGCCAGCAACAGCAGGGTGGCGAAGGTGGACAGGACGAGACGCATGCAATATCTCCGCGAAGGCAGGGCAATCAGTGGCAAAGAATAGACCGTATTGGCAATGTGCGGTGGATTTGGAAATGCCGGCTGAATGGAGCAGGGCTCCGGATTTCAAGTTCGCCCTGAGCGTAGCTTGCCTTTGGCAAGCGAAGTCGAAGGGCATGTCGGACAGCCCTTCGACTTCGCTCCTTCGGAGCTACGCTCAGGGCGAACGGAAAATTTTGGCCGAGTTTTAATCCAATGGCCTCATGAAAGTGTCGGGATTACCGGCGCTTGCTCAACCACGACAGCGGTTCGACGGCCTTGCCCTTGTGGCGCAAGCCGAAATAGACCCCGGCATCGTCGCCGACGCTGGCGCCGGCGGTGGCGATGGGTTCGCCGGCGTCGACCCAGTCGCCGACGCCATGCAGCACCGATTCGTTGCCGCCGTACAGGCTCATCCAGCCATTGCCATGGTCGATGACCACCAGCAGGCCGTAGCCGCGCAACCAGCTGGCGTAGGCGATGCGGCCGTGCGCCACGGCGCGGATGGTGGCGCCGCGTGCGGCGTCGATGTGGATGCCGTCGCCATGCTTGTGCGATTTGCCGTGAACCGGCCACGGCAATTTGCCGCGCCGCGAGGCGAAAGGCACGTCGGCGGGCAACTTGTCGGGAATGTCGGCGAACACGTCGCGCAGTTTTTCCAGCAGGTTCTTGAGCGACTGCCGGTTGCGTTCGAGCTGCCGCATCTGCTGGTGCTGATCCTTGAGTTGCGCGTTCACCCTGGCCAGCAGCGCCTGTTGCTGTTTGCGCGCGTCGGCCAGCTGCGCCATGTGCTGCTGTTTTTGTGCAAGCGCGGCTTCCAGTGCCTTGCGCTTGAGGGCGATGTCGGCTTCGACCTGGTCGAGGTCGTGCAGTTGCTTGAGCAGGTTGCGGATGTGCTGGACGCGGTCGTGCTGGAAATAGCGGGAATAGGCCAGGGCTCGCGACAATTTGGCCACGTCGGTGTCGCCCAGCAGCAGGCGCAGGTCGGAACCGGGCCGGATCTTGTAGGCGGCGCGCAGCAGATCGGCGAGGGCATCGCGCTGGTCGTGCAGGCCGGCCTTGAGCTTGTCGCGCTGCTTTTCCAGCGCGTCCAGCTGATGCTGGTTGGCAGTGATGGCCTGGTTGCTCTCGCGCACGGCGCGCGATGCCGCCGACAGCTTGTCGGCCTGGGCGGCAAGGGTGGCGCTGATGGCATCGCGCTTGCCGGCCGCTTCGCGTTGCTGGCGGGCCAGGGCGGCGATGCGCTTTTTCACCTCGGCCAGCTTTTTCTGCGTGGCGGCCTGTTGCTTGCCGGTGTCGCCGGCGTGCGCCGGCATGGGCATGCCCGCCACGGCGAGGATGGCGGCAAGAAGCAGGCTGCAATACAGGTATCGGAAAAATTCGCGCATGGTCGTTCGATTATGACGTGAATGCCATTCCGGCGGCGAGTGCGGGAGCGCCATGCCGCACGCGGCTTGAATGTGAACGTGGAACTGGTATGCCATACCAGTCGTTTGTCATGCGACCGCGTCAATATGATAAAGCCGTATATACGGCTATTTTGTTTTGCCCTTCAAGCGCGTCTGTGATTTATTCGACAGGCATATCCGGTTTTGTGCGCCGCGCGGGCGACCCTGATGGAACCCGTGCAAACCCTTTGCGCCCTGCCATCCGGCGGAGCACGGCCACTGCCACGAGAGCCCGTCATGAACACAAGCCTGTACGACCCGTCCTTCGAACACGACAGCTGCGGCTTCGGTCTGCTGGCGCGTATTGACGGGCAGGTCGGCAGCAAACTGGTGGACCAGGCTTTCGTCGCGTTGGCGCGATTGTCCCATCGTGGTGCCGTCAACGCCGACGGCGTCAGCGGCGATGGCTGCGGCGTGCTGTTGCGCGGCGCGCAACGCTGGCTGCGCGAATTGGCCAATGCCGCGGACATCGTGCCGGGCGCGCGTTTCGCCGCCGGATTGGTGTTCTGCGATCTGCATGCGCCCGACGCGGCGCGCGAAGCACTCGCGCGTTGCCTGGCCGACGAGCGCCTGACGGTGGCTGGCTGGCGCGTGGTGCCGGTGAATCTGGATGCATGTGGTTCGCTCGCCGTGGCGACGCGGCCGGACGTGCGCCAGGTGTTCGTCGATGCCGCGCCGGACATGGATGGGGAAGACTTCGAGCGGGCGTTGTTTCGTGCCCGCCGTCGCGCCGAACTGGCCATGGCCGGAGATGCCCCATTCCATGTGGTGTCGCTGTCGGCCGCGAGCATCGGCTACAAGGCCATGGCCGCGCCGGGGCGTCTGCGCGAAGTGTTTCCCGATCTCGCCATGCCGTCGTTGGCGGCCAATGCCGTGGTGTTCCATCAGCGGTTTTCCACCAACACCGCGCCGAGCTGGGCGCTGGCGCAGCCGTTCCGGGTGCTGGCCCACAATGGCGAAATCAACACCATCGCCGGCAACCGGCGCTGGATGCAGGCGCGCGCGCCGTTGCTCCGGTCGGATCGACTGCGCCTGGACGATCTGGGTTTGCCGGTAAGCATGCACGGCTCGGATTCGCAAAGCCTGGACAACGCGCTGGAGCTGCTGCTGGCCGGCGGCATGGACATGCTGCAGGCGATGCGCGTGCTGGTGCCGCCAGCATGGCAGGCCCGCGAGGACATTGACCCGGATCTGGCCGCATTCTACGAATACTTTGCCTGCAGCAGCGAACCCTGGGACGGCCCGGCGGGCCTGGTGGCGTGCGACGAGCGCCATGCGGTGTGCGCGCTGGATCGCAACGGTTTGCGGCCGGCGCGCTGGGCGTTGTCGGATGAGCACTGCCTGCTGGTGGCTTCCGAAGCCGGGCTGTGGGACGTGCCGGCTCCGCACATCGTGGCCAAGGGCCAGCTGGGGCCGGGGGAGATGCTGGCCGTGGATTTCCATCAGCGACGCTTGTTGCGCGACGCCGACGTGGATGCTGTCAATCGCGCGCGTGCGCCTTTCCGCCGCTGGCTGGCTGCCGGCACCACGTATCTGGAGTCGGATCTGGTGGATCCGGCACTGGCCGCCGAGCCGATGCCGCCGGATACGCTGCGACGCATGCAGAAACTCTACGGCCTGACGCGCGAGGAGCGCGAGACCGTGCTCAAGGTGCTGGCCGAAACCGAAAGCGAAGGCATCGGAGCCATGGGCGACGACACGCCACTGGCGCCGCTGTCGCGTCAGGTGCGGCCCTTGTACGACTGCTTTCGGCAGGCTTTCGCGCAGGTCACCAATCCGCCCATCGATCCCTTGCGTGAACGCATGGCGATGTCGCTGACCACGCGCATCGGCAGCGGCGCCAACCTGTTCGAGCTGGATGCGCGGCATGCCCGCCAGGTGGTGCTCAACTCCCCCGTGTTGTCGCAACGCAAGTTGCGCCAGCTGCTGTCGTTGCCGCACTTTGCCGATCGCGTGCTCACGCTGGATCTGTGCGCCCAGGGCGCCGGCGATTGGGATGTCGCACTGCAGCGTTTGGCCGACAGTGCCGCCGAGGCCGTGCGCAAGGGCGCGCGCATCGTGTTTCTGACCGACCGCTACCCGCAGCCGGACAGCGTGCCGATCCACGCGCTGCTGGCGACCGGCGCCGTGCATGCGCGGCTGGTGCGCGAAGGCTTGCGCTGCTGCTGCAATCTGGTCGTGGAAACCGGTACGGCGCGCGACGCCCACCAGATCGCCTGCCTGCTCGGCTTCGGTGCGACCGCCGTGTATCCGTGGCTGGCTTACCAGAGCCTGCTGGATCTGGCGCGTTCGGGGCATCTCGCGTGCGGCGACGGCGAGCCGATCCAGATCGGTCGCAGTTACCGGCGCGGCATCCGCAAGGGCCTGCTGAAAATCCTGTCGCGGATGGGCATTGCCACCGTGGACGGTTATCGCGGCGCGCAGCTGTTCGAA
>DASSTF010000140.1:0-3560 GCA_035708045.1 Rhodanobacteraceae bacterium | reverse complement strand
CTGCTCGCCGAAGGCCGCCGCGTGCTGGTGTTCTCGCAGTTCACCGAAATGCTGGGCCTGATCGCGCGCGAACTCGACCGCCGCCATCTCGACTACGTCACCCTGACCGGCGACACCCGCGACCGCGCCGAGCCCGTGCGCCGCTTCCAGGACGGCGAAGTGCCGCTGTTCCTGCTCTCGCTCAAGGCCGGCGGCGTCGGCCTGAACCTCACCGCCGCCGACGCCGTCATCCACTACGACCCGTGGTGGAACCCCGCCGCCGAGGCGCAAGCCTCCGACCGCGCCCACCGCATCGGCCAGGACAAGCCGGTCTTCGTCTACCGCCTCATCACCGCCGGCACCGTGGAAGAGCGCATCGAAGCCATGAAAGCCCGCAAGGCCGAACTCGCCGAAGCCGTCCTTTCAGGCGGCGGCAGCCGCGAACGGCTCAAGTTCGACCAGGACGATCTGGATGCCTTGCTTGCCCCGGCCTGATCCGGCATTCCGGGTGCGGGTCGCAGTTCATCGCACGGCATGATCCTTGCCGGCCATTGATGCCCTGTTAAGAGCCGCCCGTTAAGCTGAAAGCGTTCCCGTCCCGATGGAAATGCTCCATGACACGCATGATTCCGCTTCTTGCCATCGTTTCGATCGTCGTATTCGCGGGGTGCAACGCCGGCAACGGACCAAATGCCGGATCTTCCAACACCACCGCCCACGCAACCCGCGCCCACGCCGTTCTCGCCCCAGCCAGCAGCAGCCATGTTTCGGGCAGGCTTTCGTTCGTGGCCACGAATCAAGGCGTCCACATCACCGGTCGCATCAGCGGGCTTCAACCCGACAGCACGCATGGTTTCCACATCCATGCAAACGGTGACTGCGGCGCACCCGACGCCAGCAGCGCGGGCGGACATTTCAACCCGACGCAACAACCGCACGGCCGTCCGCAAAGTGGATCCCACCATGCCGGCGACATTCCCAACCAGCAGGCCAACGCCGATGGCGTGGCCACGGTGGATACCGTGGTCAAGGGCATCGAACTGGGGACCGGCAGTAACACCGACGTGCTTGGCCGCGCCGTCATCGTGCATGCGCAACCCGACGATTACACCAGCCAGCCTTCCGGCAATTCAGGCGCGCGCATTGCCTGCGGCGTGATCACCCGCGACTGAGAATCAGGCATCAAGCGGGATCGGTGCGACGGATTTTTGCCGCATCGGCCCATATGCGCGTATCGGCGCGCAAAGGCTATGCATGGGCGCATGGATCACCAGCATCATCAACAGCATGGGATATGCCGGTGTGGCGTGGCTGGCGTTCATCGAGAACGTGTTTCCACCGATCCCGTCCGAACTGATCATGCCGCTGGGGGGATTTCTGGCATCGCGAGGCTCGATGAACCTGCCCGGGGTGGTGGCGGCCGGAACGCTCGGGTCGGTACTTGGCGCCACGCTGCTTTACGGATGCGGCTGGTGGTTTGGCGAACAGCGGCTGAAATCATTTGCCGACCGCCATGGGCGATGGCTGACCCTGTCGCGCAAGGACGTGGAACGGGCATCGATGTGGTTCACGCGACACGGCACGTGGGCGGTGTTCGCCTGCCGCCTGATTCCGGGCATGCGTTCGCTCATCTCGATTCCCGCCGGCCTTCAGCACATGAACTTCCTGAAGTTCCTGGTGGCCACTGTCCTCGGTTCGCTGGCGTGGACCACCCTCCTGGTCTACGCGGGTTATGCCCTCGGGGAAAACTTCGAGCAAGTCGGCCATTATGTCGGTCCGGCATCGGATGCCGTGATCGCCGGCATCGTGGTGGTCTACGCATGGCGTGTCTTTCGCCGCAAAGGTTGCCAGGCCCGGGGATCGCGCAAGGGTTGATGGCCGCCGGGAACTCCACGTGACCGGTCGCTCCCGGCCATATTGAAGCTGCCGGCCACCGTCCCCACCTCATGAGCCTCCCTCCAAGGAAACTCCCATGGAATCTTTCCACGCCACCACCATCATCTCGGTGCGCCGCGGCGACAAGGTCGTGATCGGCGGCGACGGCCAGGTCACGTTGGGCAACACGGTCATGAAGGCCAACGCGCGCAAGATCCGCCGTCTCGGCAAGGGCGACGTGCTCGCCGGCTTCGCCGGGGCCACTGCCGATGCCTTCACGCTGTTCGAGCTGTTCGAGCAGAAGCTGGAGAAGCACGGCCACAACCTCACCCGCGCCGCCGTGGAAATGGCCAAGGAATGGCGCACCGACCGCCGCCTGGGCCGCCTGGAAGCGATGCTGGCGGTGGCCGACAAGACCGCCTCGCTGCTCATTTCCGGCAACGGCGACGTGCTCGAACCCGAGCACGGCCTGATCACCATCGGTTCCGGCGGCCCGTACGCACGCGCCGCCGCCCTGGCCATGCTGGATGACGACAGCAATCAGCTCGATGCGCGCGCGATCGTCGAAAAAGCCCTCAAGATCGCCGGCGACATCTGCATCTATACCAACCACAACATCTCCATCGAGGAACTGGAGATCGGCGCAGACTGAACGCAAGCCGGGATACCCGTTGCTTGCCGCCCTCGCCACTCGTCCCTCGCCACCCATCCCTGGTTCCAAACCCATGTCCGAATTGACTCCCCGCGAAATCGTCAACGAACTCGACCGCTACATCATCGGCCAGCACGACGCCAAGCGCGCCGTCGCCGTGGCCCTGCGCAGCCGCTGGCGGCGCATGCAGCTGGACGAGGCCATGCGCAACGAGATCACGCCCAAGAACATCCTCATGATCGGCCCCACCGGCGTCGGCAAGACCGAGATCGCCAGACGCCTGGCCACACTGGCCAATGCACCGTTCGTGAAGGTGGAAGCGACCAAGTTCACCGAGGTCGGCTACGTCGGCAAGGATGTCGAGTCGATCGTCCGCGACCTGCTGGACGTGTCCTACAAGCTGGCGCGCGAAGCGGCCAAGGCGCGCGTCCAGTCGCAGGCCGAGGATCATGCCGAGGATCGCATCCTGGACGCCCTGCTGCCGCGCCGCCAGAGCAACCAGCCCAGCGACTGGACGCAGGATCGCGTCGCCAGCGAGACGCCGACGCTCGAAAGCGACACCCGCCAGAAGCTGCGCAAGCAGCTGCGCGAAGGCGCGCTGGACGAACGCGAAATCGAGCTCGACGTGGCCATGAACGTGGGCGTGGAAATCATGTCGCCGCCGGGCATGGAGGAGATGGGGCAGCAGCTGCAGCAGATGTTCCAGTCCATGGGCGGCAACAAGACCCAGCATCGCAAGCTGACCATCAAGGCGGCGCGCCCGCTGCTGATCGAGGAAGAGGCCGCGAAACTCCTGAACGACGAGGAAGTGCGCGCGCAAGCCGTGGAAGCGGCCGAGCAGAACGGCATCGTGTTCATCGACGAGATCGACAAGGTGGCGCAGCGCTCGGACTTCGGCGGCACCGGCGCGGGCGTCAGCCGCGAGGGCGTGCAGCGCGACCTGCTGCCGCTGGTGGAAGGCTCCACCGTGGCCACCAAGTACGGCCCGATCAAGACCGACCACATGCTGTTCATCGCCTCGGGCGCGTTCTCGCTGGCCAAGCCCTCGGACCTG